>JBATEO010000027.1:0-56505 GCA_049664045.1 Prochlorococcaceae cyanobacterium
GCGACTCGGCCAGCAGGGCCAGGCCGGTGACGCCCTGGGGCTGGAAGCGGTGGGTGATCAGGTTGAGCAGGGTGGCACCGGCCTGGAGTGCGGCGGCGGTGATGGTGTCCCTGAGGAAGGCTTGATCGTCGAGCCGACCTGGATCGCAGTCGTAGAGCTCGAGGATGCAGTGTTTGCCCACCGTGTCGCAGGTCTGGGGCGTCGGCGCCTGGGGTGTGGGAGCGGGTGAAGCGGACTGGGTTGCGCTCCATCCAGGGTTGGGGTGCAGGGCCTGAAGGGTCTGGTGCATCAGGGGAACTCGAACACAATCCCCCACACTAGGGCCCTCACTCCGGACCAGCACCTCTGCTGCCAACGGGAATCCGGATCCGCCCACAGCGCGGCCCGCAGAACGGCGTCGGCGTTTGAGTAATGGCGTCGCGCTCCGGGCCACTCCTCTGCGCCACCTCCCCTGCGTCATGGACCCGTCACCGCCGCCGGCTGCCAACGCCACAGCTGCCGCCCAGCCCGCCGTGCTGGTGCTCAACAGCGGCAGTTCCAGTGTCAAGGCCTCCCTGCGCGACGGCCGAGGGCGGCCCCTCTGGCAGGAGCAGCAGGCCTGGGACGGTGGCGGTGGCCAGACCATGGAGGAGCTGCTGGAGCAGTGGCTGGCTCCCCTGATCGCCGCCGCCGACCCCGCCCCTTCGCTGGTGGCGCACCGGATCGTGCACGGCGGTGCCGCCTTCAGCCAGCCCACCCGGCTCAGCGCCGAGGTGCTGGAGCAACTGCAGGCCCTGGTGCCCCTGGCGCCCCTGCACAACGGCCCGGCCCTGCAGGCGATCGCCTGGCTGCAGGGCTGGCTGGAGGCCCATCAGCGAGCGGATCCTGCGACCGGTGCGGGTCCGGTGCCCCAGTGGGCCTGCTTCGACACGGGCTTTCACGCCACCCTGGCCCCCGCCGCCTTCACGTATGCCCTCCCCGGCGAGTGGCGCCGGCAGGGGCTGCGTCGCTACGGCTTCCATGGCCTCAACCACCAACACGTGGCCGAAACCGTGGCCGCCCTCCACCCCGGTGCCCGGCGGCTGATCAGCTGCCACCTGGGGGCCGGCTGCTCCCTCTGCGCCATCGCCATCGCTGCCGATGGCACCCGCCGCAGCATCGACACCACCATGGGCTTCACACCGCTCGAGGGCCTGGTGATGGCCAGCCGCAGCGGCAGCGTGGATCCCGGCCTGCTGCTGCATCTGCTGCGCCAGGGCAGCAGCGTCCAGCACCTCGACCACACCCTGAACCACGCCAGTGGCCTGCGGGGGCTCTCGGAGCTGAGCGGCGACATGCGGGAGCTCAGGCAGGCCGCCCGCCGGGGCCATGCCGGCGCCGAGCTGGCCATCGCCGTGTTCCGCCACCGCCTGCTGCAGGGCATCGGCGCGATGGCCGCCAGCCTCGGCGGGGTGGATGTGATCGCGCTCACCGGCGGCATCGGCGAGCACGACGATGCTCTGCTGGAGGAGCTGCGCGAGGGGCTCGGCTGGCTGCAGCCGCTGGTGCTCACGCGGGTGCCTGCCGACGAGGAGGGACTGATGGCGCGCCAGTGCCTGGCGGCCGCGGCTTGATGTTGCCTTAACCCGCCCTCGTCAGGCTGGGCGTGCACGTTCGATGTCCCTATGTCAGCTCCCACGGCTGATCACCAGCTCCTCGAGAGCATGCAGGCGCTGAGTCACAACGGCTCGATCCTGGAGTTCGAGCCCGGGGCGGTGATCTTCCAGGCCGGTGACCGCGGCGAGTGCATGTACGGCGTGCTGGAGGGCAAGGTGCGCCTCAGCTGGGGGGATGGCACCCAGGCCGAGATCCTCACCCAGGGGCAGTGTTTCGGCCAGGGGGCGCTGGTGCAGCCCGAGCGCCGCCGCCACGGCACCGCCACGGCCCTCAAGCCCACCCGCCTGGTGCTGATGCAGCGGCAGGGCATGCTGTTCGCCCTCGATCAGCTGCCCGTGTTCGGTCTGCAGCTGCTGGAATCCACGGAGCGCCGGCTGCAGAAGCTGCGCGCTCTGGCTGCCTGAGCCGCCATGAACCAGGCCGAAGCCTTTGCCGCCATCACGGTGGCCGCCGTCGCCTCGGATCGCTCCTTCGTGGACGCTGAAGCCAGACTGATCCGCGAGCAGCTGCAGAGCAGAGCCCCCTTCCGGTCGATGTCCCTGCCGGCGTTCGGGGAGCTGTTCCCGGGCCTGCTGCTGGGGCTGCGCGAAACCGCCTTTGCCCTCGCCGCCCAGCTGATCCACTGCGACCGGGAGGTGACTGCCGGGGAGGGCGACTTCCTCGAGCAGCTGGCCGGCAGCCTGGGGCTTGCCCCGGAGCGCAGCCTGCAGATCATCGAGGTGTGCGCCTTGCTCAATGCCGACTGTCTGGCCTGACTCCCCGCCTGACTCACCCTGGTCTGATTTCCGCCCTCAGCTGACCCGCCCGGGAATGAAGCGGCGCTCGTGCTGGGCGCCGGCGAGCATGCGGTTCCAGTAGAGCGCGGGCAGGATCTTGCGCTTCACGAACCACATGCTCCAGCGCTCCTTGGTGGGGTCGAGGGGGAACGAGGGCACGGGCTCCTGCTTGTAGTTGAACTCGGCCATGATCGTCTTGCCGTAGCCGGTGATCAGCGGGCAGCAGCTGTAGCCGTCGTAGGCCGCCTCCATGGGTCTGCCGTCGAGCAGGGCCAGCAGGTTGGCCACCAGCACCGGCGCCTGGCCGCGCACGGCCGCGGCGGTCTTGGAGTTGGGCATGCCGCTCACATCGCCGAGCGAGAACACGTTGGCGAAACGCACGTGCTGGAGGGAGAACTGGTCCACCTCGACGAAGCCGGCCCCGTTGGCCAGGCTGCTGGTGGCCACCACATCGGGGGCGGCCATCGGCGGGGTGACGTGCAGGAGGTTGTAGGGAATCACCTCCTCGCGGCTGCTCTCCCCTTCCGTCACCTTGAACACCGCCTCTTGTTTCTGGGGGCGCACGGCGGTGAGCACGTGGTTGTAGCGGGCGTCAATGCCCTTGCGCTTCACCACCTCCCGCAACGGTGCGGCATACACGGGAACCCCGAAGATCCCGGGCGTGGCCGTGGCGTAGACCACGTTGGCCTTGAGCTTCTTCTTCCTGAAGACGTCGTCGGCCAGGTAGGCGATCTTCTGGGGCGCGCCCGGACACTTGATCGGCATCGGCGGGCAGGTGAACACGGCATTGCCGCCCTCGAAGGCCTGGATCGCCTCCCAGGTGTAGGCGGCATGGTCCTTGCTGTAGTTGCTGCACACACCGCCCTGGCCCAGGGCCTCGCTCAGGCCCTCGATGCGATCCCAGCAGAGCTTCAGCCCGGTGGCCACGATCAGCACGTCGTAGCCGATCGCGCCGTGGTTGGCGGTGAGCACCTGATTGTGGTCCGGATCGAAGCCGGTGGCCGCGTCCTCGATCCAGCGTACGCTGGCTGGGATCAGATCAGCCTCGGCCCGACGGGTTTCCTCCAGAGTGAACACCCCGCCGCCCACCAGGGTCCAGCCGGGCTGGTAGTAGTGCTCCCGCGAGGGCTCCACAATCGCCACATCGAGGCCATTGCGGGCGCGTTTGAGCTGCGCGGCAGCGGTGATGCCCGCGGCCCCGCCGCCGATGATCAGGATCTGGTGGTGGGGCATCGAAGGGCTGGGACCGCTGGAGCATCTCCATTCCACCAGTCATGCCGACCGATTCCCCCTCCAGATGGCGATCGCTTGACTGGATTGTTGGAATTGCTCAGGCGGCGGGCTGCTCCACTTCCCGCTTCAGCAGCACGTAGAGGTAATCGGGGGCCTTGTAGCGCGTGGGCAGGCATTTCTGCAGCAAGCTCAGCCGCTCCCAGCACACGGTGCGCTGGATCGCCTCGAAACTGCGGCCGTCGCGGATCAGCAGGCGCAGGGCCTTGCAGTAGGTGGGATAGCCCGCCTCCAGTTCCCCGATCGTGAGCCTGGCAGCAGCACCCATGGGCCTATCAGCAGATTGTCACGTTCAACCATAGGAACCCGGCCTCCGCGGCTCCGTGTCGGTGGTCACCCAGCTCCTCGGCGCCGACATGAATCCTTACGAGCCGGGCCAGTTGATGGGCAGGCCTCTGGCAGGGTGGAGTTCTGGGGTGTCGGGTCGCGGGCCCGCGATGGCGATGACGGGCGGCGATCAGCAAGCCAATCAACAGGTCGATCAGCAAGCCGATCAGCACCAGCGGCTGACGCTGCGCCAGCCCGATGACTGGCATGTCCACCTGCGCGACGGGGCCATGCTCCAGGCGGTGGCCCCGGCCACCGCGGCCCAGTTCGCCCGGGCGATCGTGATGCCCAACCTGCGGCCCCCGGTCACCACCATGGCGGCGGCCGAGGCCTACCGGCGCCGCATCCGCGAGGCCCTGCCCGATGCCAGCCGCTTCCAGCCGCTGATGACGGCCTACCTCACCGACAGCATCGATCCGGCGGAGGTGGAGCGGGGCTTCGCTGAGCGGGTGTGGACGGCCTGCAAGCTCTACCCTGCCGGTGCCACCACCAACTCCGATTCGGGCGTCACGGCCATCGAGGCCATCGAGCAGGTGCTGGCGGTGATGGAGCGGATCGGCATGCCGCTGCTGATCCACGGCGAGGTGGTGGATCCGGCGGTGGACATCTTCGATCGCGAGGCGGTGTTCATCGAGCGGGTGCTGGCGCCGCTGCTGGAGCGCCATCCCGGCCTGAAGGTGGTGCTGGAGCACATCACCACCGCCGACGCGGTGGACTTCGTCCGCAGCGGCCCGGCCACCCTGGCGGCCACCATCACCCCCCACCATCTGCACATCAACCGCAACGCCCTGTTCGCCGGCGGCCTGCGGCCCGACTTCTACTGCCTGCCGGTGGCCAAGCGGGAGCTGCACCGCATCGCCCTGCGGGCGGCGGCCACCTCCGGAAATCCCAAGTTCTTCCTCGGCACCGACACCGCCCCCCACGACCGCGCCGCCAAGGAGTCGGCCTGCGGCTGTGCCGGCATCTTCAACTCCCCCTTCGCGATCGAGAGCTACGCGGCGGTGTTCGCCCAGGAGAACGCCCTGGACCGGCTGGAGGGATTCGCCAGCGAACACGGGCCCCGCTTCTATGGCCTGCCCCTGAACACCGGCACGATCACCCTGGTGCGCGAGCCTGTGACGGTGCCCCGGCGGCTGCACCTCAACGACGCCGCCGGCACGGCCGTGGAGCTGGTGCCCTTCCACGCCGGCGAGACCCTGCCCTGGCGTCTGGCCTGAGCCCAGCTTGGCCTGAGGGATTACGAGGTATGTCGGGCGGTCGCGCGGTTCCGCCCCCCTGCCCTAGCAACAGACCCAGGCTGCCCCCGGCGATGGGCTTCTTCATCCAGCTCACCGAGGCCATGGCCGATCGCCAGTCCCTGCTGGTGACCGGCCTTGACCCCAATCCCGAGATGCTGCAGAGCTGGGCGGCGCGGCGCGGCATGGCCAACCGCTCCTTCCTCAGTCAGGCCCGGCACTGGATCAAGGCGGTGATCGAGGCCACCGCTCCCCATGTGTGCGCCTACAAGCCCAGCCTCGGTTTCTACCAGGCCCTGGGGCCGGTGGGGCTGGAGCTGCTGCTGGAGGTGCGCGAGCTGGTGCCGCCCGACCTGCCCCTGATCATCGACAGCAAGCACGGCGATCTCAACTCCTCCTCCGCCCTCGCCCACTACCTGTTCCGGGAGCTGGCCGCCGACGCGGTGAGCCTCTCGCCCCTGCCCGGCCAGGACATTGCCGCCCCCTTCCTTCTGTATCCCGGCAAGGCGGTGGTGATGACCTGCCACAGCTCCAACCAGACCGCCCGCGTGATCCAGCACTTCCCCAGCGAGGAGGATCCGCTGTTTCTGCGCATCGTGCGCGAGACCCTGCTCTGGGGCACCCAGGAGCAGCTGCTGCTGGAGGTGGGCACCAGCGACCCGGCGATCCTGGCGCGGGTGCGCCAGGTGGCGCCCGAGCACTTCCTGATCCTGCGCAGTCTCTGGGGGGAGGAGGAGAAGCTCGAGGCCATGCTCCAGGCCGGCCTCACCGCCTCCGGCGACGGGCTGCTGCTGCCCCTGCCCCAGAACCTGCTGGTGGAGGACGACATGGCCGAGCGGGCGGCGGCGCTCAAGAGCCAGATCAACGCCATCCGCGAGCGCTGGCTGGAGGAGCGGCCCGGCCGCGGCAGCTGTGCCCTCTGGCAGGCGCCTCCTGCCGCCGATCCGATGGATCAGCTGATTCTCGATCTGTTCGACATCGGCTGCCTGCTGTTCGGCGAGTACGTGCAGGCCTCCGGGGCGGTGTTCAACTACTACATCGACCTGCGCCAGATCATCTCCGACCCCAACCTCTTCCACCGGGTGCTGCAGGCCTATGCGGGCTGCATGGGGGAACTGGTGTTCGACCGCATCGCCGGTATTCCCTACGGCTCCCTGCCCACGGCCACCGGCCTGTCGCTGCTGCTGCGCAAGCCGCTGATCTATCCCCGCAAGGAGGTGAAGGCCCACGGCGCCCGGCGGCTGATCGAAGGCGACTTCGAGGAGGGCGATCTGGTGGTGGTGGTGGACGACATCCTGATCACCGGCGGCAGCGTGCTCGAGGGCATCGCCAAGCTGGAGAGCTCCGGCCTGGTGGTGCACGACGTGGTGGTGTTCCTCGACCATGGCGGCGACCACGACCGCCATGCCCGCGAACGCCTGGCGGCGGCGGGCTACCGCTGCCATGCCGTGCTCGACATCGAGCGCATCACCCGGGTGCTGCACGGCGCCGGGCGTCTCAGCGACGCGCAGGCTGCGACGCTGCGCCCGGGCCTGTCGCTGGGCTAGAACCGCCGCGAGTCGCCGCCGCGCCGTGAAGGGCAGACCGCAGGGGTCGATCTCCGACCCGTTCCTGCGCCGGCCGGTGCTCACCGTGGTGGTGGCCCTGCTGATGCTGCTGGCCGGGTTCATCAGCCTGCCCGGGCTGCAGGTGGAGAACCTGCCGGAGATCGCGCCCGGGCGGGTGTCCGTGAGTGCCAGCTACCCCGGCGCCAGCCCGGAGGTGGTGGAGCAGGGGGTCACCTCCCTGCTGGAGAAGCAGCTCAACGGCCTGGAGCGGCTGGAGCAGATCCGCTCCACCAGTTCCGCCGGCAACAGCAGCATCACCCTGAGCTTCGAGGGCGGCGATCCGGAGCTCAACCAGATCAACACGCAGAACGAGGCCGCCGTGGTGGAGCCGCGGCTGCCGGGGCCGGTGGCGCGCTTCGGCGTGCGCGTGCGGCGCAGCTCCGACGACCTGTTGATGGTGCTGAGCGTCAGCGCCGAGCGCGAGCGCTACGACGACATCTTTCTGAGCGGCTGGGTGGAGCAGGTGCTGATCGACCGCCTCCAGCGCGTGCCGGGAGTGGGCGACGCGCGGCTGTTCGGCGGCAGCCCGCTGGCCTTTCGTCTCTGGCTGGATCCCCAGCGCCTGAATCTGGTGAACCTCACCATTGCCGACGTGCGTGACGCCCTCGAGGAGCAGAACCTGCTGGCGGCTCTGGGCCAGGCCGGCGAGGCCCCGGCTCCCGCCGACCAGATGCTCTCGCTGCCGCTGCGCATGGAGGGGCGGCTGCGCACGCTGGCGGAGTTTGAGGAGCTGGTGGTGGCGCGCGGGCCCGGCGGCGGGGTGATCCGGCTGCGCGACGTGGGCCGGGTGAGCCTGGGCGCGGAGGACTACGGCTCGATCGCCACCAATCTCGACGGCCAGGCCACCGTGGCGATGGGGATCTTCCAGCGCGACGGCAGCAATGCCCTGGAAGTGAGCCGCGGCATCGGCGAGGCCCTCGATGAGCTCGGTAGCCAGATCCCGCCGGGTGTGGATCTGCAGGTGATCATCGATGAGGCCGAGACGGTGCGCCAGAGCATCGACCTCACCATCGCTGGACTGCGGGACGCCGTGCTGCTGGTGTTCTTCTCCCTGCTGCTGGGGCTGGGCAACAGCCGTCTGGCCCTGATCTCGGCCCTGGCGGTGCCGGTGGCGCTGGTGGGGTCGCTCACCGTGCTGCGCCTCACCGGCAGCTCGATCAACACCCTCACCCTCTTCGGCATGGTGCTGGCCAGCGGCCTGGTGGTGGACGACGCCATCGTGGTGAGTGAGGACATCGGCCGCCGGCTGGAGCGGGGGGATCCGCCCCTGGCCGCGGCCCGTGAGGCGATGGCCGAGCTGGGCGGGGCCGTGATCGCCACCTCCCTGGTGCTGGTGGCGGTGTTCCTGCCGGTGCTCACCCTGCAGGGCAGCACCGGTCGGCTCTATGCCCCGATCGGTCTGACGATCGGCGCCACGATCGTCTTCTCCACCTTCAATGCCCTCACCTTCACGCCGGTGGCCGCCAGCCGGCTGCTGCATGCCGAACAGCGGGAGCCCCGCTGGTTGCAGCGTCTGATCGATCCCCCCCGCCGCGCCCTGGAGGCCCTCGAAGGTCCCTACGATCGTTGGCTCACGCAGGCCCTGGCCTGGCGCCGCCGCGTGGTGGCGCTGCTGCTGGTGGGTCTGCTGGTCACGGCCTGGGCCTACCAGCAGCGTCCCAAGGCGTTCATCCCCCAGGAGGACGGCAGCCAGTTGCGCGGCGTGGTGGTGCTGCCCGACGGCATGGCCCTGGCCCGCACCCAGGCGGTGATGGAACGGGTGCGGGAGCTGGTGCGGCAGGAGCCGGCGATCGTGTCGGGCAACTTCTACGCCGGCCGTTCGTTCGGCGACAGCAGCCCCAACAAGGGCATCTTCTTCCTGCGGCTGCAGCCGATCGAGGAACGACCGCAGGGTGAACAGACTCCAGCCGCGATCGCCGGGCGGCTGAACCGCCAACTGGCCACCGCCGTCGGCGACGCCCAGGTGGTGGTGATCGAGTCGCCCACGGTGCGCGGTTTCGGCAGCGAGGGAGGGATCGAGTTCGATCTGCTCGACACCAGCGGCGGGCGGCTCAGCCTGAGCGAGTTCCAGGCCGCGGCTCAGGCCTTCATCGACGCTGCCCAGTCCACCGGTGTCTTCGAGCGGGTGAACACGCGCTTCAGCGCCGACGCGCCGCTGCTGCGGCTGGAACCCGATCGCCTGCAGCTGGCCTCGCTGGGCGTGGAGCTCCAGGATCTCGTGGATGTCCTGGGGGCCAGCTTCGGCAGCGACTATGTGAACGACAGCTTCGAGGGCGACCGCATCCGTCGGGTGATCGTGCAGCTTGAAGGGGGCGACCGTCGCGACACCGCCGATGTGCTGGCGCTGCGGGTCCGCAACCGCGACGGCCGTCTCATCCCCCTCTCGCAGCTGGTGCGCGTGCGCGACGACGTCGGCCCCACCGTGATCAACCGCACGCGGTTGCTGCGCTCGATCTCGATCCGCGCCCAGCCGAAGGCCAGCGTGAGCACGGGCCAGGCGATGGCGCGGCTGCGCCAGGTGCGCGCCGACCTCGGCAGCCAGGTCACCGATCTGGAGTGGGCCGGTCTGGCGCGGGAGGAGGCCCGGGCCGGCGGCGCCAACGAGCAGGTGTTCCTGCTGGCGGTGGTGGTGATGGTGCTGCTGCTGGCCGCTCTCTACGAGAACTTCATCGACCCGATGATCATCCTGGTCACGGTCCCGCTGGGGCTGCTGGGCGGCATCGCCGGCCTGGCGCTCCGCGATCTGCCGCTGGATGTGTACGGCCGCATGGGCCTGCTGGTGCTGGTGAGCCTGGCGGCCAAGAACGGCATCCTGATCGTGGAGTTCGCCAACCAGCGCCTGGCGGCGGGGATGGCGCTGGAGCCGGCGATCCACGGTGCGGCGGTGGCCCGCCTGCGGCCGATCCTGCTCACGGCGATCTCCTCCCTGGCCGGCTTTCTGCCGCTGGTGTTCGCCAGCGGGGCCGGTGCCGTGAGCCGCCGCAGCATCGGCACCGTGGTGTTCTCCGGCCTGCTGATGGCCACCGTGCTCAGCCTGTTCGTGGTGCCGGTGGTGTACCGGATCGTCAAGGGCTGGGAGCTGCGCTGGGTGGAGCGGCGACAGAGCCGGCCCGGATCCATTGGCTGAGGAGTTGATCGCATGAGCAAGGTGAGCGCATGACACCACCGGCAACCAGGCCACGGCAGCCCGACACCGGCGCTTCCGGTCCGCTCAGCCAGCTGCTGCCGGGCCTGGACCGGTTGCTCCACTACCGCGCCGGCTGGCTGCGCAGTGATCTGCTGGCCGGCATCACGGTGGCGGCCTACCTGGTGCCCCAGTGCATGGCCTACGGGGAGCTGGCGGGGGTGGAGCCGATCCAGGGCCTCTGGGCGATCCTGCCGCCGTTGCTGCTCTATGCCCTGCTGGGTTCGTCGCCGCAGCTCTCGGTGGGCCCGGAGTCCACCACCGCCGTGATGACGGCGGCGGCCGTGGGCCCCCTGGCCGGGGGTGACGCCGCCAGTTATGCGCTGCTCGCCAGCACCCTGGCGCTGCTGGTGGGCGTGGTGTGCTGCCTGGGTGCCTGGCTGCGGCTCGGATTCCTGGCCGATCTGCTCTCCAAGCCGATCCTGGTGGGCTACATGGCCGGTGTGGCCGTGATCATGATCACAGGCCAGATCAGCAGGATCAGCGGTGTTCCGCTGGCGGCCGAATCCCTCGCGGGCCAGCTGCTGGAACTGGTGCGCCACCAGGGTGAGATCCATCCGCCCACGCTGCTGCTGGCGGCGGGGGTGCTGCTGTTCCTCTTCTGGGTGCAGCGCCGGTTTCCGCAGGCACCCGGCCCTCTGCTGGCGGTGCTCCTGGCCAGCTCCGTGGTGGGCGTGTTCCATCTCGACCGGGCCGGGGTGGCCGTCATCGGCCCCATCCCGGCGGGGCTGCCCTCGCTGGCCATCCCGGGCGGCATCACCACCGGCAACCTCACCTATCTGCTCTCCACCGCGGTGGGCATCGCCCTGGTGGGCTATTCGGACAACGTGCTCACGGCCCGGGCCTTCGCCGCCCGCGGCGGCTACCGCATCGATGCCAACCAGGAGCTGCTGGCCCTGGGCACGGTGAATCTGGGCAGCGGCCTGTTCCGGGGGTTCCCGGTGAGCAGCAGCGGCAGCCGCACGGCGATCGGTGATTCCCTCGGCAGCCGCTCCCAGCTGTTCTCGCTGGTGGCCTTCGTGGTGGTGATCACGGTGCTGCTGTTCCTCAGACCCCTGCTGGCCCTGTTCCCCAAGGCGGCCCTGGGGGCGATCGTGATCTACGCGGCGCTGGGCCTGATCGAGGTGCCGGAGTTCCGGAGACTGCGGCAGTTCAAGCGCAGCGAATTCCACCTGGCGCTGATCACCCTGTTCGGAGTGCTGACCACCGACCTCCTGATCGGGGTGGGGCTGGCGGTGGCGCTGTCGATGCTGGATCTGTTCGCCCGCCTGATGCGCCCCCACGATGCGGTGCTGGGTTCGGCGCCGAATCTCGCCGGCCTGCACGACGTGAACGACTGGAAGGGCGCCACCACCGTGCCGGGGCTGGTGATCTACCGCTACGACGCGCCGCTGTGCTTCGCCAACGCCGAGAACTTCCGGCGCCGGGCCCTCGAGGCGATCGCCGCGGAACAGACGCCTGTGGAGTGGTTCGTGCTCAACGCCGAGGCGATCGCGGAGATTGACATCACGGCCGCCGATGCCCTGCGGGATTTCACCGAGGAGCTCCAAAGGAGCAACATCACCTTCGCCATGGCACGCGTGAAGCAGGACCTGTACGGGCTGCTGGAGCGGGCCGGCATCGTCGAGCGCCTGGGGCCGGAGCGGTTCTTCCCGACCCTGCCCAGCGCCCTCGCCGCCTTCAACGCCCGCAGCCCCGATCGCTCGGCAGCGCTTGCCGACGGCGATCCATGAGGGCGGGCGCCAGCCCTGCACCGGAGGGGACAATGGACCCATCTGCCGGGGGCCGCTCTTGCGCTCTTCTGTGTCCAGGCCCGCGGCTCTCCCGGCGTCGCGCGTCGGCTCGGGGGCACTCCTGGTCGGCCTGGCTGTGAGCTCAGTCGGCTGCGCTCCCACGGACCCCACCCCGTTGCCCAAGCCGCTGGCCGTGACGGCTGAGGCGGTGGCGACCCACGCGTTCCCGGAGGAGATCACCACCATCAGCACCCTGGAGGCCCCCGAGGAGGTGAGCCTGGCAGCCCAGGCGGGAGGTCGCATCGAGAGCCTGCGCATCCGCCAGGGTGATGCGGTGCGCGCAGGCCAGCTCCTGGTGGTGCTCGATCAGACCCAGCTGCGCGAGGAGGTGAAGGCCCTGGAGAGCCAGCGGGATGAGAGCCGGCTCAACTTCCAGCGGTTCGATTTTCTGGCCAAGCAGGGTGCCGCCAGCCCCATCCAACGCGATGCCCTGCGCCAGAACTTCGTGGCGGCTGAGGCGGCCCTGAAGGCCAAGCAGGCCGATCTGGCCTACAAGGATCTGCGGGCGCCGATCGATGGCGTCGTCAGCGACGTGGCGGTGAAGCCGGGCGACGTGATCCGCGCCGGCACTCCGTTCACCACCATCCAGCGCACCACCCGGCTCCTGGCCCGGGTGGACGTGCCGTCGCGCTTCGGCAAGCGGGTGCGCCCCGGCCAGCCCGTGCTGGTCAATGCCCCCGGTGGCAACGGTGCCGTGGAGGGGCGGGTGGTGTCGATCGATCCCCGCGTCAATGACGCCACCCAGTCGTTCCTGGCCAAGGCCGAACTGGACAATGCCGATGGGCGTTTCCGCAACGGTGAGCGGGTGCGCACCCGTCTGGTGATCGATTCGGTGCAGCGCCTGGCGGTACCGGCCCTGGCTGTGACGCGCTCCAGCGGCCAGACGTTCGTGTTTGTGGTGGGAAGCCTTCAGGATCTCGAGGCCATGCCCGGCAACGTGCCGCTGGAGCCGCTGCGGGCTCTGCCGCCCGGCACCCGCTTCGCGCTCCAGGTGCCCGTCAGCCTCGGACCGCTCCAGGACAACCGCTACCCGGTGGTGAAGGGCGTGCAGACCGGCCAGTCGGTGATCGTCAGCAACCTGTTCAGCCTGCGCCATGGCACCTCGGTGACCGTGCAGTGATGGACAGCGAGCAACGCCTGCAGCAGCTGGAGCGGCGGGTGGAGGAGCTGGCGGCTGAACTCCGGCAGCTCCAGGGAACCCTCCTGCTGGTGGGCGACGTGCAGCGCTACTCCCATCTCCGCGATCTGCTGGCGGCGGGTGATCTCGACGCCGCCGACCGGGAAACAGCCCGACTGTTGCTCGACTTGCTGGCGGACCGGGATGGCGATGTCAGCCCGGAAACCCTGGAGCGGGCGCCGGCGGCGATGCTGCAGATCATCGACGGGCTCTGGAGCTCCACGAGCAAGGGCCGATTCGGCTTCGCCATGCAGCAGCGGATCTATCGCGAGCTGGGCGGCAGCCGCAGCACCCTCATCGCCCAGGACATGGACCTGTTCGAGGGGTTCACCCGGACGGTGGCCTGGCCGACGCTGGCGGGGGTGGGATTCGCGCTGCCCGAGGAGCTCACGGTGCCGGTGGCCGCGGCCCTCGATGACCAGGGTCTGGCGCCGCCGGGCCATCTGCCCCTGCGCTGCTGGGCCAGCGATTACGGCCTCAAGGCCGCGAACCTGTTGATGGCCCGTCTGATCGAGGTGTTCGCCGCCTGAGGCGCCGCCGCTGGGCCTGGGCGATGGTGGCGAAGCCGGCCCCCACCAGGGCTCCCACCCCGGCCCCCACCCGGGGGTAGGCCCTGTAGAGGCGCTGGTAGGGAAGGCTGCGGAAGCGCTCCCGGCCGGCGGGATCCTGCGCCAGTGGCTCGATCGAGCGGCCCAGCCCGGCACCGAGCACGGCCCCGATCATGGCGGCGAACAGGCGCTGGCGGTTGGCCCGGTTCATCTCAGGCCGGCTCAACGGACCCGTCGATCGGTTCGGCGTCGCTCAGGTAGCGGCGTTCCAGCCCCTTGATGATGATGTAGATCACCGGTGCCACCCCCAGACTGAGCACCGTGGCCACCAGGTAGCCGCCGAAGCTCACGGTGCCGATCGACCAGCGGCTGATGGCGCCGGCACCGGAGGCGGTCATCAGGGGGATGTAGCCCACCAGGCCGGAAGCGGCCGTCATCACGATCGGCTGGAAGCGCACCTTGGCGGCATTGATGGCTGCCTGGTTGAGGCCCATGCCCAGCGCCAGGAATTCGTTGGCCTGCTCCACGATCAGGATGGCGTTCTTGCTGGCCATGCCGATCAGCATCAGCAGACCCACCTGGGCAAAGATGTCGTTGCTGATCACCGGCCAGAAGCCACCGGCCTGGAGCAGAGTCGCCCGGCCCCAGATCGCCACCATGGCCCCGAGGGTGGCCAGGGGCACGGTGAGCAGGATGATCATCGGGTCCACGTAGCTGCCGTACTGCGCGGACATCACCAGGAACACCAGCACGAAGGCCAGGGCGAAGATCGCCAGGGTGGCGCCGCCGGCGCTCCTCTCCTCCAGGGAGAGGCCGGCCCACTCGTAGCCGAAGCCGGGATCGAGGGTTTCGGCGGCCAGTTCCTCCATGGCGGCGAGGGCCTGGCCGGAGCTGTAGCCGGGGGCGGGCACGCCCTGGATCTTGATCGACTCGTAGACGTTGAAGGCTGTGATCGCGGGTGGGGCGATGAAGGGCTCGGTGCGGATCAGGCTCTGCAGCTGCACCAGATCACCGCTGCGGGAGCGCACGAAGAAGGCGCCGATGTCGCCCGGCTGCCGGCGCTCCTCGGCCTCGGCCTGCACATACACGCGGTACTGGTCGGCACCGAGGATGAAATCGTTCACGTAGGTACCCCCCAGATAGGCCGCCAGGGTGCCGAAAGCTTCCTGCACGTCCACATCCAGCGCCTTGGCCAGATCGCGATCCAGGGTGATCGACATCTGCTCGGTGGCCGGCGTGAAGGTGGTGGTCACCCGGCCCAGCTCAGGCCGGTCCACGGTCGCGGAGATCAGGGACTGGGCGTTGTCGATCAGCACATCCATCGGCTGGCCGGCACGGTTCTGCAGATGGAACTCGAAGCCGCCGGTGGCCCCCACCCCGTCCACAGGCGGGATGTTGGCGGCGAACGCCAGGGAACCGCTCACCTCGGCGCGCAGCCTGGTGTTGATCGACTGCAGCAGGCTGAACACGGACTGGTCGGCCGTGGCCCGTTGATCCCAGGGTGTGAGGCGGATGAAGAACAGATATTTGTTGTAGGCGTTCCCCTCCAGTCCAAAGCCGGCAGCCCCCAGGAAGCTCTCGATGTCGGGGTAATCCCTGAGGATCTCCGTCACCTGGGCCACCTGTCGGTGCGTGTAGGCCAGTGATGCGGTGGGTGGGGCCTCCCCCTGGATGATCATCAGGCCCTGGTCCTCATCGGGGATGAATCCCGTGGGCACGATCGTGAGCATCAGGTAGGTGGCCACCAGGCCGGCCACGAAGATGGCGAACACCAGGTAGCGCATCCGCACCAGCAGCTCGATCGTGCGGCCATACCAGGCCTCAAGGCCGCCGAAGACGCGGTTGAAGCCCCTGAACAGCCAGCCCAGCCCGACATTCAGCACCCGCTGCACGGCATCGGGCCTGGCCCCCTCGGGTTTGAGGAACAGGGCGCTGAGGGTGGGGGAGAAGGTGAGGGCGTTGAAGGTGGAGAACACGATCGCCGCCGCCAGGGTGACGGCGAACTGGCGGTAGACGATGCCGGTGGTGCCGGGGAAGAAGGACACCGGGATGAACACCGCCAGCTGCACCAGTGCCGCCGTGATCGTGGGCGAGGCCAGCTCGTTCATCGAATCCAGCGCGGCCTGCAGGGGTTTCATCCCCTGGCCGAGCTTGGCCTTGATCGCCTGCACGATCACCACGGCGTCGTCGGTCACGGTGCCGATCGCCAGGATGATCCCGAACATGGTGAGCTGGTTGATGCTGAAGCCGAGGCCCAGCACCACCGCCATGGCTCCCACCATGGCCACTGGCATGGCCAGGGCCGGCACGATGGTGGAGCGCCAGTCCTGCAGAAACAGCAGGATGGTTAGCACGGCCATGATGATGGCATCGCGCAGGTTGCCCGTCACATCGGCCAGCGAGGTGGTGACGAACAACGTGGAGTCATAGGGAATCTCGTAGCGCAGGCCGGGCGGGAAGGTCTTTGACAGCTCCTCGATCCGGGCCTTCACCTGGTTGCCGGTATCGAGGGCATTGGCACCGGGCAGCTGATACACGAACAGGGAGGCCGAGGGCTGGCCGCTCTGGCTGGTGTCGACGTCGTAGTTCTCCGCGCCGAGCTCCACCCGGCCCACGTCGTTCACCTTCACCAGGGAGCCGTCGTCACCCACCTTGAGCACCAGATTCTCGGCATCACCCACATCCCGGAAACGGCTCCGGGCCACCAGGGGGATGGCCACCTCCTGCCCCGCCGGGCTGGGCTCCTGTCCGAGCCGGCCAGCCCCGGCCTGGATGTTCTGGTCCACCAGGGCCCGCTGCACGTCCATTGGCGTCAGCCCGGCGCTGGCCAGTCGCGCCGGATCGAGCCAGATCCGCATGGCGAAGCGGCGCTCGCCGATGATCTTCACGTCCCCCACGCCCGGCACACGCCGGATCTCGTCGATCAGGTTCTGGTCGACGAAATTGCTGAGGAACAGCTGGTCGTAGAGGGGCTGGCCGTCGGCTCCGGTGTCGGCATAGAAGCCGTAGGCCACCAGGATGCTGGGCGAGGCGGCCTTTACGGTCACCCCGGTCTGCTTCACCACCTCCGGCAGGGTGGGCTCGGCCTGGGCCACCCTGTTCTGAACGTTGACCTGGGCGATGTTGCGGTCAACGTTGACGGGGAAAAAGACGTTGATATTGCTGACGCCATCCGATGAGGTGTTGGAGGAGATGTATTTCATGTCCTCCACCCCGTTGATCTCCTTCTCCAGCGCCCGCGTCGTGGTGTCGAAGGTGGTGCGCGCGTCGGCGCCGATGTTGGTGGCGGTGACCTGAATCTGGGTGGGGGCCAGCTGGGGCAGCTTCTCCAGTGGCAGCAGCGGGATCGCCACGCCACCGATCAGCAGGATCACCAGGGAGCACACCGTGGTGAGCACCGGGTTGCGGATGAAGCGGTCGGAAACGCTCAACGCAACCCTCTGCGGTGAAGTCTGAGATCAGGAAGCGCGGAAGGTGGGGCCGATCCGGTGTTGCCGAATGGACTCAAAGAATGCCTGCAGGAGATGATCGCGATGGCCGTGATGCTTCAATCCCCATAGGCCACCACACAGGCCGCGTTGAGCAACTCCGCCTCCTGGGCGGTTTGGGGAGCACGGCCGTCGAGGGTTCCCTGCTGACAGTCCGCCGTCATGTCCACCGTGCCGGCGTTGCTGTTCACCACGAAGGTCACCCCCTGGCTGCCGGCGGGTTCGATGCTCGGGTAGTAGAGCTCATAGCTGGTGTTGGGCACCACGATGGTCGTGACCTGATCGTTGATGGCGTTATCGACGGCGGCGTCGATGATCGCGGCGGTGGTGAGGGTGGTGACGCCCCAGGCCGCGGCGCTGGCGCCCCACCAGCCCCAGGGGGGAGAACTCCAGCCGCCGTACCAGCCGTAGTTCCAGGGGCGGGCATAGCCCCAGCCCGGCCGGGCCCAGCCCGACCAGTAGTTGTCCCAGCGGTTGTCGGAGCGGTCGCGACGCAGGTCGGTGCGGTCCGACACACGGTCGCTGCGCTCGTTCTGGCGGTTCTTGGAGCGGTCCGTCCGGTTCTCCTGCCGGATGTCGGTGCGGTCGGAGCGCTCACCCTGGCGGTCTCCGGCCAGGTCCTGACGCCCCTGCTGACGGGAGGAGGCGTTCTGCTGACGGTTGGCGGAGCCCTGGCCGCCCTGCACCTGCCGGCTGCCGGTCGTGGCCCCCTTCTTGCTGCCGCTGCTGAAGCCACCGGCGGGCTTGCTGCTGCCCCGGAAGGCGCTGCCGCCGTTGCTGTAGTTGCCGAAGCCGGTGCGGCCGGAGGACCCGCGGTTGCCGCCACTGCTGCGGCCGTAGCTGCGGCCACCGCCGCCACGGCCACCACCGCCACCACGGCCGCCGCCACCGCCGCTACGGGCGAGCAGCGGTTCGGCCTGGGCGGCAGGGGCTTCGGCGCCGATACCGGATGCGGCCAGCAAGGGCAGCGGCTCGAGACCGAGGCTGAGGGTGAGCCCTACCAGGGCGCCCAGACGGAGAACACGGTTCATCGGGTGATGGCCTCCAGCAGGCGGGTGCAGCCGTCGTCGAAGCAGGCGATCTCGGTGCGGCCGTTGCTGCCGAAGCTCAGGCCCATCCGGTCACGGCCCGCCAGCGCGGGCCCCCCTTCCTCGCGCACGCTGTTGAGGTAGTTGGGGTTGGTCACGCAGAAGGCGCGGTCGTTGAAGCAGAGCTCGTTGCTGGAGAAGCGGATGGTGGCGTTGCGCACCGGGCCCCAGGCGTTGGTGGCGGGGTTGAGGGCCTCGATGCGCACGTAGGGCTCATCGAACACCCGGTACACCAGGGTGCGGTTGCCCACCCGGTGCCGGTATTCGGTGGCATCGCCCACGTCCACGGCCTCCACCACGCAGGGCACGGGGGCCATGCGCTGGATGCTGCAGGTGGTGTTGAGCGAGTAGAGGGTCTGCGCGTCGGCGGCCCTCGGGAGGGCCACGGCGCCGAGCGAGATGGCGGAGCCGAGCAACGCCAGCAAGCGGAGCGAAGTCATGGAGTCGAAGAGGGAGAACCCGGCGAAGCATTCAGGAGCCGTTCCTCCACTCTGTGCATCAGCCCGTGCCCGGTCAACGACCGGTCACCCTCGATCACAACCAGCCGACGCGGCTGGCCGGGGCCCGGTGGCTTCAGTCGCCGCCGGTCTCCTCCTCATGGCTGTCGCGGTCATGGCTGTCGTGCATGCCGAACCGCCCGATCAGCAGCCCCAGCACGATGGCCAGGTAGCTGTTGCCCGCCACCGCCAGGGCAATGCTCACCATCTGTGCCGCAGGCGTGATCGGCAGGATGTCGCCGTAGCCGGTGGTGGTGAGCGAGACGAAGGCGAAATAGTTCAGCTTCACGAAGTCGAGTCTCCACACCGGATCCAGACCGTCGGGCCCGGCCGGGGTGAGGTCAACGCCGGTGAAACTGCCGGGTGCCACGGTCTCCAAGGCCGCGCTCAGGAAGCCGCCGGAGAGTCCCAGCATCAGGTAGCCGGCCAGGGCACCACTCAGCACGGCCTGGTCGACTCTGCGCTCCTCACCCAGCTGGCGGATCAGGCGCTGGGCGCTCCAGACGCTGAACAGGGCCCAGAGCGCCACCACCGGCACACCGGTGTCGCGCAACTCCAGCGGGGTGAGCAGCCAGAGCCCGCCCACGGCCAGGGTGGCGATCCCCGTGCCCTGGTACAGCCGCCGGTGGAGGGTGCCCCGGCGGCTCCGGTCGCCGCCGCCCCCCAGGGCCCTCAGCATCACCACCCCCAGGGCCAGATAGCCGGGGGAGGCCAGCAGGTTCCAGGGAGTGGGCAGGGTGAAGATGCCAAGCAGCGCCACGCAGCCGCCCAGGAGGAGTCGGTAGTGGTGCTGTCGGACGGCACTGGCCACGGGGTTCATGTCTCCAGCTGGCAGTTCACGCTGAACTCGAACGGCACCGCCGCCGCGGGGAGGGAGAGCAGATGGCTGACGCTGGCGGCCAGGTGCTCCGGCTGGGTCATGGCCTGACGGGGGATCGCCGTGACGGCGGCGGCCATGTCGGTGTTCACCCAGCTGGGGCAGATGGCCGTGACACGGATGCCGTCCTCCCAGCCCTCGTTGCGCATCGCCTGGCAGAGGGCCAGCAGGGCGAACTTGCTCACCCCGTAGGCGGCCAGCCGCCCCTTCACCCGCTTGCCGCTCATCGACACCAGCGTCAGCACGCGCCCGTCGCCGCTGGCCACCAGCCGCGGCCAGGCCGCCCGGCTCAGGCGCCAGGGACCCATCAGGTTCACGTCCAGGACCCTGGCGATCTGCTCCTCCTCGCCGTCGGCGTAGCGCAGCCCCACCCTGGAGAACATTCCGGCGCAGTGCACCACGGCGTCGATGCCGCCCCAGCGCTCTGCCGTGGCTTCCACCCAGGCCCGGGGGCCGCGGGGATCCTCATCGCCGGCGCTGGCCTCGTAGGGCTGGATGAGCAGGCGATCCTGCGCCTTTTCGCACAGCGCCGCCGCGCCGGCCGGATCGCGCATGCCGGCACTCACGCGGTGGCCATCGGCCAGCAGGTGTCCGGTGATGGCAAGGCCGATGCCGCGGCTGGCGCCGCTCACCATCACCGTGCGCGTGGCGGGGATGGTGGCGGGCTCGGGCTGGGCTGGGGCGGCATTCATGGGTCTGCGGGGCCGGTCCGCACGATCGCGCTGGCCGAGGAGGGATGCACCGGGTGGATCGTTCGCTCCAGGGTTGCATCCCTGGTCATGCTCTGCCGGTCTCCGGGGCGGCCAGCCGCAGGCGCGGTCGCACCGCCGCCGCCGTGGTGTCCACCGTGCTCGCCGGCGTGACCGGGATGGTGTGCTGCTGCTCCGCGGTGCTCAGGGGTTCATCCCAGCCGATCTGGCGCTGCAGCACCTCCAGATCGGCGTCGGAGGGGTCGTGGCCACGGCGCTGGCGCTGCTCGATGCGCTCGCGCAGCAGCGCCTCCGGTGCGCTGAACTCCAGGATCAGCAGCGGCACGCCGGCACGGGCCGCCACCGCCGCCATGGCGGCCCGATCGCAGCGGCGCAGAAAGCAGGCATCCACGATCACCGTGAAGCCCGCAGCCAGCGCCGCGGCCGCCAGGGCCGGCAGACGCTCGCCGAACAGCTCCTCGCTCACGTCCCGGGCGTAGGGGTCGCCCTGGCGGCTGGCCCGGGCTGGGATGCCCCAGAGGCCGAACAGGCGCTTGCGTTCCACGTCGGAGCGCAGGCGGATGGCCCCCAGCTCGGCCGTCAACGGCCTGCTGTGGTGCGACTTGCCGCTGCCGGAGAGCCCATGGCAAATCAGCAGGGCCTGGGGCGCGGGGGTGATGGTGGCCTCGGCCAGCGCCAGGTAGGCGGCCACGGGGCCATCGCTGCTCCTGTCGCCGCTGAGGGCCGCCACCTTGGCGCGCACCAGGGCCCGGTAGCTCCCATACCAGCGCCACAGGGCCAGGCCGCTGACGTCGCCGCTGCATTCCAGCCAGTGGTTGAGCAGCCGGACACCCAGGGCCGCGTGGCCCCGCTGGCGCAGATCCATCACCAGGAAGGCCAGGTCGCTGACCACGTCGATCCAGCGCAGAGCGGGGCTGAACTCGAGGCAGTCGAACACCTCGATCCGCCCCGATTGCAGCAGCATGTTGCCCAGGTGCAGATCGCCGTGGCACTCCCGCACCCGGCCCTGCTCCAGCCGGCGGCGCAGCAGCGGCGCCAGCGCATCGAAGGCGGCGGCATTCCAGGTCGCCAGCCTCTCCAGCCGGGGCTGCAGGGCGGTGCCGGCCCACTCCCGCAGGCAGGTGACATTGGCCTCCACCGGCTCCCGCACCGCCGCCGGGGTGCCATAGGGACCGGCGGCGGGGGCGATGGCGGCGGTGGCGTGGAAGCGGGCCAGGGTTTCCGCCAGCTCCTCGATCTGCTTGGTCCCCACCTCCCCCCGCGCCAGGGCGGCCGGCAACAGCGCCTCCTGGGGGAACTGGCGCATGCGCACCGCCACCTCCAGCAGCGGGCTCCTCAGGATTTCCGCGTCGCTGCGATCTTCCGCCAGCTCCTGCAGCCGGGGTCCCTGCTCGGTCAGCACCACGGCTGCCAGTCCCAGGTAGAGATGCGGCACCAGTCGCCGGTTGAGGCGCAGCTCCTCGCGGCAGTCGTGCAGCCGACGTTCCAGGGTGGTGAAGTTCACGAAGCCCAGATCCACGGGCTTGCGGATCTTGTAGGCCACCGGGCCGGTGAGCAGCACCCAGGAGATGTGGGTCTGCATCACCGCGATGGCGTCCACCGGATGGTCGTAGGCCTCGGGGCGGCGCAGGGCATCGATCAGCGCGCTGGTCACGCTCACTGGCCTCCCTCGACTGCTGGCCGTTGCCGTCCCGTTGAATCCAAGCAGATCTGCAACGATCCACACGCCCGGTGGCCTGCCGGGGTCCTGTCGCCGCTATGCAGGGCGCGGAATCTGCGGTGCTGCCATGGGGCGTGTCGTTCGCTGGGGGCTGGGCCTCCTGCTGGTGGGGGGGCTGTTGCTCGCCGGCCTGCTGCTGCTGCCGCTGGGCGAGTGGCTCCCTGGCGGCACGGTGGCGGATGTGCCCACCGCCCAGGTGGTGAACGGCACCGCCTTCAACCGCCTGTTCCCGTCGGCGGGCCCCGGCGAGCAGCTGGTGTTCACCCAGGAGAAGCGGGGCTTCAGCGAGGCCCGCCTCAAGCAGGGCGACGCCACCCTCGCCCTGCTGGCCATCTCCGACACCGCCACCGCCCCGGAGGCCCGCGAGAAGTTCACCGCCAGCGGCGAGCGCATCCAGGGGTGGCCGGTGGTGGAGCAGGGCCCGCAGGCCAGTGCCCTGCTGGTGGCCGAGCGCTTCCAGGTGAAGGTGATCGGCCAGGGCGCCGGGCTGGACGTGAGCCAGCGCCATGAGCTGCTGGACGCCTTCGACCTGAAGGGCCTGGCGGCGCTGCAGGCGCCGGCCTTGCCGCGCCGTCAGGCCGACCGCGGCCGCATTCTCCAACCCGCTCGCCAACCCGCCCTCCAACCCGCTGCTGAGGCCGCATGAGCGCCACCGTTCTCGAGCGCCTCGAGCGCCTGCCCCGCCGCAACCTCACCGTGCTGGCCCTCAGGGGCATCAGCACGGTGGTGCCGGGGGACTGGCAGAACATCACTTCCGCCGACGCCCTGATCAGCGAGGTGATGGGTAGCGATGATCCGGCCCTGATCGCCCAGGTGCGGGCCCGGGCCGATGTGCTCAGCCGTGCACGCCACGAGGGTTACGGGCGGGCCCTGAGCCTCTACGAGGCCGTGAACCGCTCCCAGCAGGCCGCCGGCGGGTTGCGGCTGCTGGCCAATGTGGGGGGCGCGGTGCCGTTGCTGCGGCGGGTGGCCGACCTCACGCCCGCCAGCGACACCCTGCAGGCGGCCGATCTGGGGCTCAAGGTGGCCGCCGAGCTGCTGGCCTTCACCCAGGTGAACGGCCTGCCGGGTGACAGCTTCGGCGACTTCGCCGCCGCCCTGGCGGAGTACGGGAGCGAGGCACGGGTGCGGATGGCGGCGCTGGTGTGCTTCGACGCCCTGCTACCCCTCGGCGATCAGGCGCTGGAGCGGCTGGACGGGCTGCTCGGCCAGGTGGGACAGGGGGACCTGCGCCAACTGCCGGGGTATGCCGGGATGGCCTCCCTGATCCCGGGACGGGGCGAGGCGGCCCACATGGACTTCATCCGCCGCGGTGTGGACACCTGGCTGGGCTGGGCGGGCGGCTTCGTGAGCGGCCTTGGCCTCACCGGCCAGAAGGCGGTGCGGGCCCTGGAGACCACCCTTGGGCCCTGGCAGGGCCGCTTCGATCAGCTGGCCACCTTCCTCGACGTCTTCACCGACACCTACCGCCACACCGGCACGCAGGCGGTGGCGCGTCGGCTGGTGGAGCGGGCAGCCGCGGAGATCTGAGTCCGATGGCACCACCACCGCTCACCCTGCGCGCCAAGCTCTCGGTTCTGGCCGCCCTGCTGGCGGTGCTGGGGGTATTCGCGCTGGCTTGGCAGCTGCGCCGCCAGTACCAGCAGCGGGCGGTGGCGGCATGCGCCCAGCTGCGCGCGGAGATCGGCACGCTCAAGCGCGGGGAGTTCGACGTGCGCCTGCGGGAGATGCGCACCATCCGCCTGAATCCCGCCCAGGCGGAGACCCTGCGCAACGCCGACCCCGACGCCTACGCGCGCTATGCCGCCACCTACGGCCAGCTGGTGGATCAGGTGGCCCAGGTGGCTGACCGACTGGGGGAGAAGGTGGATCAGTTCCAGAGCCAGGGCTGCGTCGACCTGGGGCAGGCCCCCTGAGGGGCGCCGCAGACCCTCAGTCGAAGCCCAGCAGGTCGAAGATCTCGCGGTCCTTGAGCGGTTCGGCGTCCAGGGGCTCGACGCTCTCCAGCATCGCCGCCGCCAGCCTGAGATATTCGTTCTGCACCGCCTCCACCTCGGGCGTGGACTCCATCTCGAAGATGGTGCACTTCTTCAGCCGTGAGCGGCGGATCGCATCCAACGCTGGAAAGTGGGCCATGGTCTTCATGCCCACCCGCTCGTTGAAGCGGTCGATCTGATCGGTGTCGTCGGAGCGGTTGGCCACCACGCCACCGAGGCGCACCTTGTAGTTCTTCGCCTTGGCCGAGATCGCGGCGATGATGCGGTTCATCGCGAAGATCGAGTCGAAGTCGTTGGCGGTGACGATCAGGCAGTAGTGGGCGTGCTGCAGGGGTGCTGCGAAGCCACCGCACACCACATCACCGAGCACATCGAAGATCACCACGTCGGTGTCTTCCAGCAGGTGGTGCTCCTTGAGCAGCTTCACGGTCTGGCCGGTGACGTAGCCGCCGCAGCCGGTGCCTGCAGGCGGTCCGCCGGACTCCACGCACATCACGCCGTTGTAGCCCTCGAACACGAAATCCTCCGGCCTCAGTTCCTCGGTGTGGAAGTCCACGGTTTCGAGGATGTCGATCACCGTGGGCACCATCTGCTTGGTGAGGGTGAAGGTGGAGTCGTGCTTGGGATCGCAGCCGATCTGCAGCACCCGCTTGCCCAGCTTCGAGAACGCCGCCGAGAGGTTGGAGCTGGTGGTGCTCTTGCCGATGCCGCCCTTGCCGTAGACGGCGATCACCAGGGCCCCCTCCTCGATGTGCAGCGACGGATCCTGGTGCACCTGCACGCTGCCCTCCCCGTCAGTGTGCTGGCTGGGGATCGCGGTTTCGGAGGATGGACGGGTGGCCGGAGCAGGAAGCGTGGTGGTCATGGTTGCCGGGAGATGTTGTTGCTGAGCGAGATGTGGCCGCTGGAAATGTTGCTGAGAGAAAATGCCTAAGCGCCCTGCAGATCGAGTTGCTGATCCGAGAACAGATCCTGCCGGCGTGATGCCATCCAAGACCCCTGCATCACCGGTTGTGGGGCCCTGGCGCAATCCGAAACATCGCCGCTGCCGTTGTCACCGGTCGGTGACCGATCCCTGTCATCGGCTGAAGTGGGCCTTGGCCTCGTAAAGGGTCTCGCCGTCAATGCAGTCCAGGCCCCGCTCCCGGGCGAAGGCCTCGGTGTTGCGCCGCACCTTGCCGCGCACGAAGAAGGGGATGCGGGCCAGTTCCGCCTCGCCATCGGCCGTCCAGCGCAGCTCCCCGTTTCCCGGTGTGACGGTCGCGGTGACCGATGGAGCGCCGGAGGCTCCGATCTCGGGCGCTGGTGTGGGAGCGGCTTCGGCGAGGTGGCTGCGGTGTCCCTCGACGAATTCGAAGTCGTGGCGGAACATGCCGATCAGGTGCTCCTCCAGCCCCATCATCAGCGGGTGCACCCAGCTGTCGAAGATCACGTTGGCCCCCTCCCAGCCCATCTGGGGTGAGAAGCGGGCCGGCACGTCCTGCACGTGCAGGGGGGCGCTGATCACCGCGCAGGGAAGGCCCAGCCGCTTGGCACTGTGGCGTTCCATCTGGGTGCCGAGCACCAGTTCCGGCGCCGCCTCGGCCATGGCCGCCTCCACCTCCAGGTAGTCGTCCGTGATCAGGGCTTCCAGGCTCAGCTCCCTGGCCGCCGCCCGCACGTCGCGGGCCTGTTCGCGGCAGTAGCTGCCCAGGCCCACCACCTGGAAGCCCAGCTCGCGGCTGGCGATGCGGGCGGCGGCGATGGCATGGGTGGCGTCGCCGAAGATGAACACCCGCTTGCCGGTGAGGTAGGTGGAATCCACCGAACGGGAATACCAGGGCAGCCGCGAGCGCCGTTCGGCCTCGCACACGCCATCGTCAGCGGCTTGCAGCTCGCCGGGGAGCTCCAGGCCCAGCAGGGCGTGCAGTTCGCGCAGGAAGTCCACCGTGGCGCCGATGCCGATCGGCACCGTACGCACCACGGGCATGCCGAAACTGCGCTCCAGCCAGCTGCACACCGTGCCGGCCACCTCCGGGTAGAGGCAGACGTTGGCGTCGGCCGCGGGGATGCGCAGCAGGTCAGCGGGCCGCGCCCCCAGGGGTGCCACCACACCCACGTCGATGCCATAGCCGGCCAGCAGCTCAGTGAGCTCGCGCACGTCGTCGCGGCAGCGGAAGCCCAGCAGGCTGGGGCCGAGCAGGTTGACCCGGGGCCGGCGGCCCTCGGCGCGCCATCGGCCGGGATCCGGCTTCGGGCTTCCTGACGGCGGCAGCTGCGCCTTCAGCAGCCCCCGCACCAGCTGGTAGAGGGTCTCGGCCGCGCCCCAGTTCTCTTTCTTGGAATAGGCGGGCAGCTCCAGATTCACGATCGGGATGCCGCCCAGATCCATGCCGGCGGCCAGGGCGCCTGGCTGGTCCTGGATCAGCTCGGCGGTGCAGCTCTCTCCCACCAGCAGGGCCTCGGGCTGGAAGCGATCCACCGCCCCGGCGATCGTGCGCTTCACCAGCTCAGCCGTGTCGCCGCCCAGATCGCGGGCCTGGAAGGTGGTGTAGGTGACGGGCGGTCGTCGGTCGCGCCGCTCGATCATCGTGAACAGCAGGTCGGCGTAGGTGTCGCCCTGGGGTGCGTGCAGCACGTAGTGCACGCCCTCCATCGAGGCGGCGATGCGCATCGCGCCCACATGCGGGGGGCCTTCGTAGGTCCAGAGGGTGAGATCCATGGGCTGTTCCGGCGAGTGGACTGTTGTGGCGGGCAGGTCGGGCAGGCGGGCTGGGCAGCGGGGCTGGGCAGCCGAGCGAGCGGTTCAGGCGAAGGCGAGGGCGGCTCGGCGGCGCAGGGGGCGGGCGAACAGCTCGGCCAGATCGGCGGCCTGGTCGATGCCATGGATCGGGCTGAACACCAGTTCGATCGACCACTTGGTGGCCATGCCCTCAGCCTCGAGCGGATTGGCCAGGCCCAGGCCGCACAGCACCAGATCGGGACGTTCGGCCCGCACCCGCTCCAGTTGCCTCTCCACGTCCTGGCCCTCGCTCAGACGGGTGTCGCCCGGCAGCAGCGCCAGCTCCTCGGCCATCAGCTTCCGATCGAGGTAGGGGGTGCCCACTTCCACCAGCTCCATGCCGCACTCGCGGCTCAGAAACCGGGCCAGGGGGATTTCCAGCTGGGAATCGGGCAGCAGGAACAGCCGTTTGCCGGCCAGCACCTCGCGCAGGGGAGCCAGGGCGCGCCGACCCCGCTCCACCAGCGGATCGAGCACGGCCGCCACCCGCTCGCGATCGACGCCGAAGGCGGCGGCGGCCGCCGCCATCCAGGCGCGGCTGCCCTCCACCCCGAAGGGGTAGGGGGCGCGGATCAGCTCGGCGCCGCGGTCCACCAGGGCCCGTGCCGTGCCGCTCAGGAACGGCTGGGCCAGCAGCAGTCTGGTGCCGGGGCCCACGGCAGGCAGCTCGGTGGATCGCCGCGGCGGCAGGCTGGCCACCCGCTCGATGCCGAGCCTGTGGAACAGGCTCACCAGCCGCTCTTCCACCGCGTCGGCCAGGGTGCCCACGATCAGCAGCTGGTCTGGCAGCTGAGCCTGCTCGGAGTCAGGCTGCTTGGCAGCGGGCATCAGCGGGATCAGGGCCTGCAGGGCGCCGTCCTCACCCTGGGTGAAGGTGGTCTCGATGCCGCTGCCGGAGTAGTTCAGCACCGTCACCCGGCCGGCGTTCCGGCGGCTGAGCCGCTCGGCCGCCTTGGCCAGATCGAGCTTGATCACCTCGCTGGGGCAGCTGCCCACCAGAAACAGGGTGCGGATCTCCGGGCGGCGCTCCAGCAGCCGGGCCACCAGCCGGTCGAGTTCCTCGTTGGCATCGGCCAGACCCGCCAGATCCCGCTCCCCCAGGATCGCCGTGCCGAAGCGCGGTTCGGCGAAGATCATCACCCCGGCGGCGCTCTGGATCAGGTGGGCACAGGTGCGCGAGCCCACCACCAGAAAGAAGGCATCGGGCATGCGTCGGTGCAGCCACACGATCGAGGTGAGCCCGCAGAACACCTCCCGCTGGCCGTTCTCCCGCAGCACCGGCCGTTCGCTCTCCGTCACCGTTGAACCAGCCATGCCGGGGGAGCTCCGCCGTCGTTGTTCTCTTCAGGGTGGTGCTGCCGGGGCTACCCGGGCCAGGGAGCTGTGGGAAAACTTCGGGATCAGGCCTTGAAAGGGTCGGGATCAGCTGTGGCCATCCCTGAACCCCATCAGCTGTGCGGCTGGGGTTCCAGGCGCAGATCCACCGTGCACAGCCCCGGCTCCAGCGCTCGCCAGGCGGTGGCCGTTGCGATCGTCACCCGGCTCGGGGCCTGAGCCTGCCAGTCACCCTCGGCGGTCTCCAGTGACCATTGGGCCAGCGGCAGCCAGGCCTCGCCGCTGGCGGGCGGCTCATCCCCGAACAGCTGCAGCACCAGCGGCAGGTGGGGGTCGACGCCGGGATGCAGGCAGGGGTAGAGGCGGTGCTGGCGGTAGCGCACCGCCAGGGGGCCCTCGCCGAGGGGCAGTGGGCGGCCGTTGAGCAGCAGCCGCCGGCGTCGCTGGAAGGCCGCGCTGCTCTGCACCTCGAAGCGCTGCAGGGAGGCGTCCACGAAGCGGCTGGTGAAGCCCCCCTCCCGCGGCGTGTCGCAGATCAGCGGCCAGGGTTCCGGGGCCGGCAGCAGGCTCATGTGCTCGCCGGGATCGTCGCCCTGCCACTGCAGCAGCGGCGGGAAGCGCCAGCGCCAGATGGCCCGGAAGGGCTCGGCGGCCAGGGGCAGGCCCGCCTCGGCCAGATCCGCCAGCACCAGCTCCAGGTCATGCCACAGGGCCGAGGGCAGGAGCATGCGGTCGTGCAGGGCCGCTCCCCAGTCCCGCAGCCGCGCCGGCCGGCGTTCGGGGCTGAGCAGCATCGCCGCCAGTGAGCTCCAGAGCAGGGCGATGGCCGCTGTCCAGTCGGGATCGGGGAGGGTTTCCAGGGCCCGGAACTCGATCAGCCCGAGGCAGCCGGCGGGTGTGCCTGGGTTCCAGAACTTGTCGAGGCTGATCTCGCTGCGGTGGTTGTTGCCGGAGCGGTCGGCGTGGAGGTGCCGCAGGGTTTCGCCGATCAGCTGGCGCTGGTCGCCGTCGCCGAGCTCCTCCAGGAAGCGGTAGGCCAGCTCCAGGTCGAACAGACCGCCCAGGGCCTCATCCGGCCGCGGCGCCTGGGAGGCGGGACCCACGCTGGACCCGCTGAAGAGATAGCCGAGGCTGGGATGGTGCTGGAAGTAGCGCAGCACCCCCACCAGCCAGGCCGGCCGGCTGAAGAAGGGATGGCGCTCGAGGCTGGGCCCGCCCCAGAGCAGGTGGTTGCCGCCGCCGGTGCCGTCCTGTCCGCCGCCGGCGCCGGCCTTCCAGCTGCGCAGCCCGACCTCGGCCGCCGCCTCGTGCAGCAGACGGATCCAGTGGCGGTAGGCGCTCCAGCCGGCGCACACCGGCAGGTTGATCTCCAGCACGCCAGGATCGGCCGCCAGGCCGAGCACATCCCAGCCCTCCGCCGCATCCACCGGCAGCAGTCCGCTGAACTCCGGCGGCCCCAGGGGACCGCTGCCCCCATGCGCGCGGGCCAGGTCGCTGATGGCCCGCAGCAGTTCCTCGGTGGGTCGGCGCTCCAGGGGTGGCAGGAACAGGCCCCAGCCCTCGGCGTCGATCTCCAGCGTGAGCAACTGGCAGGGGATCTCGGCGGGGAAGTGCTCCAGCGGCAGCCGCAGCCCCGCCGGGCCCGGCGCCAGGGTGAGCAGGCGCTGCTCGCGCGGCAGCTCCCAGCGGCTGCTGCTCCATGTCTGCCCGTCCCAGGTGAGCGGCACGGCCCACACCCACCGCTGGGGATCGAGGGGATCGCGCAGCTTTCTGGGGTGCAGGCTCACCCCGAGACCCTGGCCCAGGCGCTTCAGCCAATCCTTGGCGGCGGCCGCCGCCAGCGGTTCACCCTCACCGTCGGGCACGGGCCAGGGGGCGATCGGCTTGCCGTCCAGGCCGGTGACCAGGCGCAGGGCCCAGCGCGGATTCACCTCCCCCTCGTAGCGCTTGCCGCTGCAATAGAGGAGGGTGCTGCCGGGCCAGGTGCGCCGCTGGATGGCCCGGGCCATGGCACGGGCCATGGGCAGCTTGGTGGGGCCGTCCGCCGCCACGCTCCATTCGGCGCCCTCCGGTTCGACCGGCACGTAGGTGGGTTCGCCCCCCAGGGTGAGCTCGATCCCCGCCCCGCTCAGCCGGGCCTCGGCGCGGGCCGCGGCCGCCTCCATCCAGTCCTGGTCCATAGACGATGAATGGCCCCCGGGTGTGGACCCGCACGTTCAGCCCCATGCTGCCCGGGGAAGGTTGGTTTAATGACCCGCAGGTCCGGAGCATCGGATCCACTGGCACCCCTTCCGCGGATGGCCCCCCCCCCCTGGCGCCGGCGTCGTCCCCCTTCCACGCGAATCCGGCGCCCCTGGCGGGCCCCGGTCGCACTGGCGGTGCTGGTCAACATCGCGGCCGTCGGCTACCGCCTCACCGAGGGCTGGGATTGGGGAGACTGCTACTGGATGGTGCTGATCACCCTCAGCACGCTCGGCTTCAGCGACCCCCACACCAAGGTGCTCAGCAGCTCCGGCAGGCTGGTGACCGCTCTGCTGATCCTCGGCGGCCTGGTGGTGGTCCAGATCAGCATTCAGGGCGTGCTGGGGCTGAGTGAATCGGGCTACTTCCGGCGCCTGCGCGAGCGCCGCTTCCGTCGCTGGCTGAACTCGATGCAAGATCACGTGATCCTCTGCGGCTATGGCCGCATCGGCCGGGAGATCGCCGCCCAGGTCACCCGCGAGGGGGTGGACCTGCTGGTGGTGGACACCGACTCGGAGCGTCGTGAGGCCGCCGAGGAGGAGGGCCTGCCCGTGCTGGCGGCCGACGCCACCCTCGATGAAACCCTCGTGGAGGCCGGTATCCACCGCTGCCGCTCGCTGGTGGCGGCCCTGCCCAGCAATGCCGCCAACCTTTACGTGGTGCTCAGCGCCCGCGGGCTGGCGCCGCGCTGCCGCCTGATCGCCCGCTCCGACAGCGATGAGGCGGAGCGCAAGCTGCGCCTGGCCGGCGCCGATGAGGTGGTGAGTCCCTACGTGACGGGTGGCCGGATGATGGCCGCCACGGCCCTGCGGCCCATGGCCGTGACCTTCATGGACCTGCTCGCCGGCAGCGACTGCGAGGTGGAGGAGTTCCTGCTCAGCGACGACCCGAACGATCTGGGCCGGCTCAACGGCATGAGCCTGGGGGACCTGGAGCTGGGCCGGCGCACCGGTGCGCTGGTGCTGGCGGTGCGCCAGCCCCGCCGTGAAGTGACCAATGAGCGGCAGTACCGGGGTGCCAGCTACCGGCTGCCGGAACAGGATCTGGTGGCCAACCCCGGCCGGGAGCAGCGGCTGGAACCTGGCCAGCTGCTGGTGGTGATGGGTAGCAAGGGCCAGCTCCAGCAGGTGAGCGAGCTGCTGGGCTCGGCCCTCACGAGAGTGGATCAAATGACCGGCTGAGCCGCCACCGCCAGACGGCGCTCAGGAATCGGCCTCCTCGAGGATCTGGCGCTTGAGCTCGATCTGATAGCCCTCCGTCATCGCTTCCAGGGACTCGGCCTCCTCCTCGTCCACCTGCAGGGCCTCGGCCAGCACCATGTCGGGGACCTGGGTGGACCCCACAGCCGTGAGCGCCATGCCCAGGGAGGCGCTGTCGCGGTGCCAGATCGAGGCCGCCTCGGCCAGCTTGGTAAGGGTCTCGTCGCTCACCACCTCGCCGCTGCGCTGGGCGATCGCCGCCGCCAGCCGCCGGTCGTCGAACACGGCGGCGGCCGCCAGGTGAGCGGCATGCAGGGCTCCGAGGCTGTAAAGGGCTTCGGAGCGCAGGGTCACCAGGCTCTTGCCCAGGGCGCGCTCCCGCACCCCCTGCCAGGGCACCGAGGGTGTCGCCTCATCGCCGGCGGCCGGGCCCGCGTCGAGCTCTCCCAGGGCCGGCAGCTTGCGGCTGCCCAGGCCGATCTCGGAAACCGTCTGGGGATCGAGACGCTCACCGAGGCGCCGCAGCCAGCGCCCGGCCCGCCTGCGTAGACCCCTGCGTATTCCCATGCCTGCCCCGCGACTGATCCCACTGTGGCCCCGATCAGGGCGTGCTGTCGCGGAACCGGTCCCGGATTGCCTCCGCCTCCCGGCTGCGGCGTCGCAGGGCGGCCACGCAGTCGCCATCGAGTTTGCCCAGCTCCACCAGCCGCTGGAGCTGATCCAGGGCGGCCTCCAGGCTCCAGGGGGACTTGTAGGGCCGGTGGCTGGTGAGGGCGTCGAAGACGTCGGCCACGGAGATGATGCGCGCCTCCAGGCTGATCTCCTCGCCGCGCAGTCCCCGGGGGTAGCCCGATCCGTCCAGGCACTCGTGGTGGTCGGCCACCACGTTGCGCATCATCGCCACCTCGCCCCGCTCGTGCAGATCGAGGTCGGCGATCAGCTTCTCCAGCAGTTTCACGCCCATGCGCACATGGCTCTCCATCAGGCTGCGCTGCTCGGCGTCGAGCTGACCGGGCTTGAGCAGCACCTCGTCGGGGATGCCGATCTTGCCGATGTCGTGCAGGGGAGCGAAGAGGTGGAGATTTTCGATGTATTCATCGCTGAGGCCGTGGCTGGCCTGCAGCTCCCGGCCGATCAGGCGGGCATAGTGCGCCATGCGCTCCAGGTGCCCGCCGGTCTCGGTGTCACGGAGGTTGGCGAATTCGCGTGCCACCTGGGCCGAGGTGGCGATCGAGCGCACCAGATCGAGCTCCTGGCCGATCGTGAGGGTCACCAGCACGGCGAACAGCTCCAGGCTGCGCTGCACCGGTGGCGTGAAGGCCGCCGCCTGGAGCGAATCGAAGAACAGAAAGCCGATGAAGCTGCCCCGGTGCAGCAGCGGCACGGTGAACGAGGACCGGTACCCCTGCTCCAGCAGCCAGCGGGAATGGGGCGTGTCGCCGCTGATCACCGCCGGGATGTCGTCGATCACGCGGGTGCCCCCCTGGCTGGCCAGACGGCTCAGCGCCACGGTCTCCGCCAGCCGCCACTCGTGGGCCTCGATGGGGACACCGCTGCGGGTGCTGTTCACGAAGGTGCGCAGCAGGTCGTCGCGGGGGTCGTAGAGGGCGCAGCCGATGCGGTCCACCGCCGGCACCACCTCCAGCAGCTGGCTGTGCAGCTGGCGCAGCCGGGCCCCGAGGCTGTCGCCGATGGGGGCGCGGGTCACGGCGGCGAGCGGGGGCGGAACCATACGTTGCGGTTCTAGCCCCGGGGCGGCCGCTGTGTCAGGACGTGGTGTCCGCTGCGGTGGACCCGCTGACCTGGATCGGCTGGCCGTGGCGCAGGCTGATCAGGTTGGAGGTGATCACGGCCTGGCCGGGACTCAGGCCCGCGAGCACCGGGTAGCGGTTGTTCTGCAGGGGGCCGAGCCGCACCGGCACCTGGATCGCGAAGCGGCTGTCCGGCGGCAGGGCGCGCAGGCGCTCCAGATCCACCCGCCCCGGGCTGCGCTCCAGGTCGGCCAGGCTGCCGGGCACGAACACGAAGGCCTGGCCGGATTGCTGGGTCACCGCCTGGAAGGGCACCGCCAGCTCCTGGCGCTCCTCCAGCAGCAGGCGGGCGCGGCTGCGCTGTCCGCTGCGCAGGGTGCCGGCGCTGTTGTCGAACTCGGCCTTGGCCAGCAGGAACTGGCTGGCGTCGTCGATCAGCGGATCCACCGTGCTCAGCTGCCCTCGCGCCAGTTCGCGCTCCGACTGTGGGTCGATCAGGACCACGGCCTGACCCGGCCGCACCCGCTCGGCCTGCAGGGCCGGCACCTCGAGCCGGGCCTGCAGGCGGTCGTTGCGCACGATCCGGGTGAAGGGGGTGTTGGCCTCGATCACATCGCCCACCTTCACCTGGAGATCGGCGACGATGCCGCTGATCGGGGCGCGCACGTTGCGGAAGCCCAGGTCGGCCGTGGCCGCCTCCAGCTGCTCGCGGGAGGCCACCGCCCGCAGGCGGAACTCATCGCGCTGCTCCGCGCTCACGGCTCCCTGCCGGGCCAGATAGGCGTAGCGCTCGTAGTTGATCTGATCGGTGCGGGCCTGGGCCTGCAGGCGGGCCACGTCGGCCCGGGCCTGGATCTGGTCGAGCACCAGCAGCAGTTCCCCTTCCCGCACCGGGCTGCCCTGACGCACGCGCAGCTCCCGGATGCGTCCGTCCGCCTGGGAGGAGAGCTGCACCTCCTCGATCGCCTCCAGGGTGCTGATCGTGTCGATCGCGGTGCTGAAGGCGGTGGGGGTGACTGCGGTGGTGGCCACGGTGAGCGGGAGAGACGATGGCCCTCCCCCCTGCTGGCCTGGACGGCAGCCCAGCAGCAGGGGCAGCGCCATCAGCGCCGCGGCGGCAGTGCCGGCCAGCCGACGCCGGCCGGCCGACCCACCACGAAGCACTGCCAGGGCTGGGGTCCTCGCCAAGGGATCACTCCGGTAGCGGGTGCTGGGGCCGAGTGTATGCAGTCCGTTCAGCCGACCGCTTCGGGGGTGTCGCGGAAGCGGCTGAGGCCCAGGCGCACCAGCGGCGCTTCCACCAGCTCGAACACCACGGTGGAGCCGATGGCCAGGCTCAGCACGGGAGCGGCCCCTTCCCCAAGCTGGTCGGCGGCCACCAGCGCCATGCCCACGGCCCCGATCCGGCGACGACCGCCTCCATCACCATCGCGGTCACCAGGTCGGACACCTCGAAGTGCGCCGCCAGCCCGCCGCAGAGCAGCACGATCCCGAGCGCTTCCAGCAGCATCGGCTGGCCCTCACGGATGCGACCGGTGAGCAGGGCCGCCGGCAGTCCCACCGCCAGTCCCACCAGGGCGCCCCCGCCCAGGTCCCGGCACGCCCACAGCAGGGGGAGCAGGGGCGACGGATCATTCCCCTGGCCAGCCCGGGCGAGGGCCAGGCCGATCCCGAACAGCAGCAGGGCCCAGACATCGTCGAGGGCGGTGATGCCCAGGAGCAGGTCTGCGAACCGACGGCGGGGGCCGCTGCCGCCGGTGAGCTGGGCCACCACGTCGAGCCCGGCCGTGGGTGCCGTCGCTGCGGCGATGCAGCCCAGCACGGTGGCCTGAGGCCAGGCCAGCCCCAGCAAAAGGATCGAGCCCAGGCTGATCAGCGGAACGGCCATGGTGCGAGCTCAGCCATCGCAGTCACCTGCGCGGTCGCGGACCTGCGCCATTGCTGGGGGCCCCGATGAAGTCTGGTGAGCAGGCGCAACCGGGGCCACATCGGTGTGTGCCCGTGAGGCGTTCGCCCGTGGATGCTCCACGCGGAGGAGCAACGTGATGATGCCGACTCCGATACCGGCTGACCGTCAGATGTAAAACATCTGCTGGGGCTGTTGCCTGGCGTCCCGCTCCTCGAGCAACTGCTGCAGCGTGGTGGCGTTGAGCAATCTGCAGCGCTCCTGCTCCAGTTGACGAGCGAGGTTGGTCACCGCGCTGAAGGCCGCGCTGGAGCGGTCGCCCTGGCGCTCCGGCAGCGAGCTGCGCTCCAGGCAGGCGATCACCTCCGCCACCGTGATCTCGGCGGGGACACGGGCCAGGCGAAAGCCGCCGCGGGGACCGCGGACGCTAATCAGGATTCCGGCCTTCCGCAGGCTCGTGAGTACCTGTTCCAGATAGCGATCCGGGATCTGCTGACGCCTGCAGATCTCTCCCACCTGCAGGGGCGTTCCCTGCGCTGCCACGGCGGCCAGCTCGATCAGAGCCACCAGGCCGTACTCGGTCTTGGCGCTGAAGGTCACGGCCCAACCGTTGGCGGTTATGGTCCCATCCTCTCAGCTGAACCCCGGTGTGCGGGTGGGGATTGCGGTCCCCCGTCTGGCGTCATCAGAGCTCGGAGTCTGGCGTGCATCCGCGTCCATGCCCGGGAAATCACCACCAGCATGGAGTTGAATCCGACCGAGCCTTCCCCGTTGTCCTCAACAGGCTGCGGATCGGGGGCGTGGCGACCGCTGGCTCAGCCGCATTGGAGCATCCTGGCCGCCTGGGTCGGAGGCCGACGCTTCCGTCCCGGTGGGTCGTTGCGCGATGGCTGCGTACCTCGAAAGACCCGCAGGATGCTCCTCGCTCGCGGCCGTCCGTGCGCCAGTTCGGGTACCTCCCTCACCGGGCAGATGCGTCGCCTGAGGGGATCAACCGGGGCTGGATCCGGCCTTGAAACCGCGCGGCGATGGCATTGCCAGGTGATTGGCTATGCTTGGCATGTTGATGGGGTCAACCATGCTGACAGGACAGGAACTTCTCGCCCGGGTGAAGGAGCTTGGCGACGCCTCCAAATCCGAGCTCGTCCGCGAATGCGGCTATGTGAGCACCAAGAAGGACGGCACCGAGCGGCTCAACTTCACTGCGTTCTATGAGGCGCTGCTGGAGGCCAAGGGCGTGAGCCTCGGTGATGGAGCCGGCCAGGGGCGCGGCAAGGGCGGCCGCAAGCTCAGCTACGTCACCAAGGTGCAGTTCAACGGCAACCTGCTGGTGGGCAAGGCCTACACCGCCCAGCTCGGGCTTCAGCCCGGGGACGAATTCGAGATCAAGCTGGGCCGCAAGCAGATCAAGCTTGTTCCCATCGGAGGCGCCGACGAGGAGGAGTGAGTCGGCGCGGGGCAGGATCTCCCGGTCCTGCCCCTTCCCCTGCTCTGGCCGCAGGATGCAGGTGCGTGGCGAAAGTCTCCGCGACTTCACTGCTCGCCTCTCTCCAGGCGGTGTCAAGCCTGAACCAGGATGGTCGCGGCGAGGGTTCTGGATCTCGGCCCGATCTCGACCTGGCAGGTGCGGTGTGTCATCACGTCGACGCAACACATGTCAACGCAAGGCAGATGAACGCAGGACAGGTCAACCCACCCCAAGTCATCTGTGTCTCTGCAAGGGCTGGATTTTGTAGCTAATATGTCTGGATTTCCGTTGTGTTGCCGTTTCGGCCATGTGGGTCAGGTTCTGGGGAACCAGGGGATCGATTCCAACGCCGGGGCCGAACACGCTTCGCTATGGCGGTAACACAACCTGCGTAGAGGTGCGCACCGAAGGGGGAGAACTGTTCATTCTTGACATGGGCAGCGGTGCACGTGAATTGGGCGCAAGCCTGATGGCTTCATCGCCGGCGCAGCTCCGAGGCAACATTCTGGTCAGCCACCTGCACTGGGATCACATACAGGGCTTGCCATTCTTCGCGCCTCTTTATGCCCCTGACGGTCTCTGGAACATCTATGCTCCCAAGCCTGTGGAGGGAACAGTGGGGGACGCCTTCGCCACTCAGATGTCGCCGCCATTCTTCCCGATCACGCTGGATCATCTGACGGCCAGGGTGCAGTTTCATGATCTGGTTGAGGATCAGTTCCAGATTGGTGACGCGACCATCACGACACGATCTCTGAATCACCCTGGCCCAACTCTCGGCTATCGCATTGAGGCTGATGGCGTGGCTCTTGTTTATGCCTGTGACCATGAACCCTATGGCATGAAGGGTTCAACTTCCTACCAGGACCTAGATCCGCGCGATTGCGCCCATGGGGACTTTTTGGCAGGTGCTGATCTGGTGATTCATGACGCTCAGTATAACGCCGACGAATTTGCTCTCAAGCGCGGATGGGGCCACAGCATCGGCGAGTATGTTGTGGAACTGTGCCAGTTGGGCGGAGTCAAACATGTGGTTCTCACCCACCATGACCCAATGCGAACAGATCTGATCATCGATGAATCCCTGGAGCAACTCCGCCGGACATTTGCTGACCGGATCAATTTCCCCATGGTTACCGCAGCCGCGGAGGGGGCAGTGATCACTCTGGGAGTCGCCTGTGGCGATGGTCGAAACGATCACTGAGCTGACGACATCCTTGGAACCGCCGCACAGAACAAGAGGCCAGGACCAAGCCGTTGATTCTGCGAAAGGGTCTGTCATCAATCGCCGGTTTCAGTCCAGTGCCGGCCAAAAGTCTCTCCCTGTAGGGCTTGGCGGGGCTGTGCGCCAGTGATGACCTTGACAACCTCCAGCAGCCATCCTCAATGGGTGGTGAGAGAGCTGAGATGGCCGCTTGTGTGTCTCGTCTGGTTGCACTGGCGATCAACGCGACGTGGTCGCGACATCCAACCCGGACCCAGGAGACCTGTGACTGCTTCTCGATCGCCTGGATCTGTGCTCAGCTATCTGAGCTAATTGAGCTGTTCGGACGCCGCCCGTCCATTCTCTGGGCGTCTTCATGCTTCAGAGGCATCTACTTTTTGGCTGGTTGCGAAGTCTTGCTAATGCTGGAGCACTCATCTGGTCTTGTTGTTGGCGGTGGTCCCGCTGGATGATGGCGGTGCGTGTCAGTCGGTGCCCATGGAGACTTGTGGACTTCACGGCAATCGCTAAAATTCAGCAATAGGTAAGCCGTCAGGTTCAGCCGAATGCAGATCAAGTTCTACGGGGTCCGCGGCTCAATCTCCGTGTCCGGCGACAAGTACGTTGAATTCGGTGGCAACACAACCTGCATCCAGATCATGGCGCCGGAGACACGGCGGATCGGCGTCATCGACGCTGGAACTGGACTCAGGCAGCTGGGCTCAGACTTTCTTTCCATGGGCACTGAGCAAAGGGACATCTTTCTGGCCTTCACGCATTTCCACTGGGATCACATCCAGGGTTTCCCGTTTTTCGCGCCCGCCTACAACCCTGACATGACCATCAACATCCTGGCAAAGGGTGGAGACAAGAAAGTCAGTCGCCTCAGGGATATATTCGCTGTCCAGATGCAGGAAACCTATTTCCCCGTCGCCATGGGAGACATGGGTGCCCACTTCAACTTTCTGCTGATGGAGAACAGCACTCATACCTTTGTGCCCCCGGACGGTGTTCCCGTCGTCTTGACGGCGGTCAAGCATAGTCACCCAGGTGGTGCCTATAGCTACCGCTATGAACGGGCTGGTAAGTCATTCGTGTTCTGTACAGATATTGAACATGGAGAATCCATTGACCAGAACATTGTGACGCTGGCCAGGGATGCAGATCTGCTGATCCATGATGGTCAGTATTCATCTGCCGAGCTACCTGCCAAGAAGGGCTGGGGTCACAGCAGTTATGAACAGGCACTTGAGGTGGCCATGATGGCCAATGTCAGACAACTTGTGGTCACCCATCACGACCCGGATCACGATGATGACTTTCTAAGGGGTGCCGAGAGATGCTGTCGCGACGTGTTCCCTGAGACAACATTCGCCAGGGAGGGCATGGTCGTCTCCACCTGATGCACCGGTCTCCCCAGGCCCCCAGGAGACCCCCGGGCTCAGCAGCATCGGGACCGCAGCTTTCAATCCAGCGCTGAGAATGAAGAGACCAGCTCCGGCTATGGGAACGACTTGTCATGCCAGGGCCTGTCGTTCCTGAGGTCGTTGTACTGCAGCACTAGGGGCTGGTGGGTGCAGGCTCGCTGCCTGAGCTGGTGGCGGCGCGGGGATGGACCCTGCGGCTGTGCCGTCTGGACCATGGGGATCCCCTGCCGCCGCCTCAGGCTGCGGGCCAGATCCTGGTGGTGCTCGGCGGCACGATGGGCGTGGCGGATCGCGACGACCCCGGCTGTCCCTGGATGCGCGCCGAGCTGGAGTTGATCGCCGCCCGCTTGCGGATGCGGGCTCCGGTGCTGGGGCTGTGCCTGGGGGCGCAGCTGCTGGCCCATGCGGCCGGCGGCCGTGTCGAGCCGTTGCTGCAGGGGGATCCGCCCCGGGGCTTGCCCCAGGTGGGCTGCGGCGCGGTGCAGTGGCTCGCCGCCTCTGATCGGGAGCCTGCGCTGGCGGGGCTGCAGGTGTGCGAGCCGGTGTTCTTCTGGCACGGCGACCGCGTGCGGCTGCCTGACGGGGCGGTGCTGCTGGGGTCGTCCCTGGCCTGCCGCGAACAGGCGTTTCGCATCGGCCCACGGGCCTGGGGGCTTCAGTTCCACGCCGAAATCACCCCTGCCCTGGCCCGCTCCTGGGTGGCGGCGGTGCCGGAGTTCGCGCGGCGCGCCCACGGTCCGGAAGGGGAGAAGCGGGTGCTGGCGGATCTGGAACGCTGGGGGGATCTGATCGAGGCGCGCAACCGCCTGCTGCTGGGCAACGTTCTTGACCAGCTCGCCCCGGCTGCGTGGTCCGCTGATCCAGGTCAGTTTCCGCCGCCCACTGCCTGAGCGCCGCTACCCGCCGTCGTCTCGCCGCTGAGCCACTGCTCCGGTGCCGGCATCTGCAGGGGCCGGTCGCGGTCAAGCGCCTGCAGTGCCTCGAGGCTTTCCGCAGTTCGCACCTCCACTGCGTAGCGCATCGAGGAGCTCACCCCCGTGCCCCGGTAGCGGCCGCTCACGGGCGCCGCCAGGTGGTGGTCGGGGGCGGCCGCCAGTGCCACGTGGCCGTCGGCCACGGCCAGGCCGAGGCTGGGGTCGTACGCCCGCCAGCCCCCTCCGGGCAGGTACACCTCGGCCCAGGCGTGAAGTTCGTGCTCGCTCACCTCATCCGGATGGTGCATGGAGTAGCCGCTCACGAAGCGGGCCGCCAGGCCCAGGCTGCGGCAGGCCTGCACATAGAGCATGGCGGTGTCGCGGCAGGCACCGGAGCGGCTGCGCAGCGTTTCGGCTGCACCCATCGGTTCGCCGTCGGGTCGGCCGATGTGGTGGAACCTATGGTGGATCGTGTCGGCCAGGTGCATCAGAAAGGCGCTGGCGGAGCCGTCCACCGCTGCCGCCAGCTCCGCCGCCCACTGCCGCACAGGGTTGGCGATGGGCGCCACACCCTCCAGGCAGGGGGTCAGGGACAGGGCTTCATCGGGCGGGTAGGCCGCTGGCAGGCGCAGGGCCGCCGGATGGGTGATGATCCAGTCGAAGGGGTTCTCCCTGAGGGTGCGCACCACCATGTCCACCTCGATGGTGAGCTCCTCCTGCACATCCTCGAACCAGAGAACCACCGCTTCGGCGCCATCGGCCTCGAGCACGCGACTGCTGCCGCTCGGCTCCGGTGTCACCCGAAGCTGGTGGTGCAGCAGCCGCTGGGCGGGATCGTTGCGGGGCGTCAGCCTGAGCGTGGTGGGCTCGAGGAACACCGGCCTCTCATAGGCATACCGCAGGGCGTGGCGTACGTGAAAGAGCATGGTTCAGGGCGCCTTCCAGCCAATCCTCCCCGGAGGATCCTCCGGTCGCGCGGGCGATCACGGTTCTTGGTTATGAATGCCTTTTCTCGCCTGGTTCAGGCTCGCGGTCAGCGGCCCTGCTTCAAGGCTGGCGGCCCTGGGCTTCGGGCCCGAACAGGGGGCCCAGATCCTCCAGTGCTGAATGCCGGCGCAGCCGCTGCTCCATCCCGCGCAGGGTGGTGCTCAGGTCGGGTCGGCGTTGCTGGGGATCGCGGTTCGAGTCGTCCAGCCGGCCATCGCTTTCTGTGCCGCTGGTGTGGCAGGAATTCGCCATCGTCATGGCTGCCCCTGAGCTGTCTCCATCCTGATAGCAGGGCGACGGTGTCGCCACCCCCCAGTCTGCTGGTCATGGCCGTGCTGAGCGCACGACCGTGCCGCTGGATCGCGGCACGCCTCAGAAGCAGAAGGGGAGGAACTGGGTACGGCAGGCGGCGTAGCCGTCCACGAGGGGGCCGAGGCCGATCTGGTGGGCAATCCCGAAGCCCGTGAGGCCCTCGACCACGACGCCGATGACGATGCCGAGCATGGCAGCGCGGCCGTTGAACAGCTCAGCACGCCTGAGCTGATCCATGTGGGTCTGCTGGGTGGCGCGGTCCTGGAACCACTTCTCGTCGGCTGGGGTGTTGGTCATCGGGGGTTGTGGGGGGCGAGGTCGCTGGGGCGTGAGAGGACGAACGCCACCATGGCGGTCAGCAGAATCACCAGGGCGGTGACGCCGGCGATGGCGGCGGAGTAGTCAGTGGACATGGCGATCAGCCCAGACCGATCTGGGAGAGGATGCCCTGGCCGGTGAGCAGCTCGGTGGCCAGGCCGATCACGAAGCCGAGCATGGCCAGGCGGCCGTTCCAGGTTTCGGCGAAGGCACTGAACCCGAAGCGGGCGGAGGAGTCGGACATGCTTGTAACGGAGTGTTTCAAGAACTGTAACACTCTGTAAAGGTACGCGCGAGGAGCTGCCCGCCTTGGGGTGGCCACGAGTGCCAGGACCCTGGCCACAAGCGCCTGGACAGCGGTGAGAAGCGGAAACGGCACGCTTCGGGCTTCGCCGGCTGCCCGGGACGCTCTCGCTCAGTGGCTGCCTCAGAGACTCTCTCTGTGACTCCCTCAGTGGCTGCGTCCAGCAGGCGCCATGGCCCTGGTGGCGGCTCCGGGGGGGTGGGTTGCGCCAGCCCGACCCCGCTGGGTGAAGGGAGTCAGCCGGCTGAGGGGCGAGCGGTTCTGGCGTGTGGCCTGGCGCTGCTGTTCGCGGTAGGGGCGATCGGCTGCCTCCATGGCCGCGGTATCGGCGTGGTCGTCGACGCCGTAGAGCAAGGCGGTGATCCGATCGGGATCCATGTGCTCCGCGGCGGCTTCCTGCCAGAGCCGCTCCGTGCTTTGCCGGTCACCACGCACGAACTGGGCCTGGGCGAGCTGGTGAGTCAGCGCGAACAGCAGCTGCCGTTCCTTGAAGGCGTCCAGGCTGCCCTCGAAGTGGCGGGGGTAGTCACTCGTGGCCATGGCCCGTGCGCTGCTGCCTGAGTCCTAGGAGTGCCGGCAAGGCGGTGCACCGGTCGACGGAGATCCGCACATGAAACGTAGTCGCTGTTACCAAATGTCCCGGGATGCATGCGGGCGCTCCTGGGCTGCGCCGCCGGGGCGGGATCCCTGGCTGCTCGATGCCTTCCTCTCGTTGAGTTCTCGATCCGGCAGGCCCTGCGGGTGGTTGCTGCGGGCAGCTGATCGCCGGAGTGGACCCGCGGTCCGGCTGCAGGGACTGCCTCAGCCGCTGGCGAGGGTGAGCCAAGCCCTTGATCGGTTGCCAGGGATCGCGTTACCAGTACCTGTTTCAACCGCCACATGAACGTGTGGGCTGCTTGCCGTGTTCCTCGTCACCCTGGTTGATCAGGGCCGCATGGTGTGTCTGGAGCAACGGGGTTACGCACGCGGTCCTCGCCGCCGGGAGGTTGATCGCATGCGAGAGCGACTGGGGGAGCTGTTGGAGCTCTCCTGACAGCATTGAAGTGATCACGGGAGATCGTGCGCATCGCGGGACGTTTGCCGCTGGCGAATCGACACGGCCCCGGATCTGCGGAGTTCAGGAGAGTGCTGTGACCATGCAAGTCTGAACGTCTGATGACGGCTGCCTGACCCATGTTCCGCCGCCCGGCCCCCGCCCATGCCCGTCCGCCGTCTCTGCCGTCAAGCTGCCGCGGTCTGGAGAGGGCTGTCATCGCGAATCCTTGGCTGCGGGCCGCGACTGATCAGCAGCCCTGAAGGCCCCATCGCTCCCCCGGTGGGCGGGTGTTTTCCGCAGGTTTCCCCCAGCCCCTCAGCCAAGACTCACCGGCCCATGCGCGAGCGGGGCCGGTAGCGGGGAAAACCGAAACCGCTTGACAGCCTGGCCGGAGCGGTGGCGCTCACGCCAGGACCACTCCCAGATCGCCTGCGGTGCAGTGAATCTTGATGTGATCTGGCCGGATCTCATGGCCGGATCGCGCGTTGACGCCCAGGCGCCTTGTGTGGGCTGATGGAGGGGATCAGCGAGAGCGCGTGAATGACAGCGATTCCGGATGCCATGGCTCCCCACGTGAGTGTGGAAAACCAGTTCCCGGAGGATCTGTATGACGCCATGCGGCAGTTCATCGCCGCGCACCCTGACTGGGACCAGTACCGGCTGATGCAGTCGGCGGTGGCGGGCTTCCTGTTCCAGCAGGGCTGCAAGGAGCCGGCGGTGGTGCAGCACTACCTCAACGGGCTGTTCCAGCGCCCGGGCGTGGCCGCCGGCTGAGCCGGATCGGCCCGTGTTGCCGCTCCGGTGGCTCCAGGGCTGATGCTGACCATCAGTGCAACCTGCGGCCATGGCCAGCTCGCCCGCCTGTTGTGGCTCGGAACAGCCGGATGCGGTGCTGTGGCAGATCCAGGCGATGGACTGCGCCAGTGAGGAGAGCGAAATCCGCCATGCCCTCCAGGACGTGGCCGGCATCGCGGAGCTGCGCTTCCAGCTGACCAGCCGCAGCCTGGAGATTCGCGCCGATGCCGCGGCGCTGGCGGAAGCGGAGGCAATCCTGCGGCACCTCGGCTTCCCGCCAAGACCGCTGAGTGCGGCTACGCCGGCAGCCCCGAGATCCCGGACAGAGCCCTGGACGCGGATGATCGCGGCGCTGGTGCTGGCTGGGCTGGCAGAGGGCCTCGACCTGCTGCTGCCGCCATCCCTGGCGGTCCAGGGCCTGGTGCTGATGCTGTCGGCGGGAGCGATCGCCCTGGTGGGCCTGCCGGTGTATGTCAAGGGGCTTGCGGCCCTGCGCCAGGGCCGGCTCAACATCAATGCCCTGATGACGGTGGCGGTCACCGGGGCGTTTTTGATCGGCCATTGGCCCGAGGCGGGCATGGTCATGGCTCTCTATGCCCTGGCGGAAGCCCTGGAGGCCCGGGCAGCGGACCGCGCCCGCAAGGCCATCCGCCGCCTGATGCAGCTGGCCCCCGAGCACACCACCGCCGAGCTGCGCCCCGGGGCTTGGAGCCGCATCCCGGTGAGTGCCGTTGCCGTCGGGCAGCGGCTGCGGGTGGAGCCCGGCGAGCGCATCCCCCTCGATGGGCTGGTGCGCAGCGGCCACAGCGCCGTCAACCAGGCGCCGGTGACGGGCGAGAGCCTGCCGGTGGAGAAGGGCAGCGGTGATCCGGTGTTCGCCGGCAGCCTGAACACCTCCGGCGCCCTGGAGATCGAGGCCACGAGCACGGTGTCCACCAGCACCCTGGCGCGGATCATCCATGCGGTGGAGGAGGCCCAGGCCTCGCGGGCCCCGATCCAGCGCTTCGTGGATCGCTTCGCCGCGCGCTACACGCCTGCGGTGTTCCTGCTCGCCCTGGCGGTGGCGCTCCTGGCACCGCCGCTGCTGGGACTGACGCCGCTCGAGGCGGTGTACCGCGCCCTGGTGCTGCTGGTGATCGCTTGCCCCTGCGCCTTGGTGATCGCCACCCCCGTCACCCTGGTGAGCGGCCTCACCGCCGCGGCCCGGCGCGGCATCGTGATCAAGGGCGGGCTGTACCTGGAGCAGGCCCGGCGCCTGCGCACCCTGGCGTTCGACAAGACCGGCACGCTCACCACCGGCCGCCCCAGCCTGGAGGCCTTCGAGGTGATCGACGGCCGGGTGTCGATCGATCGGATGCGCCAGTGGGCGGCCTCGCTGGCCAGCCGCAGCGACCACCCGATCTCCCGCGCGATCGCTGCCGGCCTCGATGGCGAGAGGCTGCCCGTGGACGGGCTGAGCGCCGAGGGCGGGCGCGGCGTGGCCGGGATTGTGGCCGGGCGGGCGCTGCGCCTGGCCAGCCACCGCTGGATTGCGGAGCTGGGGCTGGCGCCCCCGCAGCTGGAGGAGCTGATGGCGCGTCACGAACAGCAGGGCCGCAGCGTCAGCCTGCTGGCCGACGCCCGCGGCGTGCTGGCGCTGATCGCCGTTGCCGACCAGCCCCGCCCGAGCGCTGCGGCAGCGGTGCGGCGCTTGCGGGAGCTGGGTCTGCAGGTGGTGATGCTGAGCGGCGACAACGCCCGCACCGCCCGGGTGATCGCCCGGCGGGTGGGCATCGATCAGGTGCACAGCGACCTGCTGCCCGAGCAGAAGCTGGAGGCGGTTGCCGATCTGCAGCGCCAGGGACCCACGGGCATGGTGGGTGATGGCATCAACGATGCCCCTGCCCTGGCCGGCGCGGCGATCGGCTTCGCCATGGGCGCCGCTGGCAGCGATACGGCCATGGAGACGGCCGATGTGGTGGTGATGGACGACGACCCGATGCGTCTGGTGGACACCATTGGCCTGTCGCGCCGCACGATGCGGGTGCTCTGGCAGAACATCGCCCTGGCGCTGGGGATCAAGGGGGTGTTCCTGGTGCTCACGCTGCTGGGCAGCGCCACCATGTGGCAGGCCGTGTTCGCCGACATGGGCACGAGCCTTCTGGTGATCGCCAACGGCCTGCGCCTGCTGCGGCAGCGCTGGGACTGACGCAATCCCTGGGTTGGCAGCGGCAGACCGGAACCGCTACGCAAACACCGTTCACGCTGTCGGCTTCTTCAACAGGGTCATGGCCCTGGTGCCGCCCCTGCAGACCAGTTCCGGCAGGGCCGGAGTGGTGATGGAATCGGTGTGCTCATCCATCACTGGTCCGTCTCCAGGCCGTGGAACGTCTGCAAGGACGCGCGGACGGGCCAACGGCTGGGCAGCAATCGGCCCGTGGGTTCGGCGAACCGGCAGCGCAGCGTGCCCAGGCGCTCGAAGGTGATGGCGATGTCCGCACCGGGATCCAGGAAGTCGGCGTGGTCGCAGGCGGTGCAGTCGGGGATGGTGCCGAATCCCATCACGGTTCCCGGTTGGATGGGGGCGATGAACCCCAGCCAGGCCGGAACGGCATCGGCCTGATGGCTGATTTCAGACGTTGACCCCTGGAACCTGACCTGGCCATTGACGTTTACCGTCACTGCCAGGTTGTAGGGGTCACCCACCTCATCCGGGGTGACCAGGTACGGCCCCAGTTGATTGCCATTGGCCATGTCCTTGGTGAGGCAGAAGCCGCCGACGAACTCCAGGGCCTGCACATCGCGGGCGGAGATGTCGTTGAAGATGCAGAACCCCGCCACGGGCTGCTGCGTGTTGCCGTAGACCATCGCCAGTTCCGGCTCGATGTCGAGCCGCGAGGTGTAGGCGGGCCAGGGCACGATGACGTCGTTGCCGACGATGGTGTTCATGTTGCCCTTGTAGTAGGACAGAGCCTCAGGCTGACCGGCAGGAGGTGGGGCCTTGGGCGCCATCACCGCCTTGGCAAAGGCCTGCAGCAGCATGGAGGTCTGGGGGTTGTCCTGCTCATATCTGCCGATGACGGCTGCGGAGTTCTGCATGTGGCGGGGGGTGAGGCCGAAGTCGAACAGAGCCGCCACCTCAACGGGCTCCAGCAGCTGCACGGCCGCCAGCGGAACGGCATCCCCTTCGTCCAGCTCGCCATGGTTCTCTACTCCCCAGGCCAGCAAGTCCCTGGCAAGCCGTTCACTCTCCGGCAACCCGGCCAGGCAGGCGCGGCTGTCGGCGAGGAGAGGGGATGTGTGCCCACTGTGGCGTTGCAGGACTGTAAAGGACACTGCCTGATCGTGAACGACCGTGCCGAACTGCGGCGTTGATGACCCTTCGGTTCTGAAGCGAATCAGTGTCATGGGCCAAGACCAGAGGAGACGAAGACGGCGGCAACCAACAGAAGGGCGACCAGCCCGGATCAGTACTCAACGTCGATGCCCTTGGCCTTGGCGACCTGGTAGATGGCATCGAAGGTGGCCGTCGTATCCCAGGGCTCATCGGCGGGCTCGTTGCGCAACTCCCGGTAGGCGCGCTCCACGTTCATCTACAGGCGAGCGGGGGCGCGCCACTCGCCATAGGGGCCGACTTCGATGCGCTTGGCGGCCTCCAGGGCGGGCATGCCGTCTTCAAAGCATGTCCTCGATTCAGTGCGGACGTACTCGGGATACTGCTTCATCTCGATTGCCCCTTCCACGCCGCAGAGAGGGCCATGGCCCGGCACGATCACCTTGGGCTCAACGCTGATCATCAGCTCCAGGCACTGGAACCACTTCTCGAAGGAGCCGGTCCAGCCCATCGGCGTGCACTGACGGAACAGAACATCCCCGGCGAAGATCACTCCTTCCTTGGGAACATGAATGATCGTGTCTCCCACCTGGTGGCACGGCCCCACGTAGATCAGGTGCACCTCGGTGCCGTCCAGGTCCAGCTCGAAGCGCTTGTCGAACAGGGTGGTGAGCAGCACCAGTTGGATGCCATCGAAGTTGTAGTCCTCGGCCAGTTGCTGCCCTGCTGCCAACAGGCCAGGATGGAGCGTCTTGAGCACGAGCCGCTTGAGCAGGTTGCCGACGCCGTGCAGCAGTTCCTGGCTTTCGTGCGGTTCGGCCACCTGCTTCATGCGCTCGGGCACGGAGCGGTGGGCGATGATCTCCGCCCCTTTAAACAGCTGGTTGCCAGACGTGATCCGCATCTTCGTGGGTGTTGATGACGCGGTCGGGCATGGCGGGCCAGACCGCGCTGCACAGATCGATCATCTGCTGGGCGTGGGGTAGATCGGACTGGGTGTCGATGACCACCCCTCCACCACGGTTGATCAGCCCCGAGTTGGCGTCGCAGACCCGATTCTTCTCGTTGAGAACGGCGTAGCAGCTGTCACTCACCTGTTGCATGTCCATGAGATTGATTCCTTCTGGCTGAATGGTTGAGTGCGTCAAAACGACGGCTGCAGGTGATCAGGTCTCAGGAGTTTGGTCTTGCATACAAAGCATAGCCACCACCATCCACTCCCACTCAGGCTTCGAGTAAATGTAGTCTTTTCTACTGGTGATCCCGGTCCTGATCCTGCTGGCCTCAGACATGCCATGAGTTGAATGCCCGGAGATTCTCCGAGCTTCACCTGGAGCGGCGGTTCATCGACCTGCAGAGGTCTGAACACGCTGAGCCAGCAGATAGCCCAGGGCGCCGGGCAATGCCAGCAGCGTGATCAGGATCGTGGTGGAAACGCTGAGGCGACTGGAGAGGGCGCGGGCCGGCTCCAGCCCGTCCACGATGAAGCGGCCAGTCACAATCATCGCAAAGAGGCTGATGGTGACGGCACTGAGGCTGGAGATGAAATCTTTCAGGGTCGGCAGGTGTGCCCTGGGAATGCGTCGAGCCAGCACCACTCCAGAGATGAACCCGGCCAGGGCCTGGCCCACCACCACAATCAGGCGGAGGTGCAAGTCGATCTGATCCTTTTCGCCGGCCAGATGTTCCACCATGATGCCGCCCAGACCGATGATCATGCCGGCAATGGCCCCCACCCCCATCCACCAGTGGATCGGCTTGGAGAGATAGGCGCAGGCCACAATCAGAGCTGCCAGGCCAAGGGACGTCGCCACAGCAGCCTGGGTGATGGGCAATTGGGTGAGAATTGCGAGGATGAGTGCAACCCCCACCACGGTGCCTGCAACCAGCAGAAGCGATTGCTGAGGACCGGAGATCTTGGGATAGTTCTGCATGGGGATGGGTTTTTGCGTTGGTCTGGGAGTCCATCACATCCTGCAGGTGCTCTCCGGTGGAGGGGAAGCGCGCCAGGTGCTGTTGAAGGTGGGCTTCTGCGAGGGTGGGCTTCTGCGATGTCGTGGGCATCGGTCATGGTTGCTGTTGCTGAATGAGCCCCAGCTCCGCCGCCCCGCACGAGGCCAGGCTGGAGCAGAGCTTGCGGCACCGCATGGATCGCCTTGAGCGGCTGGGCCGCTCTCTGCTGCGCGGCCTGGCTGCTCGATCCGGAGGGAAACCGGCTGCTGCTTCTCGTGCAGTGAGGAGTTGTACCAAACGGTGGTCTTGGAAGCAGAGTGATGACCATGGACAGGCCATTCCGCCCAACCCCACGCGAGACCACTGAAGCGATGGTGCGCCACATCGGCTCCGAACTGGCTGAGATCGAGCAGGCCATGCGGCGCTGCCGTGACACCCTTCATGGGTCCAGGCCGAATGAGCGTCAGTGGTCGTTCTGCAGGGCTGATCCGCCTCAGAGCCTGCTCACGCCGCATCCAGCCCCTCGCTGACGGCCGCCATTGGGCACCGGCAGCACCCTCATGCCACCGTCGTCGCAAGACGACGGTGGCATGAGGCGCAGTCCGCCTCGAGGCTGATTGATCCATTGATCTGGCCCAGCTGCTACCGGAGAGTCAGGGCAAGCCCAGGCTCCTGAGCACAGGCCAGAGTGCAGGGTGGACATCGCGGCCCCATGCAGCCCAGCGCGCTTTTCTCCGCCGTCGGGCTGTGCCGCAACCTGGATGGGCGGCTGTTGTGGCGCGACATCAACCTCACGCTGCGGGCCGGGGATCGACTCGGTTTGGTGGCGCCTTCCGGCCAGGGGAAGACACTGCTGCTGCGGAACCTGGCGCTGCTGGATCCGCTGCAGCGCGGCGCGCTCAGCCTGCAGGGCCGACCACCGGCGAGCTGGGGCCTGCCGGCCTGGCGGGCGCGGGCCTCGTATCTGAGCCAGCGGCCGGTGGCCCATGCCGGAACGGTGGAGGAGAACCTGCGCAGCGTGTGGGGGTATGCCAGCCAGCGCCAGCGGGGTCGCTGGCAGCCCCGACGCATCTGCGACTGGCTGGAGCGGCTGGGGCGGGAGCCGACGTTTCTGGGCTACCCCGCGGAGCGGCTCTCCGGCGGCGAACTGCAGCTGCTGTCTCTGCTGCGGGCACTCCAGCTGGATCCGGTTGTGCTGCTGCTCGATGAGCCCTGCGCCTCACTCGATGCCTCCACCACGCTGGCGGTGGAGGCCGTGCTGCGCGAGTGGCTGGCGGTGGATGCGCGCGCCTGCGTGCTCACCAGCCATGACCCGAAGCAGATCGGCCGCTTCACGACGGCCCGGCTGGAGCTGAATGCGATCTGAACCGATGACGATCTCCGCTGGAGCCCTGCCCATCAGCAATGACCGCCTCGCCCTGGCGGCGCTCCTGATCCTGGTGAACGTGGCTGTTTCGGCAGCACTCCGGCTCGGTCTGGGACGCACGCTGCTGCTGGCGGCGCTGCGCATGGTGGTGCAGCTGCTGCTGGTGGGGTTCGTGCTCGAGTGGCTGTTCGAGCAGCGCGGTGCTCTGCTGATCCTGCTGGTGGGGTTGGCAATGGCGACGATCGCCGGAGTGGCCGCCGTGAACCGCACCCGCCGTCGCTTCGCTGGCATCTATCTCGACAGTCTGCTCTCGGTGATGAGTTCCTCGGCGCTGGTGACCGGCCTGGCACTCACCGGCATCATCCGCAGCGATCCCTGGTTCGCACCGCAATATCTGATTCCGTTGCTGGGCATGGTGCTGGGCAACTCCCTCAACGGCATCTCCCTGGGCCTGGACCGCCTGATGGAGGGTCTGGAGGGCCGGCGGGAGCTGGTGGAGACGACCCTGGCGCTTGGGGCCAGCCGCTGGGAGGCCTGCCGGGGGGTGATCCGTGAGGCGATTCGCGTCGCCATGATCCCAACCATCAACTCGATGATGGTGATGGGTCTGGTGAGCCTGCCGGGCATGATGACCGGCCAGATCCTGGCGGGTGCGGCACCAACGGCCGCTGTCCGCTACCAGATCGTGATCGTGTTCATGATCGCTTCCGGCACCGCCCTGGGGGTGTTCGGTGTGGTGCTGCTGGGCTGGTTGCGGCTCACCAGCCGTGACCATCAGCTGCGCCTGGATCGTCTGCACGATTGAGTGCCTCAGCGGCCGGGACCGCGTCGACTCAAGCCGCTGCCCTCGGGCACCGGAACACACTTGAGAGGCGAACGAGGACGGTATCGACCTCCACTGCGGCGCTTAGGGAGTCGCTGATCAACCACCTCGGGCCTGCCCACTGCGACTAGCGGGTGCGGGTGCGCCGCAGTCAGAGCCCAGTGCTGAGTGCGCTCCGGCCACTCCGGCGCCTGCCTGCTCCCTGCAGCTGAAGCCGCTCCAGACTGGGGTCAGGCCCCAACGGGAGGGCTGATCCTGATGCCTGAGCCCAATGCCTCCATCCCTGGCCCGGAGCCGCTCGAGCTGCCGGCCGGGGTGCACCAGCTCTGCAGCTGCGGCCGCAGCCGCCACGGCTGGTTCTGCGATGGCGCTCACCTGGGAAGTGGCCGGGTGTCCTACGAGCTGCGGCTTGGCGAGGCGACCACGGTGCTGATGTGTCGTTGTGGCCGCTCCCAGCGCTACCCGCTCTGCGATGGCCGCCATGCCGCCCTGTCCCGCAGGCCCTGGTGGCGCTGGTGAGGTGTCCTGGACGAGCATCCCTTGTACCCACTCCTGAGGTCGATGGGCCATGCCGGCGCGGTTCCTGGCCTGCCGGAGCTGCTGGACCACATTCACAACCAGCTGTTGCCGGAGATCCGGATCCACTGCCCCGATCCCCATGATCCGGTCAGGGTTCTGAGCCTTCCGAGCCCCTGGCGCATCCTGGGCTGTGGCAATTACGCCGCGGTGCTGCACCATCCCCACCACCCGGCCCTGGTGGTGAAGGTCTACGGCCCCGGTCGCCCAGGGCTGGAGCAGGAGGCTGAGGTTTACCGCCGAATCGGATCCCATCGCGCCTTCTCCCAGTGCCTGCACGTGGGTGCGGGGTATCTGGTGCTGCGTCGCCTGCACGGCACCACCCTCTACGACTGCCTGCGCCAGGGCATCCCCATCCCGCCCCGGGCGATGGATGACGTGGATGCCGCGCTGGCCTATGCCGTCGCCCGCGGTCTGCATGGCCATGACGTGCATGGGCGAAACGTGATGCTCCACCAGGGCCGGGGGCTGGTCGTGGACATCTCCGACTTCCTCAACCCGGAGCCATGCCGGGCCTGGCGGGACCTGCGCTGGGCCTATCGCACGATCTACCGCCCCCTGATCGCTCCACTGCGGCTGCGGGTGCCGGGGACCCTGCTCGATGGGGTGCGCCGCAGCTACCGCCTGGTTCGGCGCCTGAGAAAGCGCGTCGAATGAGGCCTGCGCCAGCACCGTGAGGCCCCCTCGATGACGACCGATGCCGCCGGAGACGTGCGGTGTCGAACGCCCTTCCGCTCCTGCCGGGTCTTGCAGGCCGTCCCCGTCTCTCTCGAACACTCCTGCCTGTGCTGGGTTCAGGTCTGCCCAACCAGCACCTGGTGCATCACTTCCAGCAGGCCATCGGCCAGAGGCCGGTGCTCCTGCAGCCGGCTGCTCCAGATCGTTCCCGCACGCAACTCCTCGGCGCTGACCAGGGCCATGTCCTGGCCTTCCAGCAACTGCAGCTGCTCCAGTGGAACCGACAGCTCAGCGCGGAACACATGGGCGGTGCGCCGGTGGATGTGATGCACCATGGCGAGCTTCAGGGTGTGGGGTTGCCAGCTGATCTCCTCCAGCAGCTCCCGCTGCAGCATCGCCAGTGCGACTTCAACGGCCATCGCGGGCGATCAGCCCGCTGCCGGCCGACGCTGCTGTGCCGTGAAGAGCGCTGCTCCACCGGCGGCCAGCACCAGACCACCGCTGATGGCCAGGAACACCAGGGTCTGCAGCAACAGCAGAGCAATCCCCACAGCTGACCCGGTCGCGATCTGCACCCTGGCCTTGATCAGCAGGGTGAGCAGCAGCAGCACCGTGGCCTTGAGGGCCAGCACCTTGGCGGTACTCACTGGGCAGAAAGGGTTCAGAAGCACGGCGGCAGTCCTGTGGTCCCCATGCTGGCGGCGCGACGACGGGCCGGTGGCTTGACCTCTGGTGGTGGTGTCCACTGGGGCGGGCAGACCTGCCAGCCGGCCTTCCGCTTCTGGGCCCAGAGCGTGATCGCCTCCTCTCGGGTGATCTCCTTGCGGTGCTTGAGCAGCGCTGCCTGGCCCTGGATCAGTTCCCCGACGGTCAGCTCCAGCGCCTGGGAAATGCGCGCGTAGCGGACAGGCCGGAAGTGGAGCACCTGGCGGCCGTCGCTCAGCCGGCTTCGGGCGCCCAGCCCCGCTGCCAGGTGAGCAGGGGATGCAGTTCACGCCGCTCTGGTGCCGGAACCAGTGGCAGGTCATGCAGACCTTGCGGCTGCGGCTTCTCACCAGCACCTGCTGATCGAGGAAGGGCCACTCGTCGACGTGCTGATTCAGGGAGCCGGCCCCGTCCCCGGCGGCTCCACCCAGACAAGCACTCATGACCCCTTCTCATGCGTACGTCTGTACTAGCAGAAGGTGCTGGCTCTGTCAGTGCCTTCGGCGACGTCCCCAGGCAGGTCATCGCAAAGCAGCCCGCCGGGCCCAGCGCTGGCGCAGCAGCCCAGGCGAGCGAGCGGATGTGACGTCCTTGCTGTCCCGACCACTGGCCGGGACGCTTCAATCCAGCGAGAATGGCAAATCGCCTGCTCGTGCGATGGCCCGCCTGGAAGCCCTGATCGCTCCTGCCGCCGATGGCGGGCAACTCAGGGGGGCCATGGCTTCGCTGGCCAGGGAGGTGGGTGGCACGTTGCGATGGTTGGATGGCCGCAACGCCTCGATCATCCTCACCGTCGGGGCCCGCGCCCTGGCGGTGCAGGTGCTGATGGAGCTGTGCTCGGGCTCTGAGCTGGCAGTGCTGGTAAGCAGCCGGGAGGGGATGGGCAATGGCGCGCCGCTGAGCACCGCGGTGCTGGAGCGAGTCCTCGCCGGCCTGCAGGCGGCGCTGCCAGCAGCGGCGGTGCGGTTCCGCTCGGATCGCGATGGCCCGATCCGTCAAGCCGCAGCGGCCTGAGGCGTGCTCAGCCCGGCTGAATCCCCTGCATGCCGCTCAACCTGGGCCATGGCCAACAGAAAACCCCCGCCTGGAGCAGGGGTTCTCCGGAGCTGCCGCGGCGGAGGGTCGGCGCTCATGCCGGCGTCGGGTCAACGCTGACGCCTAGTCTCAAGTGTGCTGAGGGTCGCGATCCGGCGACCCAGGCCTTCACGAACGATCACGCGACAGCTGCGCTGGCCTTGTCCTGGTCGGCCGCGCCGATGGGGATGAGGGTGATCTGATGTCTCCATCCAGTGACCCATAGCCTTCCCATCGCCACCGTCGCCACCACGTGATCGAGGCCGGAGGCGGGACGGAGCAGTCCGGAGAGAGAACCACCGGCGTGCCCTGCTTCGGCATGCGGCAGGAGATGGCGCGGCATACGGAGACCAGACGGATGACCTGCTGCCGGTAGGTGATCACTGCGGACCAGTGTTTGCCGTGGAGAGGGGCGATCACCAGAAAACGCTCCTCATCGCTTTCCCACCTCAGCTGCGCCTGGTGCCGCACCAGCAAGGCCTTGATCCAGTCGTGGTGTCCCTGGCAGGCCGCTCAGGGTGGCGAGGATCCTCTGGATGGCGGCCGGATCGAGAGGCCGCAGGCTGGGGGCGGTGACTGTGCTGGCGGTCTTCTCCTCAGGATTCACACCACTCGGTGGGACGCCCCCGCCTGATGAGGGCTCACGGCCTGGGGCTCAGCGCCCGTTCGACTGCCGCTTCAATGTGGATCGCCATCGTGTCGAAGGTCGGTACCGACAGATCCTCCTGATTGATCAAAAGGGGGATCTCCGTGCAACCGAGAACGACACCCTGCGCCCCTGACTCTTTGACCAACCGCTCCGAGATCTCGATGAAGCGTGCTTTTGCTTCGGGAGTGAATTTCTCTACAGACAGTTCATCGAAGATTACTTTGTTGATGTACTCACGGTCGGCCAGGCCTGGCGTCACAACATCAATCCCGAAATTTCGCTTGAGATGTTCACGATAAAACGGTGCTTCCATTGTGAACTTTGTGCCAAGCAGTACAATCTTGTTGATGCCCCTGCGGCGAACTTCTTGGCCAGTTGTGTCGGCAATCTGCAGCACGGGAATCTCGACATTCTCCTCGATCAGTTCGGCCGTGGAATTCATCGTGTTCGATGCGATGACAATGAAGTCGGCGCCACCCCGCTTCAGACGGCTGGCAGCGTCGAGCATGATAGTCCGCAGCGCAGTCCAGTCGCCCGCTTCTGCTAGTCGCTCATTCCGGGAGAACTCGCCGAACTCGATTGAGTACATAAGCATACGTGCTGAGCTGTTATCGCCAAATCGCTTCTGGACAAGCTGGTTCATCTTCCTGTAGTACTCAATCGATGACACCCAGGTGATCCCTCCGATCACTCCAATTGTCTGCATGCCCGCGGCAGGCGCAGGTGCCACGGCCGTTAGCGAATTGGCTGCAGGTTGCACAACGGACTGGGCCCTAACTGCAGATGGCGCCAGAGGCCAGAGTGTCAATGCCACCAGGAGCAGGGCGAGCCCGGCAGAGCGGAGGGGAATCGGGCTTGGCTTCATCGGTCTTCCTCGTGTTGAGTCGCCTTTGGCAATTCCTCAGGCGGTGATCAAAAGCTGCAGTCGCAGGCGGGGATCTCAGCGCCTATCGCTCTAGCATTGACGGTCGTGTTGCTTATCGGTTCACTGGTCTTCTTGAGGCAAATCTCTTAAACCTTGCTTCACGGTGCGCAAGGTGGTGGACGTCACACGGGACGCCGGGTCTTGGCAGCTCCAGCCGGCTGGCCTGGGCTTGGTCCTGCAGGCAGCTCCAAAGCCAGTGCCGGTGGCGGCGGTTGTGGCCGATATTGGGATCAGCTGAAGCCTGGTACGGCTTCACTGCGAGCAGCTGGGCAGAAGCTCAGGTTCAGTCGTTGAGCAGATCGAAGATGGCCTTCTGCAGATCCTCCGACTGCTCCAGTTGGTCGAACACCCAGGCCATCGCCGTGGCCGGTTCCTTGAATCCCAACGCGGTGCAGAGCCGCTGGATGACCTCTGAATGCTGCTCGTAGAGGGCAAGATCGCGCACCGTGCGCACGCTCAGGTGCCGGGTGATCAGCGATCCGGTGGTGAGATCGGAAGCCTCCATTGCACCGGCCATCCAGGCCTCAGCGGGGCAA
>JBATEO010000028.1:0-28698 GCA_049664045.1 Prochlorococcaceae cyanobacterium
GCGACTCGGCCAGCAGGGCCAGGCCGGTGACGCCCTGGGGCTGGAAGCGGTGGGTGATCAGGTTGAGCAGGGTGGCACCGGCCTGGAGTGCGGCGGCGGTGATGGTGTCCCTGAGGAAGGCTTGATCATCGAGCCGACCTGGATCGCAGTCGTAGAGCTCGAGGATGCAGTGTTTGCCCACCGTGTCGCAGGTTTCGGGCGCCGGGGCCTGGGCTGGCAGTGCGGTGGCGGCGGGGGAGAAGGTGTCGGCAGAGGCGGTTGCGGACGAGGCTCCGCTCCATCCCGGGTTGGGGTGGAGGCAGTGCAGGCTCTGGGGCATCGATGAAGGGGATCGAGGGCGGCTCACCCTACGCGCCCGGCCTGCATGCGCACCACCTGGCAGTGCCGGCGCCAGCCGCCGCCGAAGGCCTCCAGATGGGTGGCGCTCACCAGGCACTGATGGCCCTCCCCCACGGCCTCGAGCAACAGCTGCTGGCGCGTGGGGTCCAGCTCGGCCAGCACGTCGTCGAGCAGCAGCAGGGGCGGAGAACCCACCACGCTGCCCACCAGCTCCAGCTCGGCCAGTTTCAGGGCCAGCACCAGGGTGCGCTGCTGGCCGGCCGAGCCGTAGCGCCGCGCCGGTTGCTCCCCCAGCAGCAGGTCGACCTCATCGCGATGGGGACCGACCCCGCACTGGCCCAGCCGCAGTTCCTCAGGGCGCTGGGCGGCCAGCTGGCTGGCCAGCGCCGCTCGCCAGGGCTCCTCGGCTTCCTCCCCCGGCAGCTCGCTACCACTGCGGTAGCGCAGTCGCAGCTGCTCGCGACCGCCGCTGAGCTGCTCCTGCCAGGCGGCGGCCAGGGGCTCCAGGCGCTGCAGGGCTCGATGGCGCCGCCGGTGCAGGCGGGTGCCGGTCAGGGCCATCTGCTGGTCGAAGGCATCCAGCAGCCCAGCCAGTTCAGCGCCCCCAAGCCCACGGCGCAGCAGCTGGCTGCGCTGGCGCAGGAGGCGTCCGTAGCGGCTGAGCAGCTCGCCGTAGAGAGGCTCGAGCTGAAGCACCACCCGGTCGAGCCAGTGGCGGCGCAGGGCCGGCTCCCCCCGCACCAGGTCCAGGTCGAGGGCACTGAAGCCCACGCAGCGCAGCGACCCGAGCAGATCCTGCTGCCGCTCCAGCGTCCTGCCGTTGCGGCTGGCCTGGCGGCCGCCCTGACGGCGCAGCTGCAGACTCAGCCGGTCGCCCCCGGCGGTGCGGCATCCCAGCACAGAACTGGGCTCACCGTGACGGATCAGGTCCCTGTCGCTGCCGGTGCGATGGGAGCGGAGGCTGCCCAGCAGCTCCACTGCCTCCAGCAGGTTGGATTTCCCTTCTCCGTTGGCCCCCACCACCACCAGCTGCGGAGCATCGAGCGTCAGGTCCAGCTGCTCGATGTTGCGGAAGTGGGTCAGCTCCAGGCGTTGCAGCCGGATGGGTCGCAGGCGGCCAACGGCTAAGGTAGGTCCATCGAGAGCGGGCCTCCGCGGGGGCCAAGGCGACGGTATCCAGATGTCTCGTGGGTCGATCCACCGCTTCGGTGGACCTTCCTCCAGGTCAATCGGGATCCTTCAGAGCCTCTGCGCGGCGCCTGCTCCCGACCCGTGCTCACGGGCATGTAGCTCAGTTGGATAGAGCATCAGATTCCGGTTCTGAGTGTCGGGGGTTCGAGTCCCTCCATGCTCGTCGCCTCACCGCCCTCCTGCCGGAACAGGAGGGTTTTTTCTGTATTTGGCGTGCCGACGCCGGCGTCAGAGGTGCACTCCCATGGCGCGGATGCCCCCTGGGTCCACCACGAACCCCTGGCGCTTGAGGGCCTCGAGGGCCTGAGGCGGGGCCGACAGAGAGACGCTGCACCCCGGCAGTTCCCGGCGCAGCCGGGTCAGCGCTCCCTGCACCAGAGCCAGCAACAGTTCAGGCTGGGCCGGATCCTGGGCATCGGCCCAGAGGTCCCAGAGATTGGCGTTGAGGGCCAGGTCGCTGGTCGCCCGCACGAAGCCCACCGGTCGCTCCTCGCAGTTGACGATCCGCAGGTGCCACATGCTCCGCTCCAGCGCCCGCTGCCAGCGCTCCGGAGTGCGGCTGCGCTCTCCGGTCTGCTGGAGCAGGGTGTTGAGGGCCTCCGGATCCGGCTGGCCCTCGGACAGCAGGCGGTAACCCTCCCGCAGGCGTGGTGCCGGTGGATGGTTGCGGAATGGCAGGAGCAGGGAGCCCAGGGTGTCCTCGCGCGGTGATCAGCCGGTGTTGCGCATGCCGGCGGCGATGCCGTTGATGGTGAGCAGAGCGCCGCGCAGCAGCTCACTGCGGCTGTAGGTGCGTCCATCCTGGCGGGGGCCGGCGGTCTCGCTCATCGGTGGCTGACGGTTCTGATCCCGCAGCCGGCGCAGCAGAGCCACCTGCAGAAACCCCAGAGGCACGATCGTGCGGTTGCGCAGATCCACGGAGAGCTGCAGGGCAGGATCGCCGTCCAGCAGCCGTCTGTGGCCGGTGATCCGGAGCACCAGATCGCGGGTGAGCGCGAACTCTGCGGCGATGGTGGCGAAGATCCGCTCGAAGGCCTCGAGATTCTCGCTGCGGCCCAGGGCCTGCACATAGTGGTGGGCGAGTTCGATGTCCACCTTGGAGAGGGTCATCTCCACCTTGGAGATCAGCATCCGGAAGAAGGGCCAGCGCTGATGCAGCAGGCGCAGCAGGTCGAGCTGCTCGGGGTCGCGCTCCAGCTCCTCCTGCAGCGCCCGCCCCACGCCGAACCAGCTCGGCAGCAGGAAGCGGCTCTGGGTCCAGCCGAACACCCAGGGGATCGCCCGCAGGCTGGACAGGTCCTTGGCGCCGCTTTTGCGGCGGGCTGGCCGGCTGGAGATCTGCAGCTTGCTGATCTCCTCGATCGGCGTGCACTGCTGGAAGAAGGCGACGAGATCGGGGTTGTCGTGCACCAGGGCCCGGTAGACGTCGCGGGAGCGGTTGGCGAGGCGGCCCATCAGCTCGTTCCAGCTGGGGGTGTCGTCCACGGGGGTGCTCACCAGGCTGTTCTGGATCACCGCCGTGGTGACGGTCTCGAGGTTGTAGAGGGCCAGCTCCGGCAGGGAGTACTTGGAGGCCAGCACCTCCCCCTGTTCGGTGATCTTGATGCGCCCCCGCAGCGTGCCACTGGGCTGGGCCAGGATCGCCTGATAGGCAGGGCCGCCGCCCCGGCCGACGGAACCGCCCCGGCCGTGGAAGATGCGCAGGGCCAGGTCGTGGCGGGTGGCGAGCCGCTGCAGGGCGATCTGGGCCTTGTGGATCTCCCAGTTGCTGGAGAGGAAGCCGGAGTCCTTGTTGCTGTCGGAGTAGCCGAGCATCACCTCCTGCAGGGGGGGCTCTCCCTCCGGGCCGGAGAGCAGCCGCCGGTAGACCGGCTGGCGGAACAGTTCCTCCATCACCGCAGGCGCGCGCTGCAGGTCCTCCACCGTTTCGAACAGGGGCACCACCAGCAGTGAGGTGTGCTGCGCCACCGGATCCACCAGCCCGGCCTCCTTGGCCAGCAGCAGCACCTCCAGCAGATCCGACACCGTGTGGCTCATGGAGATCACGTAGGTGTGGCAGATGCGGGTGCCGAACTCCTGCTGGAGCCGGTGCAACATCCGGAACACCGCGAACGTTTCGGCCGTGGCCTCGCTCCAGTGGGCTGCCGGGGGCACTAAGGGGCGCCGGGTCTGCAGTTCGCCCAGCAGCCAGGCCACCCGCTGCTCCTCGTCCATCTCGCCGTAGGGCACCGGCAGCTGCAGGTAGCGGCTCAGCTCATCGATGGCGTCGCTGTGTCGGGTGCTCTCCTGGCGGATGTCCAGGCTGGCGAGACAGAAAGCGAAGATCTGCACCTGGCTGATCAGGTGCTGCATGGACTCACAGCTCAGGCCCGTGCTCTCGAGACTGTCGAGCAGCAGCTCCAGATCGTTGCGGAACTCCTCCACCGAGCCGTAATGAAGTTCCGGGGACGGGGTGGTGTTGCTGAGGTTGCCGCCGCTGAGAGGCACGCTGGCGATGCCGTCGCACGGTGCTTCCCAGCCCGCCTCGGCCAGCACGCCGTTGCGGGCCTCGGTGAGCCGCAGCCGCTCCAGCACGTAGCTGAGCTTGAGGCGGTAGGGCTCGAGGCGGTAGCGGGCCGCCCGCTGCTCATAGATCTCCGGGAAGCGCAGCCGGTCCATCTCGAGCGACTCGAGCAGGGCCGGGCTGACCTGGCTCCACTGCATCGAGATGCTGAGCTGATCCCGCAGCTCGCTCACCGACCGGATGTAGCGCTCCAGCATCAGCTGGCGCTGATAGCAGGCCGTGCGCCAGGTGATCTCCGGTGTGACCGAGGGATTGCCGTCCCGGTCGGCGCCCACCCAGGAGCCGAAGGTGCAGAAGGCCTCACGGGGCACCTCCACGTCGGGATAGCTCTGGGCCAGGGCCGAACGGATGCGCTGACGCAGCATCGGCATGGCGTCGAACAGCACCTGCTGGAAATAGTGCAGGGCGTAGTCGACCTCATCGAGCACCGTGGGCTTGAACTGGTGGAGCTCGTCGGTGCGCCACCACAGGCGGATCTCCTCCTCGAGCTGCAGGCGCAGGTTGTGCAGTTCCAGGGGGTTGATCAGCCCGGCGCCCTGTTCCAGTTTCTGGATCAGGGCCGCCACCCGCCGCTGTTTGTGCCGCACCGTGTGGCGCACGATCTCGGTGGGATGGGCCGTGAACACCAGGCGCAGGTCCAGGTCGCGCAGCAGGTTCTCGAGCTGGGCGGGCGGTACGTTCAGGCTGCGCAGCCGGTCGAAGAGCTGGCGGAAGGTGGCAGGCTCGGTCTGGCTCGCCAGAGGCGGCAGGAAGGGGTCGCTGGCCACCGGTTCGGCCTGGCTCTTGAGACTGTCGAGGTAGGTGTCTTCCTCGATGTGCTGCTCGAGGATGTTCACCAACTGGAAATACAGGGAGAAGGCGCGGGCAGCGGCGATGGCCTCGACCAGATCCATCTCCTGGATCAGCTGAACGATGGCGGCGCTGCTGTCGCTCCCCTCGCCGGGTTCAGAGGGATCACTGAGCTGCTTGAGGCGCAGCAGCCGCTCGGCCTGGCGCGGTGGGCATTCGCTGCCCAGCACCGTCTGCCACAGGTCTTCCACCAGTTCCATGCGCTCACCCAGCAGGCGGGTGGCCCGGGGGGAGGGTTCAGCGATGGTGGGCACGAACTGCCGCATGGGAGCCGGTGTGGCAGCGCGAATGGTGTCGATCATCCCAAAACATCAGCCGCGAGATCTGTGTGGTCGGTGGCCGATGGCCAGCCCCTCTGGCCAGGCCCGGCGCTCAGCTGGCGCTCCTGGGCGGCCATCGCCTCGGCCTCGGCGCTGATGATGGCGGCGATCGACGCCCCGGCTTCGTGCTGGGCCAGCCAGCGCATCGCCTGGTTGCCCTCCCGCAGCACCCGCTCGAGGGGCTCCAGCAGGGGCTCGATCCGCTCCTGGCGGGCCAGGGGGACGAGTGTTTCCAGGCTCTCCTCGATCCAGCGGCGGCAGCTGATCGGTCGTCCGTCCCGCCAGTGGCAGAGGCTGGCTTCGAGGCTGCCGCGGGCGCTGCTCCGATCGTTGGCATCGGCCAGCCGCGCCAGTTCCTTCGCGCTCAGGGCACTGGCCAGCAGCGGATCCCAGCGCTCCGGCGCCTGCATCAGCTGCAGCAGCCTCAGCTCGCTGAAGGCAGTGATCGCCAGCAGCAGCAGCGGATCGCTGACCAGGTCGCAGATGCGGATCTCCAGGCGGTTGAGGTCGTGGGGGCGGTCGTCACCGTTGGGGCGAACCGACGTCCAGAGGTGTCGCACGTTCTGCATGCGCCCGGCGGCCAGTTCCGCCTGCATCCAGCTCACGTAGTGAGGATGATCCGTGAACAGCGGCACATCCGCCGGGGTGAGCGGAAACTGCAGCCAGCGCTGGGAATGGGCGCCGGTGACCCGGCCGTCGAGGAAGGGGGAGCTGGCGCTCAGGGCCAGCAGCAGGGCCGCTTCACAGCGCAGCAGCCGCAGCCCTGCGAACAGGGCGTCCTGCCCCTGGAAGGCGGTGCCCGGCGTGAGGCCCAGGTTGATGTGCACGCTGGCGGTGACCACCCGGGTGCCGTAGGTGGCCTCGATGTAGGCGTGGTACGGATGTTCGGGATCGGAGCGCTCGAAGCGGGAGCTGTCACCCAGGCTGAGGGTGCTGCCGGGCAGCAGGGTCAGGCCCCGCTCCGCCAGCCAGGGCCGCAGGCGCTGGCGCGGTTCCAGCAGCAGCGCCAGCTGGCGGCCGTAGTCGGCCTCCGGCGGGGTGACGTATTCCAGGTTGCGATGGTCGGGTTCGATCACGAAGCCCGAAAGGGCCTTCGCGGCCTCGGCGCTGCAACCCACCACCGTGCCGTCGCCACGGCCGGTGAACAGTTCCACCTCGAAGCCCTTCAGCAGCCGGTGGCTGGCCATCAGATCGGCTGTCGGAGCTGTCATTGCAGACAGGCCAGGGCCTTGAGCATGCCTCGGGCCTTGTTGAGGGTTTCCTGATACTCGGCCTCCGGCCGGGAATCCGCCACCACGCCGGCTCCGGCCTGCACTTGCACGCGCCACTCACCGGGCCCCTCGCCCGGCAGCACCACCATCGTGCGGATGGTGATGGCGGTGTTCAGGGCACCGGCCAGATCCACGGACCCATACACGCCGGAGTAAGGCCCGCGGGCATCGGGTTCGAGGTCGTGGATCAGCTGCATCGCCCGGATCTTGGGGGCGCCGCTCACGGTGCCGGCGGGGAAGGCCGCCATCAGCAGATCCCACACGCTGTTGGCGTCGGCAAGAACGCCCTCCACCTGGCTGACGATGTGCATCACGTGGGAATAGCGCTCGATCACCATCAGGTCGGTGACCTGGACGCTGCCCGGCCTGCAGACCCGGCCCAGGTCGTTGCGGCCCAGGTCCACCAGCATCACGTGTTCGGCCCGTTCCTTGGGATCCGCCAGCAGCTCCGTCTCCAGCCTGCGGTCCTCGGCCTCGTCGGCGCCGCGGGGGCGGGTGCCGGCGATCGGCCGCAGCGAGGCGCGCACGCCGCCACCTTCACTGGCTGGGATCGGATCGGCCTTCACCATCACCTCGGGGCTGGAGCCGATCAGATACCAGCCGCCGAAGTTGAAGAAGGCCATGTAGGGGGACGGGTTGACCATCCGCAGGCTGCGGTAGAGGTCGAAGGGATCGCGGGCGATGCGGGTTTCCAGGCGCTGGCTGAGCACCAGCTGGAAGACATCCCCGGCGGCGATGTGCTCGCGGGCGCTGCTCACGGCCGCCTCGAAGTCGCTCCGGTCGCGGTTGCCCACCGGCTGCAGCAACGCCATGATCTGCTCGACGGGGGCGTCGTGCCACTGCAGCGGCGTGACGGCAGGGGTCAGGGGCTCATGCATCCGCGCCTCCAGATCGGCGATGCGGGCCGCAGCGGCCGCGTGGGCGGCCAGCGGATCGGCGCCGGCGCTGAGATCGGCGTAGGCCACAGCCGTGATCTGCCGCTTGACCTGATCGAACACCAGCAGGCTGTCGGCCAGCATCCAGCAGCCATCGGGGGGGGCCTCGGCGGGCGCCGGGTGCACGGGCACGCTGGGTTCGATCCAGCGGATCAGCTCATAGCCCCAGCATCCGAACAGCTGGCCCACCGGGGGCAGCCCCGCCACCGGTGCGCTGCGCAGGGGGGCCAGGCACTGCTGCAGCAGCTCGAAGGGATTGCCGCTGAGGCACTCACGCCGGCCATCGCGCCACACCCGCTCGCTGCTGTCGCCACGGCTGGTGAGTGTCCAGAGCGGATCGCTCACCACGAAGCTCCAGCGGCCGATGCGCTCGCCACCCTCCACCGACTCCAGCAGAACACCGTGGTCGTGACGGGCCCCCACCTTCAGCCAGGTGGTGAGGGGCGTCTCCAGATCCGCCGGCCAGCGCTTCCAGAGCGGGATGAAGTTGCGACCGGCTGCCACCTGATCGCGGAAGGCCTGGTCCAGGACACCGGTATCCACGGGGAGCGCTGCAGGCCCTGCCTTTATAGGCGCCGCCCGGCGAACGCCCTCCCCCGCAGCGGTCTGTCCGTTCACGAACGGCCTGGCCTGGGGCCCACTTCAGCCCCCGGCAGCTCAGGATCTTCACCGACCGGCCGCTCCGGCGCCCGGGGCAAGGCCCCGAGGCTGCCAGGCGGATGCCCATGCAGGATGATTCCGAAATCTCAGAGGCCGTGCCGCAGGTGAGTGGAACCGGTCCCCTGGCTGGCGCCCCAAGGCTGCCGCGTGTGGTGGCGGTAGGTTTCAACAAGTGCGGCACCCGCAGCTTCGCGCACCTGTTCGCGCGGTCCGGACACCGAGCGGTACACCAGAAACTGCCTGCTGGTCTGCTCTCGCGGTTCTGGAGGACACGCAAGATCGGTCGCATCATGCGGTTGAACGTGGAGGCGGACCGTGCTGTCTTTCATGGGATTGAAGACTTTGTGTTCTACGGCGATCTCATCGACAGCAGTGCCGAGGGAAGTTTTGATGCCAACTGCCTGTTTCCTCGCATCCTTGCTGATTACCCCGACACCATTCTGTTGTTGAACTGGCGGGATCGGGAGGATTGGATCCGCTCCAGGTTGCAGCACGGCCATGGTGAGTTCGCGGCCCGCGAGCTGGGCTGGCGGGGGCTTGCCAGCCTCGCCGAGCTTGCCGAGGCATGGCGCCGGGAGTGGGACCAGCACCTGGCAGCAGTGCGCCGGTTCATGATCTCGAGGCCGGAGCAGCTGGTCGAATTTCATCTCGACCGGGATCAGATCGAGGAATTCGTGCAGCGTCTGCCTGGCTACGGCCTCAGAGCAGAGCACTTTGTTGACATCGGCCGCAGCCGTGGTCGTCACCTGCCGGCTGCGGTGGCCCGCTTCAAGCGCTGGTGGTCGCGTCACCGACCCAGAACCGCGCGATGATCCTCAGCCACCGCCATCGGCTGATCGTTCTGCACTGCCGCAAGGCCGCCGGCAGTTCCATCTGCGTGTCCCTGGCCCGTCTTCTGGGCCCGGCCGATCTGCAGATCAGCGCCATTGCCGAAACCCTCACCCAGGGGATTCCGCTGACGTGCCGCGTGCTTCGAGAGGCTTGGCATCAGAGCCCTGCCAGCCTCTCCCTGGTGCGGGGGCTGGGGTTGAGGATGAGGGGCCGGGCCGTTGGGCGGGCCATCGACCACGCCTACCGGCCCCTGCTGGGGCGCAAACCCCCCCACGCTCCGGCCCGGCTTGTGGCGCTGGCCTTCCCCCGCGAGTGGCGGGACTATTGGAAGCTGGCCGTGGTGCGCAATCCCTGGGACAAGACGGTGTCCGACTACTTCTGGCGTATTCAGCGCCTGTGCCGCCCGCCCAGCTTCGCGGCCTATGTGCAGGCGCTCTCGGAAGGCAACGACCTGGGTGGCGTGGTGCCGCTGGCCTTTCACGACAACTGGCCGATGTTCACCATCGACGATCAGGTGGTGGCGGATCAGATCGTGCGCTTCGAGACCCTCCAGGCTGACCTCAGCAGCGCCTTGCGGCACCTGGAGGTGGACTGGGACGGCTGGCTGCCGCGCTCCAAGGCGGGGCATCGGCCGGCACCGGCGAGCGGTGCCCCGACCGGCTACCGCAGCTTCTACACCCCTGACCTGGAACGTCAGGTGGGACGGCTGTACCGGGCCGAGATCGAGCGGTTCGACTACCGCTTCTGAAGGGTGGCCTCTTTCGCGTCAGGCACTTACAGCGGGTGCCTGCCGGCCCGCTCCAGAAAGCGCAGGGCGGCATCGTCCTCCACCACATCCCGCTCGATCCGGTTCACGGTGCGCATCACCTTGCGGCGGTAGGCGGCGGCCTTGGCCGGCAGGTTCGGTCCGCGCCGGATCTTCTCCTCCAGTTCCGCGGCGGAGCGTGTGTAGTAGTGGTTGAGCTGCAGGTGGTCAGCGGAGTAGAAGACCGGCCGCCGGCGCTGGCGCAGATGGCAGGTGTCGCCGCGATCGTTCCAGGTGAGGTCTCTGTGGTCGACCTCCATGCGGTGCACCCGCACGCCGGTGAGATGGCAGGGGTCGACCACGCACTTGAAATTCGCGCCCGCCATCGGCTCAGCCGCCCGCAGGCGGTAGTTGGCCACCACCCCGCCCGCGGGGGGCTGCCGGTGGCCGCAGCGGCCGAACATGTGCCAGGGGAGCGAGAGATTGCGCACCTCAGGTCCGAGGTGGCTGAGGGCCGCGTCGATGCTCGCGGCCTGCTTGGGCACCAGGAATTCGTCGGCGTCGATGAACGCCATCCAGCGGAAGTCGGCGCCGAAATTGGCCGCCGCGTGGGCATAGGCCAGCACCTGATTGTGGATCTGCCGGCGCAGGGGCAGGTCGACCAGACGCTGCCGCCAGGGAATCACACGCAGCTGATCCGGCTCCAGGGCGGCAGCGAGGGTCTCCACCGTGGCGTCGTGACTGCCGTCGTCGTAGACGATCACCTGACGGGCGCCGGCCAGGCGGTGGAAGCGGGCCCATTCACCGATGTGGCGCGCTTCGTTGCGCACCACCAGCACCAGGGCGGTTCCGTGGCGCAGGGGCCCTGGGGCCGGTGGATCCAGGCCCAGCCTGGCCACCTTGATGCGTTGCAGGATGGCGTTCAGCATGGCCGGGGCCGGGGTGGGATGCCATCAAAAAACCGGGGCTCGAAGGCCCCGGTGAGCGACGGATCCAACCCTTGAGGATCAGGAGTCGTAGGTGTTCTTGCCGCTGAACTTGAGATTGGAAGGGTTGGGATTGGCGCCGATGCTGCGGGGGTTGTGCCCCACCATCGGACGGCCTTGATTCACCTTCTCGGGGAACACACCGTCCTTGGGATGGAGGTACTCGGTGTCGCCACCAGGGTAGATCCGGTAGATCTTGTAGTCCTCGATCCGGGGCTTGAACTTGGTGCGCAGCTGGGTGCCGAGGGCCAGGCACTGCTCCTTGCGGGCGAAATACATGAGATTTTCGCCTTCATTCATCTCGGCTGCGCCACCGGTGGGCAGCTCGAAGACCTGGGCCTTCGGGCTGGTCCAGGTGATGGCGTATTTCTCCTCGGTTTCGGCGGCATTCAGCAGACCACCCGTGCTGCCGATGTACTTCGGGAGTTGACCGCTCAGCGCCGTTGCTGTCATGGCTTGTTCAGGTGTCGGCAGACTGGTTCAGCGGGAAACTAGCACCGTGATTTTCGGCCGTTTCCCCTCCACCCGGCAGTCTTCACACCCGTCAACAAACCGCCCCGCCCCGGCATCGCCGCCCCTGCATTCCCGCCGGCGCTCAGCAGGTGGGGAAGAACACCGTGAGACCGCTGTCGCCCCGTTCGGTGAGCCGCCCCCCGAGACGCTGAAACAGGCGCTGGGTGGCCTGACGGCTGAGCTGCAGGCTGCCGGTGGCGGGATTCCAGCTCAGCACCGGACCCACCGAGCGAACGCGGGAGCCATCGGCAACGCCGCCTTCGCCGCTGCGCCTGCGGGCTTCGGCGCTGTCCAGCTGCAGCTTCAGGCGCGGGCCGGCGGCCCGCAGCCGGAGGCCCACGGTGCTGCCGCTGGGCAGCGTGCGGCTGAAACGATCGATCAGACCACCGAGCATCGTTTCCAGCCGCGCCGGGTCGCTGAGCACCGGCGGCAGGTCCGGCCCGATGCTGATCTCCAGCTGCAGACCCCGGCGGGCCAGCTGGCGCTGCCACAGGGGCTGCAGCTGGCTGAGCAGCTGGCTGAGGTCGGTGCTGGCCAGGCCGTGGTCCGTTCGTTCTGCGTGGTTGCCGCCGCGGCCCGGTCGTTTCTGCAGTTCCGCCGCCAGGAAGATCAGCCCGAAGCGGTCGATCTGTTCGCTGCACTCGCCATCGATCTGCTCCAGTCGCTGACGCACGAGCGCCGAGAGATCACTGCGGCGCAACAGCGATCGGATCAGGGTGCGGATCGTGGCCAGCGGCGTGCGCACCTCATGGGTGAGGGCCTCCAGCAGCGCCAGCTCGCTGTTCACGTCGTCGTCGTCGCCCCCCGGGGAGTGCTGCACGAGGGGCTGCAGGGTCACGCTCGGTGCCATGGCCGCCAGCCGGTCGGCCAGGCGCGGCCAGAACGCCAGTCCCAGCCCCGGGTCGCTGCGCAGCTCCCCCATTCCCCGCAGCACTGCATGCAGCCTCTCGGCGCTGTCCCTGTGCTCCGCCGCCAGGCGGGAATGCACCAGCGCCAGCACCTGGCTGAGCACATGGGGCTCGAACCGCACCAGCAGCCTGCGGCCTTGGTGCGGGCCATCAAGGCACAGGGCCACCTGCAGCGCCGGAGTGATCACGACCAGCAGGGGGTCGGTGCCGTCGTCGGCCGTCAGCGGCAGGCGTTCGAAGCCCGCCCCGGCCCCCCGTGGCGCACCCCCGTCGGCACCGGGGAGCAGGGGGGGCGGTGCGTTCAGCAGGGTCTCCAGCTGCTGGGGCGCCCAGACCCATCCCTGCAGGCGTTCCAGCAGCTGGGGTTCGTAGAGCGCCGGCAACGGTGCTGCCAGCCAGATCCCCGACACATCACGGCGGGGAAGCAGAAACTCGCTCTGCAGGGTGGCCAGAGCGGCCCACCACTGGCGCCGCACCGAGTCCTCGTCGTTCCTGCCCGCCGGCACCCCCGCCCCCAGGCAGGCACGAACTCTGGCCAGGGTCACCGGTTGCTCGACTCCGGGGGGGTCGGGCCCGCTGTGCTGGGAGGGCGCTCGGGGCATGGTGCGCTCGTTGTCGGGGTCTTACCAGCGGTTCTTCCCAGGCCTCGGTGCGCTGCCGGCACGGCGTCCCACGGAGGCACACAGACCGAGGGCCATGAAGTTCATCAGCATGGCGGAGCGGCCATAGCTGAGAAAGGGCAGCGGGATGCCGGTGATGGGTCCGAGACCGATGGTCATGTTGATGTTCACCACCACCTGGAACATCAGCATCGCGCCGATGCCCACCACCACCAGGGATTCAAAGTCGGTGCGGGCTCGACCGGCGATCTGCAGCAGGCGCCAGACAAGGGCCACGAAGCCCGCCACCACCAGCACCGAGCCGATGAAGCCGGTCTCCTCCCCCAGGGCACTGAAGATGAAGTCGGTGTGCTGTTCGGGGATGAAGCGAAGCTTGGTGAGGGCGCCTCGCATCAATCCTGTGCCCCAGAGCTGGCCGCTGCCGATCCCCACGGTGCTCTGGAGCAGGTGATAGCCCCCGCCCAGGGGGTCCTGGCCGGGATCGAGAAACAGGGTGAGCCGAGCCCGCTGGTGGGGCCTCAGCCCGTGTTCCCACAGCCATGGGGTGGCCACGGCGAACAGGGTCTGCACGCCCACCGCCACGCTCAGGCCCAGACGCCTCCAGGGCAGGCTCTTCCAGGCCAGCCATCCCACCAGAGGAATCCAGCCGATCAGCAGCCAGGGCACGGTTCCGGCCACAATCGCCGCGACCAGAGGCGAGAGCAGCAGCACCACCCAGGCTCCTGGCATGCCGGCCCAGTAGAGCATCACCAGCAGAACGGCACCGAACACCAGCGAGCTGCCGAGGTCTGGCTCCACGAACACCAGCAGCCATGGCAGGGAGATCAGGGCTGTGGGCCGCACCAGATCGACCGGGCGCTCCACCGGATGGCGCGCCAGCACCCCGGCCAGCAGCACGATCACGGCAAGTTTTGCGAATTCCGAAGGCTGGAGGTAGAAGCCGCCGATGTTGATCCAGCTCTTCGCTCCCAGCGCGCTGGTTCCCACCACCCGCACGGCCAGCAGGCCCGCCACGACCGCGCCGTAGAGCGGCCAGCGCAGGGGCTGCAGCCGCTCCAGCGGCAGCCGGGCCAGCAGCAGGGCGACCCCCATCCCCACCACGGCAGTGATCCAGTGCTGGTACCAGTCGGCGTAATCGGCCTGGCGCTGGGTGCTGGCGATGAGGATGCCGGCCAGCAGGATCATCGCCAGTGGGACCCCCCACAGCACCAGGTCCACACCGGCCAGGAGCCTGCGCCGGCTGCGTACCCGTCGGGCGAACAGGGAGCGGCTGCGCCCGGGCAGGCTCAGCATGGCGCTCAGGCGGGCACGGGGGTGAGAGCTGTGATGGTGCGGGCGAGAGCCGTGAAGGCCTGCGCTGTGGCCGATTCAGGGGCAGAGAGCACCACCGGCAGGCCCCTGTCACCACCCTCCCGAACGGGCAGCTCCAGGGGCAGTTCCGCCAGCAGCGGCACGTTCCCCTCCTCGGCCAGGCGGGCGCCCCCTCCGGTGCCGAAGATCGCGTAGCGCTTCTCGGGAGCGTCGGGAGGAACGAACGTGCTCATGTTCTCCACCACCCCCAGCACGGGGATGCCCATCTGCTGGAACATGGCCAGGCCGCGACGGGCGTCGGCCAGGGACACCTCCTGCGGCGTGGTCACGATCAGCACGCCCGCCATCGGCACCGCCTGGGCCAGGGTGAGCTGGGCATCGCCGGTGCCGGGGGGTAGGTCCACCACCACCACATCCCGCTCGCCCCAGTCCACCTGGTACAAGAATTGGCGGATGATTCCGTTGAGCATCGGCCCCCGCCAGATCACGGGCTGGTTCTCGGCCACCAGCAGGCCCATCGACACCATGGCGATGCCGCAGCTCTGGATCGGCACCAGCACCTGGGCGGCTCCGTCGCCGCGCACCTCAGGGGTGCGGTCGGCCACTCCCAGCATGGTGGGCGCGTTGGGCCCGTAGATGTCCGCATCCAGAAGCCCCACCCTGAGCCCGTCACGGGCCATGGCACAGGCAAGATTCACCGCCACGGTGCTCTTGCCCACACCCCCTTTGCCGCTGCTCACGGCGATCACCCGCCGCACTCCCGGGATGGGCTGACGTTCGGGCAGCTGACCATGCCCGCCCGGCCCGTGGCCAGCGGCCCCGATCGGGGCCCCGGCCGGAGGTGGCGTGCTGGGCTGCGCCAGCTCGATCTGCACGTCGCTGAGGCCGTCGAGCGCCAGCAGGGCCGAGCGGCTCTCAGTCACGATGCGATCCCGCTGGGCCTGGGCAAAGCCCGGCAGGGCCAGGCGAAACACCACCCGTCCACCCTGCACCCTGGGGTCCTGGATCCACCCCAGCTCCAGCAGATCGCGACCGCTGCCGGCATCCTTTACGGCGCTGAGGGCGGCACGGGCCTGCTCTGCGGTGACCATCCAGGCGTGGCTGCGAACGAAGATCGATCCTAGGGGCGTGACAGAGATTCTCGACCCCTTGTGGAGGGATGGCCTGGCCTGAAAAGGTGTGGATGGTCCCTACGCCGATCCGGCGCGGCTGCGATGCTCCAGGCCCTCGAGGCTCCTCCCGTGAATTCCCGCCAGCGGGCCCGTGAACTGCTGATGGGTCTGCAGGACTCCATCTGCTCCGGGCTGGAGCAGCTCGATGGCGAGGGGCGCTTCCTCGAGGAGAGCTGGGAACGGCCCGAGGGGGGGGGCGGCCGGTCCCGGGTGATCAAGGCCGGCCGGGTGTTCGAGCAGGGAGGGGTGAACTTCTCAGAGGTGCAGGGCTCCGAGCTGCCCCCGTCAATCCTCAGTCAGCGCCCCGAGGCCAAGGGACACCCCTGGTTCGCCACCGGCACCTCGATGGTGCTTCACCCCCGCAATCCCTACATCCCCACCGTTCACCTCAACTACCGCTATTTCGAGGCCGGTCCGGTGTGGTGGTTCGGCGGCGGTGCCGATCTCACCCCCTATTACCCCTTTCTGGAGGACGCGCAGCACTTTCACCGCACCCTCAAGGCGGCCTGTGACAGCGTGAATCCGGCGTACTACCAGGTGTTCAAGCCCTGGTGTGATGAGTACTTCTTCCTGAAGCACCGCGGCGAAACCCGCGGTGTGGGCGGGATCTTCTACGACTACCAGGATCCCGGCGGGGTGCTCTACAAGGGCCCTGACCCGGCTGCTTCTGCTGCCGCCGAGAGTGGGCGCATCGGACCGATCGGCCACAGCTGGGAGCAGCTGTTCCAATTGGCCACCGCCTGCGGCAACGCGTTTCTGCCCAGTTACCTGCCGATCGCCGAGAAGCGTCAGCACACCCCCTACGGCGAGCGCGAGCGCCAGTTCCAGCTCTACCGCCGCGGCCGCTATGTGGAGTTCAACCTGGTGTTCGACAGGGGCACAATCTTCGGTCTGCAGACCAACGGCCGCACCGAATCGATCCTGATGTCGCTGCCGCCGCTGGTGCGCTGGGAGTATGGCTATCAGGTGGAGCCCGGTAGCCGGGAGGCTCTGCTCACCGACGTGTTCACCCGGCCCCAGAACTGGCTGGAGGACGCTTCCTTGAGTGAACGCTGCGCCCCACACCAGGCGGTGGGCTGAACAGGCAGTGGGCTGAAAGGCGGTGGGCTGACTCGCCTCAGGCGGGCAGGCCGCCGGGAAGCCGGCCCAGGCCCGTCTCGATGGCGTCCACCACACGGGTGGCGATGGCGCTGATCGTGGCCTGGCTGCGCCTGGGGTCGCGGAGAGCGGCCTCCAGGCTGCCCTCCAGCTTGCCGATCTCCAGCATGGCAATCCCCCGGCGCGGAGCTCCCAAGCCATCGCGGTACAGCAGGGGATAGGAACCGAAAGCCTGCGCCAGGCTTTCGTCGATGCGACTGGGGGGATTGTGCAGAGGCGGGATCACGCCCGAGCCCACCCCATCGGGGCCATAGGCATCGTAGTGGATCTCCAGGGCATAGCCACCGCCCCGGGCATGGGCCTTGCCCACGCTCCAGTTGGTGCGAGGGTCATCGCCGTCGTGGATGGTGCGCATCGGAGGGTCGTAGAAGCGGATCGCCAGACCGCGCTCGCGGCCGAGAGCCTCCACCGCCTGGGCCGTGAGCAGGTTCCAGTGCAGCTCATCGCGAATGCCGGGCTGCATCGGCGCGGCTCCCCGCAGGGCCACGGCTTCGCCGGGGGTACCGGCCCCGGCCATGTTCTGGGAATCGGCGTGGCCGGCCAGCAGCAGGATCTCCACGGTCTCGGGGAGTGGCCGGCTGCCGGTCCAGTCCTTGCGGTCGCTCAGGCGGCTGCGGGGACCGGTGAGCGGATCCAGCCAGGCCACCCCGGGGGCCTGGGCGCCGACATCGAGGCCCACCACCAGGGACGCCACCAGACAGAGCAGGGCCAGAAACAGGGGCCAGCGCCGCGGTCCACTCATAGGGGTGAGCTCAGCAGGTTGGCGTCGTTGTAGAGGCCCAGTCTGGGCCCAAGTTCCTGCTCAAGGGCGATCAGTTCATCGCGATGGGCCCGCAGCCGCAGGGCGCTGCCGGTGGCCTGATCGTGGCTGATCAGCCGCAGTTCCACGGTTTCATCGCGAGCGGCCCGCCGGCGATAGAGCCCGCCGGCCAGGGGACCGAGCAGGGCCAGCAGCAGAGGCCACCAGCCCAGGCCCGGCTGGAGCTGACGCAGCACCAGTCCGAGGCAGCCGGCGCCGAGACTGCCGAGCAGGGAGAGCAGCACCGCCAGCCACGGACTGGAACTCACGGATCCGCGGAAGCGCAGGCTGCGCCGTTCCGGGTTCGTGGATTCCGCCTCCCAGCCCCGCTGCTCCAGCCAAGAGCTGAGGGCGGGCAGCACCTCAAGGGGAGGACGGGAACTGCGCACCTCGACGGTGGTGGTGCGGTCCTTGCTGGCGGCGCGCAGGAAGAACACCAGCCCGATGGCCAGGAGCAGCGTGAGCAGCAGCGTTGAGCCGGTGGTGGCCATGGCCCGATTCTGCTGGATGCGCCGCCACTGCGCTCCGGACACGGCTTGCCAGCATGGAGGATCGAACCTCCCCTCCAGCCGCCGATGACCGCCGCCCCCAGCAGCAACCTGCCCGCACCGGCCCGTTTCGCCGTCTTCGACGGCGACCTTGATGCGGAGTGGGAGGCGCTCTATGCGGGGGCTCGGGCCCTGGCGGTGGACACCGAGGCGATGGGCCTCATCCACGGCCGCGACCGCCTCTGTCTGGTGCAGATCTGCGATGACAGCGACAACGTCTGCTGCATCCGCGTGGCCCGCGGCCAGCGGGAGGCGCCGCGGCTGAGGGCCCTGATGGAGAACCCCGCCATCGAGAAGGTGTTTCACTTCGCCCGCTTCGATGTGGCCGCTCTGGCCGAGAACCTCGCCATCACCGTGAACCCGATCTTCTGCACGAAGGTGGCCAGCCGGCTGGGCCGTACCTACAGCCCCCGGCACGGGCTCAAGGATGTGGTGCAGGAACTGGTGGGCATCGAACTCGACAAGCAGGCCCAGAGTTCCGACTGGGGCCGGGTGGAAGATCTCAGCGAAGCCCAGCTGGCCTATGCGGCGGGTGATGTGCGCTTCCTGCTGCCGGCCCGGGACCGCCTCGAGACGATGCTGCGGCGGGAGGAACGCTGGGATCTGGCCCAGCGCTGCTTCGGCTGCATCCCGGTGATGGCGGAACTGGACCGCAACCGTTTCCACCTCCTGTTCGAACACTCCACCGGCGGCAACCGTTGAGCGTCGGCGCCAACCGCTGAAGGACTGCAGGCTCAGTCCTCCACCATGAAGTTCGCTTCGCTCTCCAGCGCCACGAGCTGTTCCGTGAGCAGGCCCTGGTGGTCGCTGTCGCTGGTCTCCAGTTCGGCCACCAGGCTTTCCGCCAGGGCCAGCTTGTCGGCCCCGTCGCGGATTCCGGCCTGGGCGGCGCGGATCTCCACCCGGCGGCGGGCCGAGGCCAGGCTCACCCCCAGCAGGGTGGCCAGGCGGCCGCAGGTGGTGCTGTAGGCCCGATCGGAGATGCCGGCCATGCCAGGACCACTCTGGGTGAACCGCGTCATCATCCCAGCCGCCCGGCGGCGCAGGGCTGCGGTTCAAGCAGGCGCGCCTCCAGCAGACGGGCCAGCCGCTCACTGCCTCCCGCCGGCCCCATGCGGCGCCGTCCAGCGGAGCCCAGCCTTCGGCGCAGGTCAGGGTCGTCGAGCAGGCGGGTGAGCCGGCCCCCCAGTTCGGCCGGGTCGCGGCAGGGCAGCACCGCGCCCCCGAGCAGGCGGCTCTGCCTCCGGGCGAATCCAGCCTTGAACTGCGGACCGGGGCCAGGCAGGGACAGTGCTGGAATCCCGAGGCTCACCAGTTGCTCGGTGGCGGTGCCGGCGGTGGCCAGCCCCACCTCGGCCCAGGCCGCCCAGGTTTCGAATCGACTCTGTCCCAGCAGCAGCGTCACCTTGCCGTGCCGCCAGGTCGCAGCGGCACCGCACCCGGCAGCGGCGGCACTCAGCGGCTCAACCTGCCAGCCCTGCCCGCGCAGCAGTCGCTCCCAGTCATCCCGATCCGGCCTGCTGCCGCAGGCCAGCAGCACCGTGGTGGGCTGCTGGGCCGGCCATCTGAGCAGGGCATCCAGCAGCCTGCGGGCATTGCCGAGGGCCTCCGGCAGCCGGCTGCCCGGCAGCACCAGCAGGCGGCGCTGGTGCTCCAGACACGCGGGCGGGGCAGTGACCTGCAGCCCATCCAGCATGGGATTGCCCGGCGCCAGGGCTGGCACGCCCCGGCGCCGCAGGCCCCGGGCGGTGAGCCTGTCGCGCATGGCCACCAGGCGGCAGCGGTGACTGCGCATCAGGGCCCATTCCCACGGATCCCATTCACTGCCCTTGCAGCGGTGGTAGCCGTCGGCGAGCAGGCTTCTGCCCCAGCCTGTCGGTGGTGCCGACATCCAGCTGAAGTCGCTCTTGGGGGTGCCCAGGAAGGCAAACGGCGCGCCGCTGCCCCAGGCCAGCAGCAGGGGCAGCAGATCGCCCACCGCCAGCACGGGAGCACGGCTGGCCCCCCAGCGCCGCACCCAGCACCACTGCCGCCAGCTCAGCAGGGCAAGCCCCGCGGCGAGGTCGGCAGCCATGCCCTGCAGGCTCTGGGAGCTGAACCCGCCACTGGGCAGCGGCTGCCGCGGCCCCACCAGCCGCAGCAGGCCGGCGCGCTCGGCGTCGCCGAACACACGGCCCTCTCCCACCAGGGGCAGCACCTGCACCCGCAGATGGGGACGCCGGCGCCGCAGCGCCCTGATCACCTGCAGGGCGATCACATCCTCCCCGTGGCCGTTGCTCAGAACCAGCAGCGGGGGGGACATGCCATGGCTGATACGATCCGCTTCGGGAGTTTGACCCCCCGGCCGGCGGCATGGCCAAGTGGTAAGGCAGAGGATTGCAAATCCTTTATCCCCAGTTCGAATCTGGGTGCCGCCTTTTCAGCGATCTGCGCTTCAGCGATCCGTCTTCAGGGATCAGTCCTTGCTGTGATCACCACTGGTGTGATCAACGCCTGGTCAGACTGCCGCAGGGATCGTCAGAGGCTGGCTTCGGCGATCCACTGTTCCCCACCCCGCCCCCAGGCCTGGCAGCGCACCAGACCGCGCTCCAGCTGGCAGTGGCCCCGTGCCAGGCGGGTGTGGGGCACACCCAGGGCCAGCCCGCGCTGATCGAAGCTGGCGGCGGCCACTGTGGCCACGGTGAGGCGTGCGGGCCAGAGGGGCTGGCAGCTCCCTTCCCGATCGCAGCGCATCGCCACCTGCCCCTGCTCCAGGGCACCGGCGAACACGAGGTGCTCCAGCGCGATCGGCGCCCGCAGGCCATCGGCTAGGAAGCGCACGCTCAGCTGCCCCTCCAGGTTCTGCTCCAGCCGCACCCCCTGGCAGTCGAACCAGAGCCGGGATGGGCTCCGCTGCCACTGGCAGCGGCTGGGGCTGGTTTGCCAGCGGCCGAAATCCGCCGCCCTGGAGGCGCCAGCGTCCAGCAGCCCTGAAGCCATCCCTGCGAGCGCCAGGGCGCCTGCTGCCGCCGGGATCAGTAGCCGGAATCGGCCACGCAGAACCCCTGGCAGCTGATGACGTTGCTGGCCGTGCGGCCGCAGTGGTGGCAGAGCACCGGCTCGCCGGCGCCCTGGGGCTGCTGCGCGGAGGGGAAGGAACACGGTTTGGGGGCGGGTGATGGAGCGCGCGCGGGCGCGGCCGGCGGAACGGGGATGTCGCCCATAGTGGCGGCGGTGCTGCAGGCAGTTCAGCTCACCATGGCCGATCCGGGCACTGCTCCGCTTCCACCCCCCGGGATTGGGGTGGGCACCTGGGCCTGGGGCAACCGCTTTCTCTGGGGCTACGAGCCTGCCCAGGATGCCGAGCTGGAGGCCACCTTCCGGCGGGCGCTGGACCTTGGGCTGGCGTTCTTCGACACCGCCGATTCTTACGGCACCGGTCGCTGGACCGGCCGCAGTGAGCTGCTGCTGGGCCGTTTCTGCTCCGCTCTGGGGCCAGATCAGACACGCCGGCTGCAGGTGGCCACCAAGCTGGCTCCCTTCCCCTGGCGGCTGGGGCGCCAGGGCTTCCAGCGTGCCTTCGAGGCCTCCAAGCGACGGCTGAACGGTCATCTGCAGCGGGTGCAGCTGCACTGGAGCACGGCCCGTTATGCCCCCTGGCAGGAGGGGCCTCTGCTGGACGGCCTGGCCGATCTGGTGCTCGCCGGGGACGTGGCGGAACTGGGGGTGTCGAACATGGGGCCCCGGCGGCTGCGCCAGGTGGTGAACCACCTGGCCCGCCGGGGTGTGCGGCTCACCAGCCTGCAGGTGCAGCTGTCGCTGCTGTCCCCGCAGCCGATCGCCGCAGGCGGGGTGGCAGAGGTGTGCCGGGAGCTGGGCGTGGAGCTGATCGCCTACAGCCCGCTCGCCCTCGGTCTGCTGGCGCGCCCTGGCGACGCCTCACGGCCGATGCCCCGGGGGCCGCGGGCTGTGCTGTTCCGACGGCTGGAACCCCAGCTGGCGCCGCTGCGGGAGCGCATGGTCGCCATCGCTGCGGCCCACCGGGCCCCGCTGGCGGCGGTGGCACTCAACTGGTGCCGCGCCCATGGCGCCCTGCCGATCGTGGGCCTGCGCAGCGAGGCCCAGGCCGAGACTGCGGCCGGGGCGCTGCAGTGGCGGCTGAGCCCGGAAGACCGTCAAGGTCTGGACGCGATTGCCCTGGAACTGCCCCGGCGCATGCCGGCCAACCCCTTTCAGAGCGCCTGACCCGGAGGGTTGTCGCCGCTTCCAGGCCTGGGCTTGCCCTGCGGCGATTCAGGAGGCCGCCGCCGCGGTGGGCGATGGCGTGAGCACCACCGGCAGTGCCTGGGGTCGCCGCAGCAGTGAGGGCTCGGGGCTTGGCCCCGGGGTGGGGGATTCGCCGCCGGCAGCGGGCGCATCGCCGGCCGGGGACTCCCCGTCGCGGCCGCAGATCGAGAGTGCTTCCTGGAGAAGGGAGTCGAAGGTGGCACCGGGAAGGCGGTGCCGGGCCAGTTCCAGGAAAGCCCGGGCCAGGGATTCATCCGCAGCTGCCTGCAGAGCCGGGTTGTTGCGGCGCCACTGTTGCTCCTCCTCGATGGCACGGATGAAGCGTTCGGTGACGTCCCGCTTGGTGGCGGCGCGGATGCGGGTGTCGTGATCGAGACCGCCAGGCTGGTTGTCGTTCCCCGGCTCCGCCAGCCTGCGGCTGAGGCTGTCGAGCATCTCCCGGGCCTCCCGCTCCAGGTTCACCAGCTGACCGTCCGAGAGGCGGGGCAGGTCGGCCAGATACACCTTGCCGTGATCACGCAGGGTGAGATAGGTGGGGCGCGGGGCCCGGTTGATTTCGCCGCGGGGACGCAGGGGGCGGATCGGCGCCGCAGGACCGGCCGAACTGCGACGGCGGGTCACGCGCTGACCGTTCAGGAAGGGATTCTGGGAGCGGGTATCGAACATGCGGGTACTCCTCTGCGGATACAACAACGTCTTGACTGGATCCGGACTCGCCGGAACTGGGCAAACCTGGAGTCGCAGGAAGCCGCGACTCCTGCGGCACCCTAGGCACCGGCGCCTGACCCTTCAGGCCGGCACGCCCGCCAGGGCTGCATCCTTCGGTGCCTCCCCCTGACGCACGTCGCCCAGGACCCAGGCCTCGTGGCCGCTCTGGCCGCAGAGCGCCAGCGCCGCGTCGGTGGCGGAGGGGGGCACCACCAGGCAGAAGCCCACGCCGAGGTTGAAGGTGTTCCAGAGGTCCGCTTCGGGCACCTGGCCGGCCTCCTGCAGCCAGCGGAACAGGGCGGGGCGCTCCCAGCTGCCGGGGTCGATGGCAGCGTGGACGCCCGGGGGCAGGCAGCGCGGCAGGTTCTCCGGCAGTCCTCCGCCGGTGATGTGGGCCATGCCACCCAGAGGAATCTCTGCCTCCCGCAGGGCCTTCACGAGAGCCGCGTACAGCCGGGTCGGCGTGAGCAGGGCATCCATCAGCGGGCGCTCATCGCCGGGCAGCGGGGCTTCGGCGGCGAGGCTGCCGCGCCTGCGCTCCTCCTCCACGAGGATGCGGCGCACGAGGCTGAAGCCGTTGCTGTGCACGCCGCTGCTGGCCACGGCGAGGATGCGGTCCCCGGGCTGGATGTGGCGACCATCCACCACCGCATCGGCCTCCACCACGGCCACACAGAACCCCGCCAGGTCGTAGCGGCCGGGGGCGTAGAAGCCTGGCATTTCAGCAGTTTCCCCACCCAGCAGCGCGCATCCGCTCTGCCTGCAGCCGTCGGCGATCCCCTCCACCACGGCCGCCAGGGCTTCCGGGCTGAGCTTGCCGGTGGCGATGTAGTCGAGAAAGAAGAGAGGCTCGGCGCCGCTGGTGATCACGTCGTTCACGCACATGGCCACCAGATCGATGCCCACCTCGTGGTGGCGTCCATGGGCCTGGGCCAGCTCGAGCTTGGTGCCCACACCGTCGCTGCCTGCCACCAGCAGCGGCTGGCGCAGGCCGGCCGGCAGGCGGCAGAGGCCCCCGAAGCCTCCCAGCCCGCCGATCACCTCTGGTCGCCGGGTGGATTCGACGCTGCTGCGGATGCGCTCCACGAAGGCGCGCCCGGCCATCACATCCACGCCGGCACTGCGGTAGTCCATGGCTGATCCCCTGGGCGGCACGGAACACTGCGGTGATCCTCCGACGGGGCCGACCCATTGTGGGTGGACGGTGCCGCGATTGGCACAAGCTTCGATGAGTCCCGCTTATGCCAGGCATTTAGATCACTGATTGCCTGGCGACTTGCTGGGCGGGAGACACCCCTGTAGTGACAAGCGATAGCACTACTGATCATGAATTCTGATCAGTTCCCCGCAGCGGGTCCTGATCGACCTGCAGTGGATTTACCCCCTACCTTTCACTCGTTCTCCGACTGAATAGGAACTCCGATTCACGTCCCGGACAGTCCCGGCGTCTGATGACGCCGATCTAGCGACCGCCGGTTCAGTGATTTCCGATGCACCAGACAGCCCTTCTGTAGGGAGGTTCGGTCTCGTTAAGGAGTTTCGTCCGTTATGCGACGCACCGTTTCACTCAGGGCCACTGCCCTCCTGATCTCCGGCGCCGCCGCTGTTCTGGGCGCCGCCGCCCCTGCCAGCGCCGGCTCGTCCCAGCTCTCTCCCCGCCCCGTGGCCCTCCGGGAGATCGAAGCCGCCCCCTCATTCCAGATGGAGGCGCTGCCCACCGCCCCCGTCACCCTGATGGCCTCGGCGCCCGAGGTGATCGGCGTTAGCCAGGGCACCGCCAGCTGGTATGGCCCCGGCTTCTTCGGCAACCGCACCGCCAACGGTGAGGTGTTCCGCCCCGGCACCCTCACGGCCGCCCACCGCACCCTGCCTTTCGGTACCCGTGTGCGGGTGACCAACCTCCGCAACGGCCGCAGCACCGTGGTGCGCATCAACGACCGCGGGCCGTTCAGCGGTGGACGTGTCATCGATCTGGCCCATGGCGCCGCCCAGGAGCTCGGCGTGGTGTCGAGTGGCCTGGCCCCCGTGCGTCTGGAAGTGCTCCGCTGACCGGCGACGGTCCGCCCCGGCCAGCGCCACGCAGGTGCGTTGGCCTGCCTCTGCCCATCCGCGCCAGATGCGGGTGGGCTTTTTGATGTCTGACCGTTGCCTGTCACGCTCCATGCCCGCGATGCAGCTGCTCCGCACCCGCAGCGACCTGATGGCGTGGCGCCGGGAGCAGCGCGGTGCGGTGCATTTCGTGCCCACCATGGGCGCCCTGCACGCCGGTCACCTGGCGCTGATCCGGCGCGCGGCCCAGGAGCGGGGGTCGGGCAGACCTGCCGTTCTGGTGAGCGTCTACGTGAATCCTCTCCAGTTCGGGCCCCAGGAGGATTTCCAGCGCTACCCCCGCGACCTCCGCTCCGATGCCGCCCTGGCCGCGGAGGCCGGCGCGCAGGCCCTGTTCGCGCCGGAGGTGGAGGAGATCCAGCCCGGGGGTGGGGACGCCCTCACCCGGATCCAGCCCCCCGCACCCCTGCTGCGCAGTCTCTGTGCTCCCGGGCGGCCTGGCCATTTCGAAGGGGTTGCCACCGTGGTGGTGCGCCTGCTGGCGCTGGTGCGGCCCGAGCGGCTGTTGCTCGGGGAGAAGGACTGGCAGCAGCTGGTGATCCTGCGCCGGGTGCTGGCCGATCTGGGGCTGCCTGTGGCGGTGGAGGGCTGTCCCACCGTGCGCGAGCCGGATGGGCTGGCCTGCAGCTCGCGCAACCGCTACATGAGTCCCGGGGAGCGGCTCCAGGCCGCCGCCCTGCCCGCCACCCTGCGCGCCGTCGCCCGGCAGGCCCCGGCGGAGACCGATCTGGCGGCCCGTCTCAGGGAGGAACTGGAGCGGGCCGGAGCGGTGGTGGAGTATGCGCAGCTCGTGGCGGCCCATAGCCTGGCCCCGCTGTCCCACCCCAGGGGATTGTGTGTGCTGGCGGCGGCCATCCGCTGCGGCCCCAGTCGCCTGATCGATCACACCTTTCTGATGAGTCGCTCGCCGATCGTTGCCATCGATGGACCGGCCGGAGCCGGCAAGAGCACCGTGACCCGTGCCCTGGCCAGGCGCCTTGGGCTGCTCTACCTCGACACAGGTGCCATGTACCGCGCCGTGACCTGGTGGGTGCAGCACCAGGGCGTGGATCCGGCTGATGCAGCGGCCGTCGGCCGCTGTCTGGAGGGTCTGGATCTGCAGCTCGTTGTGGGCCCAGGCGGGGAGCCCAGCGTGAGGATCAACGGCCATGATGTGACCGAAGCGATCCGGGGTCCCGAGGTCACCGCCCAGGTGTCCCAGGTGGCGGCCCATGGCTGCGTGCGCGAGGCGCTCACTGCCCAGCAGCGGGCCATGGGCCGGCGGGGAGGGCTGGTGGCGGAGGGGCGTGACATCGGCACGGCCGTGTTCCCGGGCGCCGAACTCAAGGTGTTCCTCACCGCCACGGTCTCCGAGCGGGCCCGGCGCCGCGCCAGCGACCTGGAGCAGCGGGGCTTTCCAGTGCCGCCACTGGCGGAGCTGGAGACCCAGATCGCCGAGCGGGATCACCTGGATTCCACCCGGGAGGTGGCGCCGCTCCTGCAGGCCGCCGATGCCGAGGAGCTGGTGACGGACGGCATGACGATCGAGGCGGTGATCCAGGCCCTGGTGGACCGGTTCCGGCAGCGGGTGCCCGAGGAGGCCTGGCCGGATCCCAACCCGGTCTGAGAGCGCCTGCATCGGGGGCTCCCCCGGCCTGGCGGCTCCCCCGGCCGGCCTGGATGGTTCAGTTCAGCCCCGCTCCAGCGCCATCAGCAGGCCTTCGCAGGCATCTTCGAGCAGATCGAGCACCCGTTCGAAACCGTCCTCTCCTCCGTAGTACGGATCGGGCACTTCGCAGGCGTTCAGTCGCTGGCAGTAGCGCACCAGGGGGGCCACCACGGCCCTGCGTTCCTCCCGTGGCCAGCGGCGGGCCATCGCTTCCACCGCGTTCAGGTTGTCGGCATCCATGGTGAGGATGTGATCGAAGCGGCCCAGGTCGGCAGGTTCCAGCTGGCGGGCCCGGCTCTGCAGTGCGATGCCGCGGCGGGCAGCCGCGCGGTGCATGCGCGCATCGGCAGGTTTGCCCACATGCCAGCCGCCCGTGCCGGCTGAATCCACCGCGTAGCGCTCCTGCAGGCCCGCCTGCGTCAGTTGCTGCAGGAACACCCCTTCGGCAGCAGGGGAGCGGCAGATGTTGCCGAGGCAGACGAACAGCACCCGCGTGGTGGAACTCATGACTGGCCGACCATCAAAGGAGCCACGCCTGAAAGAGCCACGCTGGCGCGCAGCCGCACCACCGGTGGGTTGCCATCGTCATCGGCGCACAGGCTGCGCAGGCCCTCCAGCAGCCGTTGGCGGGGCTCAGCGCCGCCCTCGAGGTCGGTGGCGAGGGATTCCATCGCCACGGCCACGGCATAGCGCACCACCCATTCGCCATCGCTGGTGGCCCCCAGCAGGGCCTGCAGGCAGCGCTCCTGAATCTCCAGCCGCACCGGCTGTTCCAGGTGCTTCAGGCGCAGGCCCCCAAGCCCCTTGGCTGCGGCCCGTCGCACGCTGGCGGCCACATCACTGCCGAGGGCATCCACCAGCAGCTCCAGACCGCGCACGTCGCCGATGCCAGCCAGGGCCCGCACCGCCCAGGCCCGGGCGCCGTAGTTCTCTGGATCGAGCCTCAGCAGGGGTTCCACTGCCGCGTCCTGCAGCCGGATCAGCCCGTCCACGGCGGCCACGGCGGCTCCGGGGTTGTTGAAACCGAGCACCTCGACCAGCACCGGGGCGGCGGCGGGGGCGCCGCTGGCCGCCAGGTTCCGCGTGGCCGACAACAGTGCCTGGCTGCTCTCGGCTGTGCGCACAGCCGCCACCAGAAGCTCCAGACCCCTGGCATCGATCTGTTCTCCGCGGTGGATCCCCGCCGCCGTGTACTCATCCATGGGGGTCACAGCAGTTCGTCCATGCAGGCCAGCAAGGCCGGTTCGCCGGGCTCGCCGCTGCCCCGCTCCACCAGCCCGCGCAGGGCCATCAGCTTGAGGCTGTTCTCGGCCAGGGCGCGGCGGATCGGCTCGAGGGCGGGTCGCCAGCCGGCCGCTCCCAGATCCATCAGGGCGGCGCGTCGCACCTGCAGCTGGGGATGCTCCAGCAGGCCAACCAGCACCGCTCCCCAGCGCTCTTCGCCGCTGAGCTGCAGCAGGGCGCGGGCGGCGGCGCTGCGGATCAGGGGCCGTTCGTGATCCACGAACGGTTCCACCACCGCCAGCACCGGCTCCGTGGCCAGGCCGATGGTTCCCAGGGCCTCCAGCAGGGCCTCGCAGGGCTCCATCAGCCTCGGGGTGCCGGGACGCAGGGCTCCGGCCTGCTGGGGCCCGCTGGCCAGCCGCCGGCAGATCGGTGCCACCGCCTCCTGGGCGCGCAGGTCGCCCAGGGCCCGTGCCGCCGCTTCCCGCAGGCCGTCGTCCGGGTCCTCCAGCACCTCCAGTAGGTCGCTCACCGCCGCCAGCGCCAGCGGCGCCAGCTTGCCCAGAGCCCTGGCCGCGTTGCGGGCCACGGCGTTCTCCTCAACTCCGGCGCCGAGGTCGCGGGGACGGCGCTGGCGCAGGGCGAGCCGCAGCAACGGCACGGCTTCGGGATGCCGGCTGCGCATGCGTCCCAGCCACCAGGCCCCGTAGTACTGCTGGGAGGGATCCTCGCTCTGCCGCAGGCGTTGGATGGCCTCGGCTTCGCTGATCGGTGCGCCGGCCTGCGTGCCTGCCGGGCTGGTGGGACTGCTGTTGCTGGATGGACCAGCCATGGCTGCCGGTGGGTCGTGTGCAGGTTACGGAAGCGCCTGTGGGCCGCTCAGGCACCGGAGCCACCCGGGCTGGCGTGCAGCAGTGCGCGTGGAGAGAGCGCAAGAAAAAAGGCCTCCCAAATGGGAGGCCTGGAAGAAGGGTCTGAAGCCTGAGGAAGGAATCAGACGAGAGCGGAGATGGCGTAGTCGATG
>JBATEO010000029.1:0-38621 GCA_049664045.1 Prochlorococcaceae cyanobacterium
ATCGGCACCGGCCTGCAGCGCGGGCGCCTGGCCGGGCTGGGGCGCTGCAATCAGGCCCAGCTGCTGCAGAGCTGGCTCGAGCAGACCAGTGGCCGGCGCTGGCCGGCCCGCAGCCTCGCAGACGTGCTGGATCGTCTGCCTCCCGAACGCGGGCCCGGACGGGCCGATCTGGGCCAAGGCTGGCAGCTGCACTGGCAGGGCACCACACTGTGGCTGTGCCGTGACCGCGACCCCGCAGCCCCATGAGCCTCAGCCCCGAGATCCTGCAACAGCGCTACGCCACGATCGAACGGCTCTACAGCGAGCGCGAGTGGCCCCAGGTGGAGGCGCTCGGCGAGGCGCTGCTGCGAGACCTGCCGGCCGATCCAACCGACCCGGTGCGGCTGCGGGTGGAGCTGCTGCTCGGGCACACGCGGCTCTACGGCATGGGCGCGGTGAACGATGCCCGCGCCCACTACCAGGCCGTGCTGGAGCACTGCAGCGAGGTCACCCTGCGCGAGATCGCCGAACAGGGTCTGCAGCAGTGCCTGCAGGTGGAACAGGGCAACAATCCGGAACCGGCGGGAACCGCCCCCGGCCAGCCCAGCACGGCGGCCATGCCCTGGATGGAGGAGCTGGCGGTGGAGGTGGTGGAGGAACCGGAGCAGCTCGACGTGGCCCAGGCCGACCCCGGGCGCCGGCAGGAGCTGGAGCTGCGGGAGCTCGGCGCCCTCTCCGGCGCCGCGGCACAGACGGCACGGGTCGCGGATCCGCTGGCCTTTGACCCCACCCGGCTCAGTGCCCGGGAGCTGGAGGAGCTCAGCCGGGGTCTGCTGCGGGTGAGGCTGACCTGAGCAGGCGGACCTCAGCCCGCCGGAGCCGCTGAGCGGCGGCGGCGGGTGCGGCCGCTGAATTCCCGTTCCGGCACAGCTGCAGCGGGTGCGGTGGTGCCGTTGCTGCCATTGACTCCGTTGCTGCCGTTGCCGCCGTTGGCGGTGGCGCCCACTGCGGCCAGCTGGCGCTGCTGGCGAGGAGCCGGTTCCGGGCGCTGGCCCACCGGACGTTCGCTGCGCACCGGGCGCGCGCCATCGCGGCCGCCCCGTGACCGAGGAGCGGGACGGCTCTCCGGTTCGGCATCGGCGCGGCCCTTGTAGGCCGGCGTGCCGGCGGGAGCGGGCTGCACCAGGCAGATGATCAGGGGCTCCACCTGGAGTTCCCGGCGCAGACGCCGCTGCAGGCCGAGCTCCACCTCGCGCTGCACGCCCACCCAGTCCACGTCGGGGGCCTGGCCGGCGCTGCTGCGGCAGAGCTGCTTCCAGCGGTTCTCCAGCACCCAGGTGATCTCCCGCTCGGCCCAGAGGCTGAGCTTGCGGGCGTCGGCGCTGGTGACCACACCGCGCAGGTTCACCCGCGGCGGAGCGGCCATCACCCCATCGGTGCTGATCGCCGCCAGCAGGGTGATCACGCCGTCCTCCGCCAGCTGCTGACGTTCCTTGAGCACCCGGGCATCGACGATGCCGTTGCGGGACGCGTCCAGCAGCTCGATGCCGGCCTTCACCGGTTCGCCACGGCGGATCGCATCCGGCGTGAGCTCCACCACATCGCCATTGTCGATGATCAGGATGTTGTCGGCGGGCACCCCCATCGACTGGGCCGTTCTGCTGTGGCAGACGAGCATGCGGTGCTCGCCGTGCACCGGCACGAAGAACTTCGGCTTGGTGAGGGCCAGCATCAGCTTCTGGTCGTCCTGGAAACCGTGGCCGGACACGTGGATGCCCTCGCCCTTGCCGTAGACCACCTTGGCCCCCAGCATCATCAGCCGGTCGACGGTGTTCACCACGGAGATGGTGTTGCCAGGGATGGGGCTGGCGGAGAAGATGATCGTGTCGGTGCTCTTCACCTGCACCTGCGGATGCTCGCCGCGGGAGATGCGGCTCAGGGCCGCCAGCGGTTCACCCTGACTGCCGGTCATCAGCAGCAGCGTCTCACGATCGGGCAGGTCGCGGATCTGCTTGATCGGCACGAACAGATCATCAGGGGCGCGCATGTAGCCGAGCTCCCGCGCCTTGGCGATCACGTTCAGCATCGATCGGCCCAGCAGGCCCACCTTGCGGCCGTTCTTCAGGGCCAGCTCCAGGATCATCGCCACCCGGTGAATCGAGCTGGCGAAGGTGGTGATGATCACCCGGCCCTGGGCCTGGGCGATGTGGTGATCCAGCTTGGGGAACACCGAGCGCTCGGGAGGGCAGTGACCCGGCACCTCGGCATTCGTGGAATCGCTGAACAGGCACAGCACTCCCTGCTCGCCGTAATGGGCCAGGCGGGCCATGTCGAAGTGCTCACCGTCCACGGGGGTGTGGTCGAACTTGAAGTCACCGGTGAAGATCACCGTGCCCACCGGCGTGGTGATGGCCAGTGAGAAGCTGTCCGCCATCGAGTGGGTGTTGCGGATGAACTCCACCGAGAAATGCTGACCCACCTTCACCACATCCCGGGGGGCCACCGTCTTGAGGATGGTGCGGTCCATCACGCCCGCTTCTTCCATCTTGCCGGTGAGCAATGCCAGGGCCAGGCGCGGCCCATGGATCACCGGGATGTTGAAGTTCTTGAGATGGTGAGCGATACCACCGATGTGATCTTCGTGACCGTGGGTCACGATCATGCCGCGGATGCGCTTCTGGTTCTCCTTCAGATAGCTGGTGTCAGGCATCACGACGTTGACACCGTGCATGCCATCACTGGGGAAAGCCAGGCCGGCATCCACCAGCATCAGGTCGTCGCCGTATTCGAACACGCAGGTGTTCTTGCCGATCTCATGCAGGCCCCCAAGGGGAATCACCCGCAGAGCTGGCTGCCTGGAACCGTTGTTGCTGCCATTGGAACTGGACATGTAATTCAGGAAAAAAGAGAATGAACAAGATCGAGAAAGAACCGGAATCGGGCACCAGGGCGTTGGACATGCCCTCGGTGGAACAGCCTTGGCGTCAGGTCGGACGCAGGGCGGCCAGGGTTTCGGAGAGGCGTCGTTTCACAGCGTCGTCAGCAGGAAGGAGAGGAAGTCTTGGGGCACCCACGGGCCAGCCGCTGAGCTCCAGGGCGGCTTTCACCGGGATGGGGTTGGTGGTGCAGAACAGCGCCCGGCAGAGCGGCAGCAGTTGCTCGTGGAGCTGCAGGGCCGTGGCCTGATCGCCGGCGCAGAAGGCCCGCACCATGGCGCTGATGCGTTCGCCGGCCAGATGACTGGCCACGCTCACCACGCCCACGGCCCCAACGGCGAGCATCGGCAGCGTGAGCGCATCGTCGCCGGAGTAGATGGCCAGCCGCTCGCCGCAGACGGCGCGCACGGCGCTCACCTCATCGGTGCTGCCGCTGGCGGCCTTGAAGCTCACCACATTGGGCAGATCCAGCAGCCGGGCCACGGTGTCGGGCGCCAGGCTGGTGCCGGTGCGGCCGGGGATGTTGTAAAGCATCAGCGGCAGCTCCGGCGCCGCCTCGGCAATGGCCCGGAAGTGGGCCTCGAGCCCGTCCTGGGGTGGCTTGTTGTAGTAGGGCACCACCACCAGAGCACCATCGGCGCCGAGGGCCGATGCCTCGCGGGTGGCCTCGATCGCCTCGGCGGTGCAGTTGCTGCCGCTGCCGGCCAGCAGCCGGGCCCGGCCGCCCACCGCGTCGCGCACGGCGGCGAACAGCTGGTGCTGCTCCTCCCAGCTGAGGGTGGGCGACTCACCGGTGGTGCCGCAGATCACCAGGCCGTCGGAGCCGGTGCTCACCAGGTGGTCGGCGAGACGGGCGGCCAGGTCGAGATCGACGGCGCCGTCACCCCGGAACGGAGTGACCATGGCGGTGAGCACCCGGCCGAAGGGAGCGGCGCTCAACCGGCACCTCCTTCGGCACCGTCCGCACGTTGCAGCAGTTCGGCGATCTGCACGGCATTGAGCGCCGCCCCCTTGCGGATCTGATCACCGCAGAGCCAGAGCTCCAGCGCGTTGGCATCGCTGAGATCCTGACGGATCCGGCCCACCGCCACCGGATCCCTGCCGGTGACGTCGGTGGGCATGGGGAAGCGGTTGGTCTCGAAGTTCTCCAGCAGCTCCACCCCTGGAGCCTGGCTCAGCAGCTCGCGGGCCTCGTCCAGGGGGAAGGGTTCATGGAACTCGATGTTGACGGCCTCGGAATGGGCCCGCAGCACCGGCACGCGCACGCAGGTGGCCGTGAGTCGGAGATCGGGCGCGCCCATGATCTTGCGCGTCTCGTTGAGCATCTTCAGCTCCTCCTCGCAGTAGCCGTTGGCCTCCAGCGGCGAGTTGTGCAGGAAGAGGTTGAAGGCCAGGGAGTGGGGCAGCACCTCGCTGCGCGGCTCGCCGCCATCGAGCACGGTGCGGCTCAGCCGGCGCAGCTCCTCCATGGCTCTGGCACCGGCTCCGCTGGCGCTCTGGTAGGTGCTCACCACGACGCGCCGGATCGGCCGGCGGCGGTGCAGGGGCGCCAGGGCCAGGGTGAGCAGGATGGTGGTGCAGTTGGGGTTGGCGATGATGCCGTGATGGCCGAAGGCCGCCTCGGGATTCACCTCCGGCACCACCAGTGGCACCTCGGGATCCATGCGGAAGGCGCTGGAGTTGTCGATCACCACAGCTCCGGCCGCCACCGCCGCCGGGGCCCACCGCCGCGAGGCGGTGCCGCCCGCCGAGGCCAGCACCAGATCCACCCCCTCGAAGGCCTCGGCGCTCACTTCGGCGATCGCCAGCTCCCGGTCCTGCCAGCGCAGGCTCTGACCGGCTGAGCGGGCGGAGGCCAAGGGCCGCAGCTCGGCCACCGGGAAGTGGCGCTCATCCAGCAGTTGCAGCAGCTCCTGACCCACCGCGCCGGTGGCGCCGAGGATGGCCACCCGCAGCGGACGGCGGGGAAGGGTGGTGGGAGCTGGGGAAGGGGCGGTCCTGGCGGTGATCAAGGGTGCGGGAAGGTGGGGATGACAGCTGGGCCGAGGAAGCGCTGGTCGCTGGTCGGCGCTGGTGGCTGGTCCTGGTGGCTGGAGCGAAGGGAACTGGTCTGAGCGTGGGGGAAATCCTGTGCGGGGAGAGGTCGACGACCGGGAATGCGGGGAGCCGTGACTCCGGGAGGGACGGCAGCGGCTGTGGAGTGGCAGGTGGGCTGTGTCGAGGCCTGCTCTGGACCGGGAACAGCGCGCAGTGCCCGGACGTGCCCGACGGACCCTTGGTGACGGAACCGTCGTGACTGACCCGTCATGAGGGGGGAGTCATGACAGCGGAGTCTTGATGGCCGGATTCTGAGGGCTGGGTTCAGAGGGCCGAAGCGCGCGGCCGTGTCTTCAGGTGCTGCCAGCACAATACCGCCCAAGGAGAGTGCCGCGACCGCTTTCTTAGGATCGGGGGCTGCGTCGTCCTGTCATGAGTCCAGCCGCCCAAGCCTCCTCGTCCGATCCGGCCGTCAGCGGAGCGTCCGCTCTGACGGTCACGTCCTCTCCCCGTCCCGGCAGCAGGGTGGCACTGGAGGTGGCCATTCCCGGCAGCCGCAGCCAGGCCAGCTATGAGGCGGCCGTGGAGCGGCTGAGCCGCAGTGTGAAGCTGCCCGGATTCCGGAAGGGAAAGGTGCCCAGGCCAGTGCTGCTGCAGCAGATCGGCCCGCTGCGCATCCGCGCCACCGCCCTGGAGGACCTGGTGGACGCCGCCTGCCGCGACGCGCTGGAGATCGAGAAGGTGGCGGCGATCAGCCGTCCGGAGCTGAGCGAGGGCTTCGACCTGGTGCTCGAGCGCTTCGAGCCCGGCAGCGACCTCACGATCACCGTGGAGCTCGACGTCGAGCCCACCCCAACCCTCAGGCAGACCAGGGGCCTCAAGGCTGAAGCCGAGGCGGTGGCCTACGACCCGGCCCGCGTGGATGAGCTGATCGAGCAGTCGCGCCGCCAGATGGCCACCCTGGTTCCGGTGGAGGACCGTCCGGCCCAGAGCGGGGATGTAGCCGTGCTGAGCTTCCGGGGGGTCTATGCCGACAGCGGTGAGGAGATCCAGGGCGGCAGCAGCGACGCCAGCGAGGTGGAGCTGGAGGAGGGCCGCATGATCCCCGGCTTCGTGGAGGGCGTGATCGGCATGGCGGTGGGCGACACCAGAACGGTGGAGTGCCAGTTCCCTGAGAGCTACCCCCAGGAGGATGCCGCCGGCCGCAGCGCCCGCTTCGAGATCACCCTGAAGGACCTCAAGACCCGCGAGCTGCCCCCCCTCGACGACGCCTTCGCCCAGCAGGCCAGCGACAAGCAGACCCTGGCCGAGCTGCGCGACGACCTCGAGAACCGGCTGAAGGAGGACGCCGAGCGGCGCGCCAGGGCTGCCCGCCACGACGCCCTGCTCCAGGCCCTGGTGGAGCAGCTGGAGGTGGAGCTGCCCGAAACCCTGATCCAGCAGGAGGTGCGCAACCTGATCGAGCAGACCGCCGGCCAGATCGCCGAGCAGGGCATGGACGTGAAGCAACTGTTCACGCCCGATCTGGTGCGCTCGCTGATGGACACCTCCCGGCCGGAGGCCGAACAGCGCCTGCGCCGCAGCCTCGCCCTGCAGGCCCTGGCCGCAGCCGAGGCCATCGAGGTGGCGGCCGAGGAGCTGGAGGCCAAGGTGAAGGAGGTGAGCCGCGGGCTCAGCCAGGACGGCCGGATCGATCCGGAACGCCTGCGCCGGGTTGTGGCCGACGACCTGCTGCGCGACAAGCTGCTTGGCTGGCTGGAGGAGAACAGCACCGTCGGCGAGAAGGCGCCCGCCGCCACCGAGGGCGAGGCGGGTGCCGGGGTCAGCGGCGATGACCTGGCCTCCAGCTGAGCCCGGTCCCCATAGATTGACGATCCCAGTCCGCCGCCGCGCGTGATCGACGCCAACCCGCTGATCTCCGATCCCACCGCCCTGCGCCCCCACCCGGTCCACAGCCGCTGGGCGGGTCCACCCCCCGAGGCGATCACGGGCCGGCCTGTGGCTGCCCCCGGCGTGCTCCCCACCGTGGTGGAGCAGTCGGGCAAGGGCGAGCGGGCTTTCGACATCTACTCCCGCCTGCTGCGCGAGCGGATCATCTTCCTGGGCACCGGCATCGACGACAGCGTGGCCGACGCGGTGGTGGCCCAGCTCCTGTTCCTGGAGGCGGAGGATCCGGAGAAGGACATCCAGATCTACGTCAACTCCCCGGGCGGCTCGGTGACGGCCGGCCTGGCCATCTACGACACCATGCAGCAGGTGGCTCCCGACGTGGTCACCATCTGTTATGGCGTCGCCGCTTCCATGGGTGCGTTCCTGCTCTCCGGCGGCACCAAGGGCAAGCGTCTGGCTCTGCCCAATGCCCGGATCATGATCCACCAGCCCCTGGGGGGCGCCCAGGGGCAGGCCGTGGACATCGAGATCCAGGCCAGGGAAATCCTGTTCCTCAAGGACACCCTCAACGGTCTGCTGGCCGAGCACACCGGCCAGCCGCTGGAGAAGATCGCTGAAGACACCGACCGGGACTACTTCCTTTCGCCCGAGGAAGCGGTTGAATACGGCCTCATCGACCGGGTGGTGACCGACACCGGAGCTGCCACCGCCGCCTCCCTGGCCGCCCCGGCCTGAGTCAGGGCCGAACCCGTTTCTTCAACCGTCCATGGCCCCATCTCCGGCCCCCCTCCCCGGAGGTGATCCTTAAGGACGGCTGACGAAGCCGGCGATCGGGGCAATCCTGGTCCTTGGGGCTCCCCAGGAGTTCCACCTCCATCCCCACCACCCGACCCGGTGCCACATCCCGGCTGAGTTTCCCCGATGGCCAAGTTCGATGCCCACCTGAAGTGTTCGTTCTGCGGCAAGTCGCAGGACCAGGTGCGCAAGCTGATCGCCGGGCCGGGGGTCTACATCTGCGACGAGTGCATCGATCTCTGCAACGAGATCCTCGATGAGGAGCTGGTGGATGGCCACGGCGCCGGCTCCGGCAGCCGCCATGGCCACGACCACAGCCGCGGCAAACCTCCCGCACGGAAACCGTCCAAGCCCGCCCCGACCCTGGCGCAGGTGCCCAAGCCCCAGGAGATCAAGGCCTACCTCGATCTCCAGGTGGTGGGACAGGACGAGGCCAAGAAGGCCCTCTCGGTGGCCGTCTACAACCATTACAAGCGCCTTGCCTGGCAGGGGGACGGCAACGGAGAAGCCGCCGCCACCGCCACCCGGCTGCACAAGAGCAACATCCTGCTGATCGGCCCCACCGGCTGCGGCAAGACCCTGCTGGCCCAGACCCTGGCCGAGCGCCTGGATGTGCCCTTCGCCGTGGCCGACGCCACCACCCTCACCGAGGCGGGGTACGTGGGGGAGGACGTGGAGAACATCCTGCTGCGGCTGCTGCAGAAGGCCGACCTGGATGTGGAGCAGGCGCAGCGCGGCATCATCTACATCGACGAGATCGACAAGATCGCCCGCAAGAGCGAGAACCCCTCGATCACCCGCGATGTGTCGGGCGAGGGTGTGCAGCAGGCGCTGCTCAAGATGCTCGAGGGCACGGTGGCGAACGTGCCCCCCCAGGGAGGCCGCAAGCATCCCTACCAGGACTGCATCCAGATCGACACCAGTCAGATCCTGTTCATCTGCGGCGGGGCCTTCGTGGGCCTCGAGGACGTGGTCCAGCGGCGTCTGGGCCGCAACGCCATCGGCTTCATCAGCCCCGACGGCAACAGCCGCCCGCGGCAGAACCGGGAGCGGCAGGCCAGCGAGGTGCTGCGCCATCTGCAACCCGAGGATCTGGTGAAGTACGGCCTGATCCCCGAGTTCATCGGCCGTCTGCCGGTGAGCGCCGTGCTGGAACCACTGGACACCGCGGCCCTGCAGGCGATCCTCACCGAACCCCGGGACGCCCTGGTGAAGCAGTTCCAGACCCTGCTGAGCATGGACGACGTGCAACTGGAGTTCGAGCCCGAGGCCATCGAGGCGATCGCCCGGGAGGCCCATCGCCGCAAGACCGGGGCACGGGCCCTGCGCGGCATCGTCGAGGAACTGATGCTCGACCTGATGTACGACCTGCCCTCCCGCCGGGACGTGAAGAGCTTCACGATCACCCGCGACCTGGTGGAGCAGCGCAGCCGGGCCCAGGTGGTGCCGCTGAGCGGCAGCATGGATTCGATTCAGCAGGCCAGCGCCTGATCCTCCTTGCCCGCCGCCGATCACCTTCAGGCTCCCCGCCAGCACGGCCTGTTCAACCATCACGGCATTGACCTGGGTGATGGCACCGTGGCCCACTACCTGGAGGGCCGGGAGATCCTGCGCAGCCCCCTGGACGAATTCAGCCGCCAGGAACCGGTGAGCGTGGTGGTGTACCCGGAAGGCGACTGTCTGCCCACCGGCGTGACCCTGCGTCGGGCCATGGGTCGCCTGGGCGAGCAGAACTACAACCTGCTGTTCAACAACTGCGAACACTTCGCCCACTGGTGCAAGACCGGCCGCCACCGCAGCGGCCAGGTGGAGAGCTGGCTGCGCACCGGCAGCCTCGGCGCCCTGGCCATCGGCCAGTGGCTGCCCGCCGCGGTGCTCGCGGGAGCCCGCGTGCTGGTGCGTCAGGGGGTGCCGCTGGAGGAAGGCTTCGAGCGGGCCCGCCGCAGCCTGCGCCAGCTGGAGGAGCTGCGCCAGATGCTGCAGGTTCGGCTGGATGAGCAGCTGGCCAGGGCGGAATCCCTGTGGGGACAGGGCCAGTTCGAGAGCCTGCGCCGGGCCGCCCAGAAGCTCGCCGACCAGCTCACGGAGGTGGAAGACCTCGAGGATGCTCTGGAGAGCAGGCTGCAGACGCTGCTGGAAGGCCAGGAGGCACCCCATGGGCTGCTGGAGCCGGGGCGGAGTCCAGGGGGAGCGGACGATGGAACCGTGAAGTCCCGGTAGCCTCAGGGTCCGACCCCTCGCCTCCCCGAGGCAGCCACCGCGCGCCGCTGCCCCGCATGTCCAAGGCCTACCAGCCGCTTCACCACAAGTACCGGCCGCAGCGCTTCGATCAGCTGGTGGGGCAGGAGGCGATCGCCACCACCCTGGCCAACGCCCTGCGCAGCGGGCGGATCGCGCCGGCCTACCTGTTCTGCGGTCCGCGCGGCACCGGCAAGACCTCCAGCGCCCGCATCCTGGCCCGCTCGCTCAACTGCATCGGCAGCGAAGGCCCCACCCCCGAGCCCTGTGGGGTGTGCGAGCTCTGCACCTCGATTGCGGCCGGCAACGCCCTCGATGTGATCGAGATCGACGCCGCCTCCAACACCGGCGTGGACAACATCCGCGAGCTGATCGAACGCTCGCGCTTCGCGCCCGTGCAGGCCCGCTGGAAGGTCTACGTGGTGGACGAGTGTCACATGCTCTCCACCGCCGCCTTCAACGCCCTGCTCAAGACCCTGGAGGAGCCGCCGCCGCGGGTGGTGTTCGTGCTGGCCACCACCGACCCGCAGCGGGTGCTCCCCACGATCCTCAGCCGCTGCCAGCGCTTCGATTTCCGCCGCATCCCCCTGCAGGCCCTTGAGCGGCACCTGGCCTGGATCGCCGAGCAGGAGAGCATCGACATCACCGACGAGGCCCTGCTGGTGGTGGCCCAGCGGGCCCAGGGCGGCCTGCGCGACGCCGAGAGTCTGCTCGATCAGCTCAGCCTGCTGCCGGCGCCGATCGCAGCCACGGCGGTGTGGGACCTGCTGGGGGCGGTGCCCGAGCAGGAACTGCTGGAGCTGGCCCGGGCCCTGGGCGCCGCTGAACCGGTTGCTGTGCTGGAAACCTCCCGCGAGCTTCTGGAGCGAGGCCGGGAACCCGCCTCGGTGCTGCAGGGTCTGGTGAGCCTGCTCCGGGATCTGGTGCTGGCGGGGGTGGCACCCGAGCGGCTGGAGCTCACCGGCGTCTCCCCCCAGCTGCGCGGGCAGCTGCCGGATCTGGCCCGCAGCATCGGCAAGGCCCGGCTGCTCACCTGGCAGGCCCAGCTGCGCGGCAGCGAGCAGCAGCTGCGCCACAGTGTCAACCCGCGCCTGTGGCTGGAGGTGCTGCTGCTGGGACTGCTGGCCGAAGCCGGCTCGACCGGCTCCGCCACGGTCCCACCTGCAGCCCGGCAACCGTCAGCGCAGACCCCCACGGCCGTTCCGTCCGCGGAGCACGCCCCTGTCCCGGCCGTGGCTGCTCAGTCCGATGCTGCTCAGCCGGTTGCGGGTCAGTCGGCCGCCGTGGCCGACCCCGATGGCGGGGGTGCCGAGGAGGCGCCCGACCTCGGCGAACTCTGGCAACGCATCCTGGCCGGCCTGGAGCTTCCCTCCACCCGGATGCTGCTCAGCCAGCAGGCGCGTCTGGTGCGTCTGGACGAGCGCCAGGCCGTGGTTCAGGTGGCCGGCACCTGGATGGCCATGGTGCAGACCCGCCAGGCGCTGGTGGAGCAGGCGATCGCCCGGACCCTGGGCAGCACACGCCAGCTGGTGCTCCAGGCCGGCCTGGACACCCCCAGCCCCACAGCCGGCGGCAGCCCCCCGGCCGTGCCCGCAGCCGCGCCCCCGGCCCACACCGCCCCTCCTGCGCCGAGAGCCGCTGGCAGCGCAACCCAGTCACAACCGATCGCGCAACCGCAGCCGGCAACGCAGCCATCACCCGCACCGCCCGGGGCCCCCACTCCGCTCGTGGCCCCACCCACCGGCGCCGCCGGCACGACCACGGCGCTCGATCAGCAGGCCCGCCGGCTGGCGGAGTTCTTCAACGGGGAGGTGATCGATTTCGATGGCCCCATCGATGATGCCCTCCCGGCTGCGGGCGACGGGCAGGATGGCGCGTCCAGGACCACCTCAAGGGCGGCATGATCCCGGTCCAGCCGGGCGGCGGACAGCGGCTGCGGATGCCCTAGGCGGCGGCGGGGTCCTCGCCCAGATGGAGGGTCTTGGCCCACACCAGGCGCTTGGGCAGGAGGGCCATGCGCAGGGTGGTCCAGGGAATCACCAGGAACCAGTGACCCAGATAGAGGAGTCCCAGGATGAGATTGAGGGGGCCCATGGCGGGCAGCGGCGGGCCCTCGCCACGACGGCGGCAGCCCGCCACGATCGAGATCCCCGAGAGGCTGAAGGCCACGAACGAGACGGGCCAGATGGTGGGCAGGCTGCGGGTGAGCAGGGCGCCGAGCAGATCGGCGGCGGCCACCATCGGCAGCACGTACTGGAGCAGGAAGAAGCAGGCGAGATCCAGCTTCAGGGAGGCGCTCAGACGGGGGGAGAGGAGATCGCCGCTGTAGTCGAGGAAGCGCTGCAGGCCGCCTTCGGCCCAGCGCTGCCGCTGCCGCCACAGGGCCCGCAGGCTGAGCACCGCCTCCTCCCCCACCGGCGGATCCCAGACGATGGCCATCGGCTGCCGGTCCAGCAGCAGTCGGGTGCTGAGGTCGAGGTCATCGGTCACGGTGGCCTCGTTGAAGCCTCCGGCGCCGAGCAGGGCCTCGCGCCGCAGGAGCTGACCATTGCCCCGCAGCTCCACCACTCCGCCGTGAACCAGGCGCCCCTCCTGCACCACCGCGTCGAGCACCATCTCCATGGCCTGGGCGCGGGTGAGCCAGTTGGCCTCGGGATTGGCCACCGCCTTGCGCAGCTGCACGGCCCCCCAGCCTCCCGCTTCCGCCATGGGAATCAGGCGCTCCAGGGTGTCGGGCTGGAGATCGGCGTCGGCATCGAGCACCAGCATCCAGGGAGCGCGAAGCTGCTTGAGCGCCAGGTTCAGGGCACCTGACTTGCCGCCGCCGGCGTCAGGTTCCCGCCGGAGCACCTGCAGAAAGCGGTGGCGGCGGCGGAGCTCCTCGAGCACCTGGGGGGTGCGGTCGCTGCTGCCGTCATCCACAACCCAGAGGCGCAGTTGCTGCAGGGGGTAGCGCAGGGCGGCGATGCGCTCCACAAGGCGGGCGATCACAGCCTGCTCGTCGCGGGCCGCCACCACCACATCGACGGCCGGGAGGGACTCGGCAGCCTGGCCGCCAGCGGCGGCCACTCCAGCGTGGGAAGGCCGGAAGGCGGGACGGGAGCCGCTGAGGGCCGGCACCAGCACCGTACGGATGCTGTATCCGCCCAGGAACAGGGCCATGCCGAGGGCCGGCAGCAGGCGCACGCCGGGGTCGAGCCAATGGGGTCCGAGGCCGGCACAGCCGCAGATCAGCACGAACAGAGCCGACTTGCCGCGGCGGCGATCGCTGGTCGGAGTGGTCATGACCCGCTCATCACCGGACTGAGGGGCACTGCGGTGGGGGTCGCCATGACGGTGATCGGAGGCATGGTGATCGCTGACAGGATCGGTGACATGGGCGTCGGCTGTCATGGCGAACCCATCGTTGTGCGGACTTTAGGGGCCTTCTCCGGTGGCGCCGGGGCTGAGGGCGGAGAGGGGCAGGAGCTGGGTGCCGGGGTAATAGTGGTCCAGGATCCGCTGCAGGCCCCAGCCGCGACGCGCGAGATCGATGGCGCCGGCCTGGGAGAGGCCGGCGCCATGACCGAACCCTCCGCCCACGAACCGCCAGCGACCCGGGCCCTGGGGCTCCACCACGAACAGGGTGCTGGGCAGCTGCGTGAAGGTGCGACGGATGGCGTCCAGGCGCAGCACCACGCGGCCGGCGCCGGTCTCACCGCCGGCGGCGGAGCCGGCGATCTCCAGAGCCAGCACCCGGCCGCTCGGGCCGCGCTCCAGCACGCTCACACGCTCCGGCAGCCCCAGCTGGGGGTTGCGGGCCTGCAGGGCCTGACGGATCTGCGCCGCGTCCAGGGTGCGGGTCCAGCGGAAACGCGGGTGGTCGGCGCCGTGGAAGCCCGGCGTGCCGAGCAGGGGAGCCACCTGGGCTGGGGCCAGGGGCAGGGGAAAGCGCTCCTGCAGGGCGCTGGGGCCGTCCACCCGGGGCCTGAGGTAGGGCAGCGGCACTCCGCTCCACACCTCCTCGAAGCCCGCCGAGACGCCGCCGTTGGTGGCGTGGTATACGGCATGGATGGGACGCCCCTGCCAGCTGAGCACTTGGTGCCGGGTGCCCTCGATGGCCTGCCGCACCGCCGCCCCGGCCGTGCGCGGATCGGCATACACCTGGCACTGCACGTCGGCGCAGAGGTGATAGCCATCCACCGTGAAGCGCTGCAGGTTGCTGAGGGCCCAGGTGCGGGCCAGCACCGCCTGGGCCGCCAGGGCGGCAGGCGGCGAACCGGCGCCGATCTCGTGGGGCACCACGCCCTGGAGATAGCGCTCCAGGGGCACGGTTTCCACCAGGCTCCAGCCGCCGTGGGCGTCGGGCAGAAGCCGGAACGGCCCGGCGAACACCCCGCCCTGCCAGCGCAGACCACCGGGGGTCTCCAGCGTCATGCCGGAGGTGAGCGGCACGGCCCCGGCGTCGCGGCGGAGTTCGAGCACCGCGCGCCGCTCGATCATCTGTTCCACCTGCTGGGCCGGGCCGAGGTCGGCGGGGACCGGGGCATCGGCGGCCGCCCACACCTCCCAGTCGCGGGGGTAGCCGATCACGGGCGCGGCACCGGCCTGGCGCCAGCGTGCGGCCGCCTCCGCGGCACTCTCGTAGCTGGCGTAGGGGCCCAGCACCTGACGGCGGATGTGCACCGGCGGCTGCACCGGCTCCTCGCGCCAGTGCAGCACGAGCGTGGGCGACTGGTAGCGGGCACCGTCGGGGGCCACGAGGGTGAGCAGCCCCTGGGCACTGCGCAGCTCGATCGGCTGGGAGGGGCGCAGACGGGACGCCAGGGCCACCCAGAGCACCGGATTGGCGGAATCCAGCACCGGAGGGGCGGGCACCGGCCAGTGCAGGGCCGCTGCTGCGACGTCTGGCGGCAACGACGCGGCCCGGCAGCCCCCGGCCAGCAGCAGCGGCAGTCCCAGGAGCAGCGGCGAGAGGCGTGCGGGGAGGGTGAATGCGGCGGAGCGCGGCCTGGGCATGGCGGAGTGCGGAGCGGAGGACCGGGGTGGCGGCGAGCCAATCCTGAGGCAGCGCAACCATGGGGCAGCACAGACGAGGGGATTGGATCGGGTGGCAGGGCGACGTCGTAGGCTTTTTGTTTGTGCCAGCGTCAGGAGAGATGCCGAAGCTCAAGACCCGCCGGGCTGCCGCCAAGCGGTTCAAGGTCACCGGCAGCGGCAAATTCATGCGCCGCCACGCCTTCCGCAATCACCTGCTTGATCACAAGAGCCCCAAGCGCAAGCGCTACCTGGGAACGATGACCGTTGTCGATGAGCGGGATGCCGACAACGTGAGCGCCATGCTCCCCTACGCCTGAAGTACGGCTACCCGCCGATCCGACCCGCAACCGAACACACCTGATTCCCTGCCATGGCCCGCGTCAAGAGGGGCAACGTTGCCCGCAAGCGTCGTAACAAGATCCTGCGTCTGGCCCGGGGCTTCCGTGGCGGCAACGGCAGCCTCTTCCGCACGGCCAACCAGCGGGTGATGAAGGCGCTCTGCAACGCCTATCGCGACCGTCGCCGCCGCAAGCGGGATTTCCGTCGGCTCTGGATCGCCCGGATCAACGCCGCCGCCCGGATCAACGGCCTCAGCTACAGCCGGCTGATGGGTGGCCTGAAGAAGGCCGACGTTCGCCTCAACCGCAAGATGCTGGCCCAGCTGGCCGTGGTCGACCCCGGCAGCTTCACCACCGTGGCCGGCGCCGCCAGGAGCTGACGTCTGATCACCGGCCGGTCCTTGGATACGCTCCTCCCTCAGGCCTACCTGATCGGCCTCGTTCTCCTGCTGGGCGTGGCGGCAGTGCTGGTGGGCCGCCAGATCTGGCGCGTGCGCCGCGATGAGGTCACCCTCGCGCGGCTCGAGCGTGGTGGTGATGACAGCGGCAGGAGCGAGGACGCGGCCAGCCTCTACCAGCTGGCCTCGGTGCAACTGCGCAAGCGGCTCTACGGCCAGGCTGCGGACAATCTGAAACAAGCCCTCAGACAGGCCCGGGCCGACCAGGACCCCGCTGAGGCCCTGGCGCTGATCGAGAACGCCCTGGGTTTCGCCCTGGCGGCACAGAACAACTACAAGAGCGCCATCCGGCACTACCGCTCCGCTCTGGAGGCCAAGCCGGACTACCCGGTGGCCCTCAACAACCTGGCCTACGCCCTCGAGAAGCAGATCAACCTCGAGGAAGCGCGGCAGACCTACCTCAGGGTGCTCGAACTGGATGCCGGGAACAGCACAGCCCGCAAACGCCTGAAGCGCCTGGAACGCACCCTCAGTACCCCGGCTGCTCCGGCATCCGCCTCCGAGTAGGCGGTCCGGCCAAGAGCTTGCCTCCTCAGGACCTTGTCTCTTGCCTCTTCAGGACCTTCTCTTCAGTTGAGGGCACCTCGAGTTCAGGCCCTGGATCGCACGAGCCCCAGCCGGAATCTCACCAGAGGCCGCGCACCGGGGCTGCCGGAGCCTGTGACGGGATTGCCGGTTGAGGTCCCTGCACCGGTGTGAGGTCCAGCCGCCCTCCCGGGTTGGTGAGTCGGGATGCCTGCCACCCGGACAGGGAGAGTCCCTGCAGGCCGGTGAACACACCGCCCGGCTCCAGCCCGGCGACGCTCAGGCGGTTGAGCAGCAGAAGATCAAGCTGGTCGCTGCGGGCATTGAGGTTGCCCTGCACGGCGGTCACCACCTCACCGATCCGCATCTCGCCGCGCAGGTCCACCATCTGGCCGATGGATCGCTTCGCGGTGAGCCGCAGCTGCACCGGCAGGCTCTGCTGTGAGCCGAAAGCCTGGTAGGTGCCGGCCCAGAGCGGCGGCAGATCCCTGGCCAGCACCTGGGCCCGGGCCGCCGGGTCGAAGGTCTCCACCGATTCCGGGAGCGGCATGGCAGTGCCGCTGTCACCAGCCGCCGCCGGCGAGAACGGCAGGAAGCCTCGGAAGGCATCGCTGCCGAGCGGCACCTGGGCCATCGCCCCGCCGGCGCAGATCAGCGCCGCTGCACCCAGTGGAGGCAACAGCGCGAGCCGCCGGAGGATGGGGGTGGAGGTGGTGGTGCTGGCGGTGAACGCAACGGTGCGCACGGGATCGGGCAGAGCGGCGGGTCTGGTAGGAGGCTAGGGCCCATCAGCAACCCTTCGCCCGTCGTCAGCGTGGTTCCGTCCTTCCCCAGCGCCGGCGCCGCCGCCGGTGCGGCCGATGAGCTGGTCATCGGCGGCCGCCGCTTCCGCAGCAGGCTGATGACCGGCACCGGCAAATACCCCAGCATCGAGGCCATGCAGGCCAGCGTGGCCGCCAGCGCCTGCGAGATCGTCACGGTGGCGGTGCGCCGCGTCCAGGGCCAGGCAGCCGGCCACGTGGGTCTGATGGAGGCGATCGACTGGTCGCGCATCTGGATGCTGCCCAACACCGCCGGCTGCGCCACCGCCGAGGAGGCGGTGCGGGTGGCACGGCTGGGCCGGGAACTCGCCAGGCTCGCGGGGCAGGAGGACAACACCTTCATCAAGCTGGAGGTGATCCCCGACAGCCGCCACCTGCTGCCGGATCCGATCGGCACCCTGGAGGCGGCCGAGCAGCTGGTGAAGGAGGGCTTCACCGTGCTGCCTTACATCAATGCCGATCCGCTGCTGGCCAGGCGGCTGGAGGAGGTGGGCTGCGCCACGGTGATGCCGCTGGGCTCACCGATCGGCTCGGGGCAGGGCATCCGCAACGCCGCCAACATCGCCCTGATCATCGAGAACGCCCGGGTGCCGGTGGTGGTGGATGCCGGCCTGGGCGTGCCCAGCGAGGCTGCCCAGGCCATGGAAATGGGCGCCGATGCGCTGCTGATCAACAGCGCCATCGCCATGGCAGGCGATCCCCCGGCCATGGCCAGGGCGATGGCGATGGCCACCGAGGCCGGGCGCGCCGCCTTCCACGCCGGCCGGCTGCCGGTGCGGGGCGAGGCCAGCCCCAGCTCACCCAGCCAGGGCCGCGTGGGCGCCTGACGGCGCCATCCCCCAGCGGCTCCATGAAGAAGCGTGCCCGCCCCGAGGCAACGCCGTGGATCCTCCATAGGGTGAGCGGAAGTACTCAGTCCACGCCATGCAGGTCACTGAAGAAGATGGCGGCAAGCTCAACGCCTTCGCCCGTGAGCCCCGCATGGTGGTGATGGAGGAGGGTGAACCCCGTTCCGCCGGCAGCCGCGGCCTGCTGATCGCCGGAGCCGTGCTGGTGCCGCTGCTGGTGGTCCTGGCGGCGGGGATCAGTCACTAGGGCACGCGGAAAGCCCGTAGTAGCTTGCACGGCGGAGTCCGGAGCGGGCCTGCCATCGGGCCGGCTCCCACGGGTCCTCCACACTCGCGCGGATCCTCCCCATACGAGGATGATCCGCATTGCAGGATGGTCAGACCTGGGTTTCGGCAATGAAGATCTTCGTTCTCGGTGGCGACGGTTTCTGCGGCTGGCCCTGCGCCGTCAACCTGGCCGACGCAGGCCATGACGTGCTGATCGCCGACAACCTCAGCCGGCGCAAGATCGACATCGACCTCGAGGTGGAGTCGCTCACCCCGATCGCCAGTGTCAGCGAGCGGCTGCGGGCCTGGGAGCAGGTGGGCGGCAAGCCGATGCGCTTCGAGCAGGTCGACATCGCCCGGGAATACGAGCGGCTGCTGGAGCTGCTGCGCAGCGAGCGTCCCGATGCGGTGGTGCACTTCGCAGAGCAGCGCGCCGCTCCCTACTCGATGAAGAGCAGCGCCACCAAGCGCTACACCGTCGACAACAACGTCAACGGCACCCACAACCTGCTGGCCGCCATCGTGGAGAGCGGCCTGGATGTGCACATCGTGCACCTGGGCACGATGGGGGTGTACGGGTACGGTTCACACCGCGGCGCCACGATTCCCGAGGGCTACCTCACCGTGGAGGTGCCCCAGCCCGACGGCAGCCGCTTCACCGAGAAGATCCTGCATCCGGCCGATCCCGGCAGCGTCTATCACATGACCAAGACGCTCGATCAGCTGCTCTTTTTTTACTACAACAAGAACGACGGCATTCGCGTCACTGACCTGCACCAGGGCATCGTGTGGGGCACCAACACCGCCCTCACCGAACGAGATCCCCGCCTCACCAACCGCTTCGACTACGACGGCGACTACGGCACCGTGCTCAACCGCTTCCTGATGCAGGCTGCGATCGGCTACCCGCTCACCGTGCATGGCACCGGCGGCCAGACCCGCGCCTTCATTCACATCCGCGACTCGGTGAAGTGCGTGCAGCTCGCCCTGGAGCACCCGCCGACCTCCGGCGAGAAAGTGAAGATCTTCAATCAGATGACCGAGAGCCACCAGGTGGGTGAGCTGGCCCGCAAGGTGGCCGACCTCACCGGCGCGGCGATCAACTACCTGCCCAACCCCCGCAAGGAGGCGATCGAGAACGACCTGATCGTGGACAACCGCTGCTTCATCGAGCTGGGCCTCAAGCCCACCACCCTCGATGACGGCCTGATGGCGGAGGTGGTGGACGTGGCCCGTCGCTGGGCCGACCGCTGCGACCGCAGCCGCATCCCCTGCCAGTCCGCCTGGACCAGCAAACAGGCCCAGGCCATCCAGGCAGTTCCGGCCGCCTGAGCCCCGCACGCACCGGCTCCCGTCCCTTGAAGATCGCCTTCTTCACCGAAACCTTCCTCCCCAAGGTGGACGGGATCGTCACCCGCCTCACCAAGACCGTGCAGCACCTGGTGGCCGCCGGGGATGAGGTGCTGATCTTCTGCCCCGAAGGCGCCCCGGCCTCCTACATGGGCGCCCGGGTGGTGGGGGTGCCGGCACTGCCGCTGCCTCTCTATCCCGAACTCAAGCTGGCGCTGCCGCGGCCGGCGGTGTCGGAGGCGCTCGAGGAGTTCGACCCCGAGCTGGTGCATGTGGTGAATCCCGCCGTGCTGGGGCTGGGCGGCATCTGGCTGGCCAAGACCAAGGGCTATCCCCTGGTGGCCAGCTACCACACCCACCTGCCCAAATACCTGGAGCACTACGGCATGGGCATGCTCGAGCCACTGCTCTGGGAACTGCTCAAGGCCGCCCACAACCAGGCCCGCCTCAACCTCTGCACCTCCACGGCGATGGTGCAGGAGCTGAGCGAGAAGGGCATCCAGCACACCGATCTGTGGCAGCGGGGCGTCGACACCGACCTGTTCCGGCCGGAGCTGCGCAGCAATGCCATGCGCCAGCGGCTGCTGGGAGGCCACAGCGACACGGGGAAGCTGCTGCTCTACATCGGCCGGCTCTCCGCTGAGAAGCAGATCGAGCGGATCAGGCCCGTGCTGGAGGCCATCCCCGACGCCCGCCTGGCCCTGGTGGGCGACGGGCCCCACCGCCAGCAGCTCGAGGCCCACTTCAGTGGCCTGCCGGCCACGTTCGTGGGCTATCTGGCGGGCGAGGAACTGGCGGCCGCCTACGCCAGCGGCGATGCCTTCGTGTTCCCCTCCAGCACCGAAACCCTGGGGCTGGTGCTGCTGGAGGCGATGGCGGCCGGCTGCCCGGTGGTGGGCGCCAACCGTGGCGGCATTCCCGACATCGTCACCGACGGCGTGAATGGCTGCCTCTACGAGCCCGACGGGCCCGATGGCGGCGCCGCCAGCCTCACCGCGGCGGTGCAGCGTCTCCTGGGCAACCCCGCCGAGCGCCAGGCCCTGCGTCAGGCCGCCCGGGCGGAAGCCGAGCGCTGGGGCTGGGCCGGCGCCACCGATCAACTGCGCGGCTTCTACGGCCGGCTGCTGGAGGGCGACCGGCTGCGGCTGGTGGCCTGATCATCAGCCCGGCTTGGCCGTGGCCGCTGTGCCGCCTGTCCGAAACCAGGCCGTGAACAGGGCCTGGGCCATGGGCGCCGCCACGGTGCCGCCGAAGCCGCCGGTGTTCTCACCGAAGGCCACCACCACCAGGTCCGGGTCGTTGGCCGGGGCATAGCCCCCGAACCAGGCGTGCACGGGCCGGGGGGGATCCTCGGCGGTGCCGGTCTTCCCCGCAGCCGGCGGCAGACCGGGCTGATTGAGGGCCCGGGCCGTGCCCTGCTCAACCGCCAGCCGCAGACCCTGACGCAGGGTGCGGATGGTGTCGGGCTGGAAGCCGATCCACACGCGCTGCGGTTTGCGCTCCACCAGGTGGGGGGTGACCAGCCAGCCGCCGTTGGCCACGGCGGCGTACATGCGTGCCATCTGCAGCGGGGTCACCAGCACGGCTCCCTGGCCGATGGAGGCGGTGATCGTGTCCACATCGGTCCAGGGCTCTCCCAGCACCTCCTTCTTCCAGGCCTTGTCGCCCAGCAGTCCCTTGCTCTCCTCCTCGCTCAGCTCGACGCCGGTGCGCGACCCGAAGCCCAGCTTCCGTGCCGTCGCGAAGATCGGTTCAGCGCCGATGTTGATGCCGACCCGGTAGTAGAAGCTGTTGCTGCTCAGGGCCAGGGCCATCGGGAAGCCCAGCTGACCCATGCTCACGTGGTCGCGGTAGCAGAGGCCGGCCCGGCAGTAGGAGGCGGTGGTGAGTTCGGTGGAGGTGGGGCCGTAACGGTCGCTTTCGAGGGCGGCGAGGCTGGTGACGATCTTGAAGGTGCTGGCAGGCGGGAAGCCCTGGAGCGCGCGGTTGAGCAGCGGGGCCTCGGGGCCGTTGAGCGCCGCCCACTGGCTGATGCTCGGGGCCGGAGAGAAGATGTTGGGATCGAAGGCCGGGCGGCTGGCCATGGCCCGGATGGCGCCGGTGTTCGGATCCATGGCCACGATCGCCCCTTTGGCCACGCCGTCGAGGGCCTTCTCAGCCGCCTGCTGGAGCGGCAGATCAAGGGTGAGGCGCAGGTCCTTCCCAGCCCTGGCCGGCTTCTCCCCCAGCACCCGCTGCACCTGCCCGGCGGCGTTCACCTCCACCTGCTGGCCACCCCACTCACCGCGCAGGTGGGCCTCGTACACCTTCTCCACGCCGCTGCGGCCGACGCGGTCACGGATGCGGTAGCCCTGATCGCGCAGGCGCGCGTATTCCTCCTCGGTGATGCCGCTGGTGTAGCCGAGCACGTGGGCGCCGAGGCGGCCATGGGGGTAGCTGCGCAGCACATCCACGTCCACCTCAGCCCCCGGCAGGCTGCTGGACTGCTCCCGGAAGCGCAGCACCTGATCCGGCCGCAGGCCCTCGGCCAGCTGGATGCGGAAGCCCTCGCCATTGGCTCCGGCACGGCGCTGGCCGTCCAGCTGGCCGGAGGGCAGATCCAACAGGGCGGACAGGCGGTCCCGCAGGGCGGGCCAGTCCTCGTCGCCCACCTCACCGGGCTGCACATAGAGGTTGTAGGTGAGGCGGCTGGTGGCCAGCACCCGGCCCTGGCGATCCAGCAGCCGGCCGCGGATGGGGTTGCGCGGCATCAGGCGGATGCGGTTCTCGTCGGCCCGCTGGCGGTTCTCCGCGCCATGCAGGAGCTGAAGCCAGGCGAGGCGCGTGACCATGGCGGAGCTGAGCAGCAGCACCACCGCCAGCAACCACAACGGCTGGCGGCCCATGCCGCTGTGGCGCACCCCGGGAGCGAACGCCATCGGGCCCTAGCGCGGTGCGGCGGAGGTCCCGGACGCTGTCCCGGACGGCACCTCTGGCAGCAGGGCCTGCTCCAGCTGCCGCAGACGCGAGGCGATCGCCGCCAGACGTTGGTGGAGCTCCAGCGGATCCCCGGGTTCGCCGCCGGCCCCATCCGCGGCGGACGCGTCAGCCACGTCGCGCACCTCCACCTTCATCACCGGATTGCCCAGCCCGGGGCTCACCTGATCCAGCTGGGCACGCATGCGACTGGCCGCCGGCTCCCCTTCCTCGCGCAGCTGGCCGAGGGGGTCGGCACTGCTGCCGTCGAAGGCCGCCATCACCTGGCGGGCACCGCCCTTGCGGACGCGCTCCACGACGGCCAGCCCCACCGGCAGCACGTCCTGCATCAGGGTGAGCCGGAGGGCGTCGAGGGGGTCGGCGGCCATGGCCGGGCAGGGCAGGAAGATCCAGTCTGCCCTGCCCGGCTCAGTTCAGCGGAGGCTGGCCGCTGAGCGGCGGCAGAGCCGGAGGCACGCGGCACGGCTGCTGACGACCCAGCCACCAGCCAGCGGCCACAGCCACCACCAGCAGGGCGGTCAGTGGCACCAGCGCCTGACGGGTGACATCCAGCGCGAACCACTCACCCCAGGCGCGCAGGGCGCGATCCCGGTCGAAGCGGCGCCGTTCCCGCATCTGCTCGCGCTCGCGGCGCTTCAGAGACCGGCTCACCCAGCGTTCGAAGGCCAGCTTCTTGGTGACCGCCATCTTGCGCTCCACCTCGAGCAGTTGGCCGGCGGTGAGGTCGGGGTTGAAGGTGCTGATCAGCTCCAGGCTCTTGAGGAACATCTCCACCGCGCCCTCCTTGGTGAGGCGCTCCTCCTCTTCGAGCAGACCCCAGTCCAGCTCGGGATAGAAGCGTCCACGGTTGGCCGCGATCTGCTCCTCCGGCAACTGACCTGGTTCGCGCAGCCAGCGGTCGGTGTTGGCGTCGAAGCGCCGCCAGTAGAGGAAGGGATTGAGATAGACAGTCTTGCCGCCCAGCTGGATGCTGTCCTGCTGGAGCCGGCGCTGCTGCTCAGGGGCGCTGGATGACGCGGGGGCGGCACTCACGGCACGACGGAACCGGGACCCTGAAGGTACCGGACACCCTCCGGCGCCGCCACGGCCCCCCCGGCGGCGTCGAACCCAGACTCACTCCCACTCGATCGTGCCAGGGGGCTTGCTGGTGATGTCGAGCACCACCCGGTTCACCCCCTGCACCTCGTTGACGATCCGGTTGGAGATGGTCTCCAGCAGGTCGTAGGGGAGCCGCGACCAGTCGGCGGTCATGCCGTCCTCCGAGGACACGCAGCGCAGCACCACCGGGAAGGCATAGGTGCGCTTGTCGCCCATCACTCCCACGCTGCGCACCGGCAGCAGCACGGCGAAGGCCTGCCAGATCTCGTTGTAGAGGCCGGCATCGCGGATCTCCTCGCGCACGATCAGATCGGCGTCGCGCAGGATGTTCAGCTTGTCGTCGGTGACCTCGCCCAGGATGCGGATGGCCAGGCCGGGTCCGGGGAAGGGGTGACGGCCCACGATCTCCTCAGGGAGGCCCAGGGACCGTCCCACCTTCCGCACCTCGTCCTTGAAGAGACGGCGCAGGGGCTCCACCAGCTTGAACTGCAGATCCTTGGGCAGGCCGCCCACGTTGTGGTGGCTCTTGATCTTCACCGCCACCCGCTCACCGGTCTTGGGGTCGACGTTGGTGCCGGCGCTCTCGATCACATCAGGGTAGAGGGTGCCCTGGGCCAGGTAGTCGAAGGGGCCGAGGCGCTTGCTCTCCTCCTCGAACACACGGATGAACTCGGTGCCGATCAGCTTGCGCTTTTCCTCAGGATCGGTGACGCCTTTGAGCTTGTTGATAAAGCGCTCGCGGGCATTGATGTATTCGACATTGATGTGGAAGCGCTTGTCGAAGAACTCCACCAGGAACTCGGGCTCACCTTTGCGCATGAAGCCCTGGTCGATGAACATGCAGGTGAGCTGATCGCCGATCGCCCGGTGCAGCAGAAAGGCGAGGGTGGAGGAGTCGACGCCACCCGAGAGCGCCAGCAGGACGCGCCGCTCACCCACCTGCCGGCGGACCTCCTCGATGGCCTCATCGATGAAGGCGGCCGTGGTCCAGTCGGCCTCGCAACCGCAGATGTGATAGATGAAGTTGCGCAGCATCGCCATGCCGCAGGTGGAGTGCACCACCTCGGGGTGAAACTGCACGCCGTAGAGACGCCGGTCGTGGTCGGCCACCGCCGCTTCCGGGGTGTTGTCGGTGTGGGCCAGGCGCACGAAGCCCTCGGGCAGGCGCTCCACCGAGTCACCGTGGCTCATCCACATCGTCGAGCCGTCCTCGACGTTGGTGAGCAGATCGGTGGGATCGTCCACGTGCATGGGCGCCTTCCCGTATTCGGCCTTGCCGGCGGCCACCACCACGCCGCCGAGCTGCTGCACCATCAGCTGCATGCCGTAGCACACGCCCAGCACGGGAATGCCCAGATCCCAGATGCCCGGGTCACACACCGGCGCCCCCGGCTCATACACCGAGCTGGGGCCACCGCTGAGGATGATTCCCCTGGGGTTGAGGGCCCTGAGCTCCTCGGCACTTGTGGTGTAGCTGATCACCAGCGAGAACACTTCCGTTTCCCGCACGCGCCGGGCGATCAGTTCGGAATACTGGGAGCCGAAGTCCAGGATCACGATCGCCGGATGGCGGGACGATTGGGAGGCGGCGTCGATCACGGACATGGCGATGGGCGGGCCAGCGCTGAAGCCTAGGGGGCACCCCCCGGCCGCTCCAGGACGGGAGTGCTGAGGGCCGTCAGCAGCCGGCCGCCGACCGGACCGCTGGCCCGCACCCGGCGGCTGCGGTCGAACAGCACCGCCCCCACATCCATCGGGCCCGGCTGACCGTGAGTGATCAGGTAGGCGCGGCTGCGCTGCTCGATGGCGGCGGCGATGCGCGTGCGCAGCCGCTCCGCCAGGGCCGGCTGGCGCTGATCGAGGTCGGCGAAGGCCGCCTCCACGCTGGCGGCGGCATGGAGCCGCGCCAGATCGTCGCCCGTGAGACCCTCCAGGGCCGCCAGGGCGGTGAGCACCTCGGCCCGGCCATCGGCAAGATGGTGGTGGGTGTGAAAGATGCCGCCGGCCAGCTTGATCAGCTTGCCCTGGTAGCCGAACAGCAGCAGCCGCCGCACGCCGGCCGCCGCCGCCGCCACCAGCAGGGGGCCCAGCCAGTTGCCGGCTTTGAGCAGCAGATGGCTGAGGAGACCCAGCCGGGGCGCCAGGTCGAGGCCGTTCTCGCCGATCACCAGCACCAGGTCACCGCCGAAGTCAGCGCTGGCGGCACGGCTGCGCAGTTCCGCCAGCGCCTCCTCGAGCTGCTCGGGCGCCGCGCTGCGCTGCACCCGGGCCTGGGTGCCGATCAGGGCCAGGCCCTCCACCACCCCGAAGGCGGCATTGCTGGTGCGCTCGGCCAGGCGGCGGCCATCGGGGATGAGCACCTCCAGGGCCAGGCGGCGGCCGGCCGGCACTAGGGGGCGGAGGTTCCACTCCAGCAGCTGGCGGGCGTAGGCCGACAGGCAGGCCTCGCCGCTGGCCGCGATCACGCCCACCCCCTCACCGGCCCGCAGCTCCAGCCAGGGGCCCGCTCCGGCCAGCCAGCGCGCCTGCACCCACACCATCACGCCGCGGGTGAGATCCAGCACGCCCTCACCGGGATCACTGCGTGCCATGGCCAGGGCGGTGCCGCCGTCCAGGGGAGCCGCCGCCTCGATCGGAACCGGCTGGAGCTCGCCCTCCTCATCCAGCCGCAGCGGCTGCTGCAGATCCACCAGCTCCCCGCGCAGGCCCTGCAACGCCGCCCGCGCCGCCGCCGCGGTCCACACCGGCAGGGTGAAGCCGGTCTCAGCCATGGATGGTTCGTCGAGACACCGGAAGGGACAGACGGGGCTGTTTTTTATGGTGGTCGATTGCGACGCCGCCGGGCCGCGTCCTCCTCCACCCCGCATCGCCCCAGTCCCCTCCACCATGCAGGACAAGCTCACCCTGATGATCCCCGGCCCCACGCCGGTGCCGGAAACCGTCCTGCAGGCCATGGGCCGCCACCCGATCGGGCACCGCAGCGCAGATTTCCAGAGGATCGTCAAGCGCACCACCGAGCAGCTGAAATGGCTGCATCAGACCAGCAGTGACGTGCTGGTGATCACCGGCAGCGGCACCGCCGCCATGGAAGCCGGAATCATCAACGTGCTGAGCAAGGGCGACCGGGTGCTCTGCGGCGACAACGGCAAGTTCGGCGAGCGCTGGGTGAAGGTGGCCCGGGCCTACGGCTTGGACGTGCAGGTGATCAAGGCCGAGTGGGGCCAGCCCCTGGATCCGGAGGCCTTCCGCAACGCCCTGGAGGCCGACACGGACAAGAGCATCAAGGCCGTGATCCTCACCCACTCGGAAACCTCCACGGGGGTGATCAACGACCTGGAGGCCATCGCCGGCCACGCGCGTGCCCACGGCACCGCCCTCACGATCGCTGACTGCGTCACCAGCCTGGGCGCCTGCAGCGTGCCGATGGACGCCTGGGGCCTCGATGTGATCGGCTCAGGATCCCAGAAGGGCTACATGATGCCGCCGGGCCTGTCCTTCGTGGCCATGAGCGAGCGGGCCTGGGCCGCCTATGAGCGCTCCGACCTGCCCAAGTTCTATCTGGATCTGGGCAAATACCGCAAATCGGCCCAGGCTGACAGCAACCCCTTCACCCCGGCGGTGAACCTCTACTTCGCCCTGGAAGCCGCGCTGGAGATGATGCAGGCCGAGGGCCTGGAGGCGATCTTCGCCCGCCATGCCCGCCACCGCGCCGCCACCCAGGCCGGCATGACCGCCATGGGCCTGCCCTTGTATGCCGCCGAAGGCCACGGCAGCCCGGCGATCACCGCCGTGGCTCCCGAGGGCATCGACGCCGAGACCCTGCGCAAGCAGGTGAAGGAGCGTTTCCAGATCCTGCTGGCGGGGGGCCAGGATCATCTCAAGGGCAAGGTGTTCCGCATCGGCCACCTGGGCTTCGTGTGCGACCGCGACGTGCTCACGGCGGTGGCCTCGATCGAGGCCACCCTGGAGGGCCTGGGGCTGCACAAAGGCACCCCGGGCGCCGGCGTGGCCGCGTGTGCCGCCGCCCTGGCGGGCTAGGCTTCGGCCATAAGGAACTGCCAGACGGCAGTTCCTTATTCGATGCGGGTGTAATTCAGTGGTAGAATGTCAGCTTCCCAAGCTGAACGTCGCCGGTTCGAGTCCGGTCACCCGCTTCAATCAACCGCCACCTCAGGCCTGCCAGGTCACCCCGTGCTGGTCAGTGCCGGAAACTGGCAGTTGTCTGCTGCAGACCGAGTGTGGCAGTCCGAGGCAGCCCAAGAGGGATCACCGCGCTGCCGTGAGGCACGGACAGTGACCTGGGGAGAGCTGCTCAGTTCCTCGGCTTGATCACCTGCAGCACCTGAGGCCCGATGGCGGCCAGACGTCGCTCGCAGTCGAGCGCCTGCAGGATGACCCGGGCCGACGTCTCGATCGCGCCGGCATCAGCAGCCAGCCGGGCTTCCCGTTCAAGCTTGGCGATGCGGCTACGCAGTTGCACCTTGGGGTCGGCGTCTTTGCTGGCCGGGGTGTGGAGCACCGCGAGACGGGGCTTGGCGGGCAGTGTTGCCGTCATGGATGGGGAAAGGTGACCTGCAGACCCTCTGGTGTATTGGGTTCTGAGGATGGTGAGGAGCAGACGTGCGGATCAGGAGCTGTGGCTGAACATCGGACAAATCGTCTGCAGGGTGCAGGACAGACTTGGTTCAGCAGTGTGAACTCGATGGACGTCGAGGTTCAGGCTGGCTGTAATCCGGAGGGCCCTGATTCACGGCGGGCGTGGAACCCAAGCGGGCACCCGAGTCGGATGCCCAGGTTACAGCCGTTGGATGAACGACTGACCCGGCAGGCGAGTGCTCAGGAAGCGATGTTGAGGATGTCAGACCCGGGAAAATGACCCTGAAGGCAATGATCCAAGGAAACCGACCCTGATGAAAGTACGGAAGACCGTATCGATCGGGAGCCGGGAAGCAGCGAATGAAGTAGCCCGCCTTGAGGCCGCAGCGTAATCGACGAACCAACTCAATCCTATCAGCGTTAAGCCCTATCCGCGTTCAGCATCCAGCCCAGAACCCCTCCCAGAACACCTCAACGTCTCCCTTTGGATCAGGATCTGCAGGGATGGTCTTGAGAGATGGCCTTGCCACTGGTGACGGGCGACTGCTCCTCCCGGCCGGCGGGCGAAACCAGGCCGAGCGATGGTCAGGTGCCCGGCTCCTCGCCGTTGCCGCCGAGGGCCGCGATCTGCTCACGGAGGCACTGTTCCCGATCGCGGTCACCGCGGGTGAGGGCTACCGCAAGGGCGAACTGGAGCTTCTCGAGCTGATGCTCACCTTCGCAGCCGCGCGCCTGCTGTGGAGGGAAGGGTCTAGATGCCGGACCCGCACCGGCGTGGTGATGACCTCCGCGAGGCAGACCGTTGACCAGAGCAGTGGCAGTTGCGGCGCTGGTGGGGAGTGATGACGGGGAAGCGGGGGGCGTGGACTGAGGCGTGGACTGGGGGGTATTGGCGTGTGCGGGGCTGGGGAAAGCCATGAGCTCACTTTCTTCCCATTTTGACACCCACAACGGCCTTGAGCGAGGCCTCTGCAGGGCACGGGGCGGTCAGGCCGCAAGCTCCTCCGGGCTGTCCATGGGCAGCACATCCACAGCGCCGGATTCGATTCCGTCGTCTGAATGCGATGCTGAACCGCTAGCCGCTTCCGGGGAGGAATCCCCATCCAGGCCAAGCAGGGAGCGGCAGTCGTGAAGCAACCGCTCCACGTTCTCGAGGCTGTTCAGCTCCAGGGGATCACGCTGATCACGCCGTTCCAGAGCATGCTGGATCTGCAGTTCGAGAGCCTCGAGTCGCTGCTCGAGCTTCACCAGCCGCAGCGAGAGAGCGTGGGTGGTGTGGGCCAGATCCTCGGTGCTGCGGGTGATGCGGAAGGAAACGGATGCGGAGGTCATCGAATCGGTGCCGTGACGCCGATGACAGCACATCCGCGCAGGCTGGCCAAGCCGTGAACGCACGCCGCTGGCGATGATGGCGGGATGGCTGCCCCCTGGACCCTGCTGCTGTTCGCCCTGGCGGGGGCGGGCGGTGGTGTGCTGGCTCTGCGAACCGGCCTGCCAGCAGCGCCCCTGGCAGGCGCGCTGCTGGCAGCGGGACTGGTGAGCGCCACGGGCCGCCTGGAGCCGGCCCAGTGGCCCCAGGGCACCCGCACGGTGCTGGAGATCGCCATCGGCACCGTCATCGGCACCAGCATCACCGCGGCGGCGCTGATGGAGCTGCGCCAGCTGTGGCGGCCGGCGCTGCTGATCACCGGCACCCTCATCCTGGCCGGCCTGGCGGTGGCCCTGATCTGCAGCCGTCTGCTCGGCATGGATCCGGTGGTCGCGCTGCTGGGCTCGGCTCCCGGCGCGATCAGCGGCATGAGCCTGGCCGGAGCCGAATTCGGGGTCGGAGCGGCCGTGGCCGTGCTGCACGCCGTGCGTCTGATCACCGTGCTGATCGTGCTGCCCCTCGTGCTGCGGCTGGTGCTGCCGGTCGCCCAACCCCCCGGCTGACCGAGGATCCAAGCCGCTCTCCTGTTCAGTCCGGCCACTTCAGGCCGCGGACCATCTCGACGCGGCCCAGGGGGATCGATACCGTGACGCTCGCGTGTGCACGAGGAGCCATGGCCGATCCGAGGTGGTCTCTGCCCGCCGGGCTGCGGCCCTGGGGACTGCGCCTGGCGCTGATCGCCGGCGCCATGGCGCCCCTGGCCGCCGCCGCCCAGGACGGCGGCGTGGTGCCTGTTGCGATCTCAACCCCGGGAGGGCGAGGAGCGCAGATCTACTGCTTCATGCGCGGCACCGGCAACACTCACCAGGTGAGCTGGGATGCGGCCTACGAGGTGATCAAGCGCCAGGGCGACGGGCTGTTTCGCACCTCCCCGCAGCACGCGGCCGTGATGATCACCGAGGCGGTGGTGCAGAGTCCTGACACCTTCCCCAACTGCGGCATGCACCTGGGTGATCTGTTCCGCCGTGAGGACACGGACACCGCTCCCCAGACGGCCGGCAGCCCGGTGACCCGTGGCGAGCGCAACGGCTACTGACCCCTGGCCGGCCCGCCTGGTCGGGCCCCTGCTGCTGGTCAGCCTGGCGCTGGCCGGCTGCAGTGAGCAGCCCCTGCCCCAGGACGAGGGAGTGCGCAGCGACGACTGCCTGCGCAACGTGACGCTGGATCGGCTCCAGGAGCAGATCACCCTCTGCAACGAGGTGGTGAAAGCCTTTCCCGACGATCCTGGCCCGCGCAACGACCGCTATCTGCTCCACAGCCTGGCCGGAGACGATGAGGCCGCCTGTGCGGATCTGGGCGAGGCCCTGCGTCTGGCCGGCAGGCTTCCCGCGGAGCAGGTGGACGAACAGCTGCGCAGCGACCTGAACGTGCGCCGGGGGATCTGCGAGGGCGTCCCGCTCACCACTCCCGCAGCACCTCCCGCACCATCGCCGTGATCCCCCGGCGCCGCAGCCGCGTCTCGCCGCGCTGCAGGGTGAGGGCGATGCGCTCGGCCTTGCTGGCGATCAGACCATCCACCAGCTGATCGGCCACCCCCAGCTGCAGCCAGTGGCTGGTAAGGCTGCCGCCCATGCCGATGCGGTGGCAGCGGTCCTCCGCCTGCTCGGCATCGCCGGGCGTCCAGGGCCGCTCGATCAGCAGCACATGACGGGCGCGGTGGAGCGTGAAGCCGAGGCCGCCCGTGCCGTAGGTGGCGATCAGCAGCGGCGTGGCACCGGCCTGGAAGCGCTCCACCAGCCGCTGGCGCTCGGGCACGGGCACCGCTCCGGTGAGCAGGGCACCGACGCCGAGATCGTGCTGCAACAGGCGGGCGGTGGACACGAAGGCGGTGAAGACCACCACCGCCTGCCGCTGCTCCAGCAGGCGGCGCACGAGAGACCGTGCCGCCGGGAGCTTGTAGTCGGAGCCGATGCGGCGCAGGGCGGTGAGCACCGCCAGCACCTCCGCATCCCGGCGCACCTCCCCCCGCTCGGCACGGGCGCGGTAGTCGGCCACCCGGCGCTGGAGCTGATGCTCGAACCCGCGCGCCTCGCCGGCGTCGAGCTCCACCGACTGCAGCAGTCGGTGCTTGGGGGGCAGATCGAGGCAGTCCTGCTTGCGGCGGTGCAGCACCAGCGGACGGATGAGGCGCTGCAGCTCGGCGAGGTTGCTGGCGCCGTTGGCCTGCCAGATGCGCCGGCCCCCGCGCTCGCACCAGTGCCCCTGACAGAACTGCTCCTCGAAGGCACGCCGGTCCCGGGCCAGGGGGTGGTCGATGGCGGCCAGCAAGGGATAGAGCTGGGCCGGCCGACCGTTCTTCATCGGCGTGCCCGTGAGCAGCCAGGCGGCCCGGAGCCGCGGATGCCGGGCCAGGCGCAGCAGTCCCCTGGACCGGGCCGTGTGCGCGTTCTGGGCGTAATGGGCCTCATCGGCGATCAGCACGGTGCCGGCAGGCGGCAGGGACTCCGGCAGACGCGCCCAGCTGTGGATCTCCAGCCGCAGCCCCAGGGCCAGGGCCTCGCTGCGCCAGTGGTCGTGGAGCCCCACCGGCGCCAGCACCACCACGCGGCAGTCCGCCAGGCGCACCATCGCCCTGGCAGCCGCAAGGGCGGAGAGGGTCTTGCCCAGGCCCATGGGATCGGCCAGCACAGCACCTCGCCGGGCCAGCAGCCAGCGGGCCGCCGCCCGCTGGTGGGCGAACAGGCCGCGGCCATCCGCCAGCGGCTCGCCCAGGGCCGCGGCCTCCACGAGCAGGCGATGGGGCGGCAGGGGCGGCAGGGGCTGCTGCAGCCAGCTGAGCCACTGAGCCAGTTCCGGTTCCACCGGAAAGCGGTCGGCCAGGGTGCGGCACAAGGCCCCTGCGGCTTCAAGGGGGAAATCCCAGCAGCGCCGCTGGCCATTCCACTGGCCCCGCGGCCGGATGGCGCGCAGCTGGGCCTGGGTGACGGCATCGAACGGGCTGATCACCTCGATGCTCCCGCTCGCACCCAGACGCAGGCGGCAACGGAGAGGCCTGATTGCAGCCCCGGACACAGTGCCACCGCTTCTCATGCGGCATAACTGTGCCAACCGAGCCACGCGCATGCAGGCCAGGGATGGGGGTTCGCACCGCGCTGGGGTGCAGAGCCAGTCGTTCAACGCCGTGTCCCTCGAGGACCTCTGTCCCAAGCTCAAACACCGGCGCTGGCGCCGATCCCTGCACGAACTCACCGGCCAGACCTGCGTGTACTGCGGCGAACGCTCCGAATCGATCGACCACGTGCATCCCCAGAGCCGGGGTGGATCGAGCGTCACCGAGAACTGCGTTCCCGCCTGCCTGGCCTGCAACGGCCACAAGGGGGATGGAGATGTGTTCGTCTGGTACAGGCGCCAGAGCTTCTACGACCCGCGCCGGGCCATGGCGATCCGCGCCTGGCTGGAGGGAGATCTGCAGCTGGCGGTCCGGCTGTTGCAGTGGGCGGATCCTCACCAGACCCGGCAGGCCACCGAGCCGTTGTGGCGCTGGCAGATGGCGGCCTGATCCTGAGGCTGCTCCGGCGCCAGCAGGGCCGCCAGCATCACCAGGCTACCCACCGCCAGGGCGGTGACCAGCCCCGGTGGACGGGCCGCCACCGCAGCCACCCCTGCGGCAGGCTGGGGCGAACGCTGGTGCAGGACCTTGGCGACGGGCATGGCGGCCGCAAGGCGGTTGGTCACGGCAATGGACGCGGAGTCGGGCGTGCCGGGCAGGCAGCGGGGCGATGGACGGCGCTGCGGCGCACGGATGCAGAGCACGGACGTGGCGAACACCGGGGATGAGTGGCGGGGGCGGGGCATCGTCAGGACACGAATGGTACAGGTGTACTGATGCCGAGCGTGGATGTCAAGCCTGCGGGCCGCCTGCTGGTGGTGGGCGGGGGATACACGGGCCGGCGCTTCGCCCGCGCCGCTCTGCGGCAGGCCATGCCGGTGCTGCTCACCAGCCGGCAGCCTCTCCCGCCCAGGTCGGGCAGCGCCTCGCCAGCGCAGCTGGAGTGGCTGGTGTTCGACAGCGGCGCGCCCACGCTCCCCGCTGCCGCAGCCCTGGCAGGCGTGAGCCATGTGCTGGTCACCGCCCCCCCGGACGGCGGGCCGGGGGATCCGACCCTGCGTTGCCTGGGCCCGCTGCTGCGGGAGCTGCCGCTGCAGTGGCTGGGGTACCTCTCCACCACGGGCGTGTACGGCGACACCGGGGGAGCCTGGGTCGATGAGACTGCGCCGCCCAATCCCCGGCCCGGCCGCAGCCGGGCCCGGCTGGAGGCGGAACAGGCCTGGCGGGAGAGCGGTCTGCCGGTGCAGATCCTGCGCCTGCCGGCGATCTACGGGCCGGGACGCAGTCCCTTCGAGAGTCTGCGGGCTGGGCGCAGCCGGCTGATCCACAAGCCCGGCCAGGTGTTTTCGCGCGTCCACGTCGACGACATCGTCGGCACCCTGCTGCACTGCCTGTCTCTGCCGGCCGGCCTGCGGCCGGCGCTGCTCAACATCACCGACGACTGTCCCTGCCCCTCCAGCGAGATCCTCGGCTTCGCCTGCCATCTGCTCGGCCTCAAGCTGCCTGCGCTGGAGCGCTACGCCGCCATCGAAGCCGAGCTCAGCCCGATGGCGCGCAGCTTCTGGGCCGAGAACCGGCGGGCCAGCAACCGACTGCTCTGCGAGGAGCTGGGTTACCGGCTCCGCTACCCCAGCTTCCGAGAAGGACTGCCGGCCTGCCTGAGGGAGGAGGAGGCCCCGGCCGATGGCCCGCCCGAGGACGGCTCGCCCGCCGGCGGGCAGTCGGCAGGATCAGGATCGGCCACGAAGGGGAGTCCCAGATCCTGAAGCATCCGGCCCCAGCGCAGCTCGATCCAGCCGCGGCTGATCCCGGTGCCAAGACCCCACACCAACCCCAACAGCAACAACCAGCGCAGCATGGGCAGCAGCGGCACCAGCGATCCATCCAACTCGATCTACCGGCGCCTGGCCATCGCCATGGGAGATCCCGCGGGCATCGGCGCCGAAGTGGTGCTCAAGGCCCTGGCAGGCCCCCTGCCCGAGGGGCTGGAGCCGGTGCTGGTGGGCTGCCGACGCTGGCTGGAGGCCAGCCATGCCGAACTGCGGCGCCTCAGCGATGCACCGCTGCGCGATCCCGCCGATCTGGAGATCCTCGATCTGCCGCTGGACCGGCCGGTGCAGCCCGGCCACAGCGGCCCCGCCGCCGGGGCCGCCAGCTTCGCCTGGCTGGAGGCGGCCGCCGGCCTGGTGCTGGCGGGGAGTTGCCGGGCCCTGATCACGGCCCCGGTGGCCAAGGCCAGCTGGCACGCGGCCGGCCATCACTACCCGGGCCAGACGGAACGGCTGGCGGAGCTGAGCGGCACCGGCGAGGCCGCCATGCTGTTCACCGCCCGCGCCCCCGGCGGCACCTGGCGCCTCAACACGCTGCTGGCCACCACCCACATCCCCCTGGCCGCGGTGCCGGGTCAGCTCAACGCGGAGCTGGTGCGGCGCAAGCTCGATCTGCTGCTGGCCTTCTGCCGGCGCTTCAACCCCGAGCCCCGTCTGGTGGTGGCCGCCCTCAACCCCCATGCCGGCGAAGCCGGCGGGCTGGGCCGTGAAGAGCGCGACTGGCTCGAGGGCTGCCTGGAGGCCTGGCGGGCCGACCACCCCGGGGTGCACGTGGAGGGGCCCCGGCCGCCGGACAGCTGCTGGCTGGATGCGGCGGCCGCCTGGCGGGGGCAGGGCCCCGGACCCGATGGCTACCTGGCCCTGTACCACGACCAGGGCCTGATACCGGTGAAACTGCTGGCCTTCGACGCCGCCGTGAACACCACCCTGGGGCTGCCCTTCCTGCGCACCTCTCCCGACCACGGCACAGGCTTCGACATCGCCGGACGGGGCATCGCCAGGCCCCTGAGCATGGCGGCCGCGATCGAAACGGCCTGGGAGCTGGGCTGAGAGGGGGAAGCTGGGCTGAGAGGGGAAGCTGGGCTGAAGCCGACCTCAGCCGGGCTTGACGCGCATCAGCACCTGGCCGAACTCCACCGGCGTGCCGTTCTCCACCAGGATCTCCACCACCTCACCGCTCACTTCGGCCTCGAGTTCGTTCATCAGCTTCATCGCCTCGAGGATGCACACCGTCTGCCCCTCCCGGATGCGGGTGCCCAGCTCCACGAACGAGGGCTCACCCGGAGCCGGGGCGCGGTAGAAGGTGGCCACCATCGGGGCGGTGATCTCAATCAGGTCGCCGCGGCTGGCGGCAGCGGCCGGCGGGGGGGCGGAGGGCACCTCCTGCATCGCCGCGGCAGGCGCCTGAGCGGGGGGCATCGGAGGTAGCGCCGCCGCGGGGTGCGGCAGCTGCACCAGGGCAGAGGGCGCGGGAAGGTTGCGGCGGACTTCGAGGCGGAAATCGTCGCCTTCGAGCTTGAACTCCTGGATGTCGCTCTCACCCAGCAGAGACAGGAGCGCCTGAAGCTGATCGTGGTCGAGCTGCATGGCGATCAGTTCTCCCGCCCCAGATAGGAATCGCTGCGGGTGTCGATCTTGATCCTGTCGCCCACGGACAGGAACAGCGGCACCATCACCTGGGCGCCGGTCTCCACGATCGCCGGCTTGGTGCCGCCGGTGGCGGTGTCGCCCTTCACGCCCGGATCGGTCTGGGTGATCTCCAGCACCACCGAGTTGGGCAGCTCCACCTCCAGAGGCCTGCCGTTCCAGGAGAGCACGTTCACCTCCATGCCCTCCTTGAGGTACTTGCGGCCGTCACCGATTTGGGCGGCGCTGAGGCGGGTTTCCTCGTAGCTGCCCATGTCCATGAACACGTACTCGTCCCCTTCCATGTAGGTGTGCTGAAGGGTGCTCTTCTCGAGCAGGGCCTGCGGCACCGTCTCGCCGGCCCGGAAGGTCTTCTCTACCGTGTTGCCGCTCTGCACGGCCTTCAGCTTGGTGCGCACGAAGGCCGAGCCCTTGCCCGGCTTCACATGCAGGAATTCAACGACTCGCCAGACCTGCCCATCCAGCTCGATCGAGGTACCGGTACGGAAGTCGTTGCTGGAGATCATCCCGGCGATGCGGACCGGGCGGATTGTACGGCTGGCTACAGCAAGCCATCGTGAAGATGCCGGGCCACCACCGGGGAGCTGTGCCAAAGTCCGGCCAGAGAGGATCCATGGCCATGGCACACGGCCCATTCCGCCTCGCCCCATTCCCCCTCGCCTTCCGCCTCGACGCCATCCGCCTCGGCGGCTTCGGCCTGGCTCCCTGGCTGACCCGGCTGCTGACAGGTTTCAGCCGGGGGGCCCTGGCCCTGCTGCTGGCCCTGCTCGTGCTGGCCCCCGCCGCCCGCGCGGCGCTCCCGGAGGGCAACGCCGTGAAGGACCCGGCCGCGATTCTGCGCAACGCCCTGCCGGTGAACGCGCCACGGCTGCAAGATCTGCAGCACCGCCTCGAGGACACCAGCGACGACCTGCGGGCCAAGCGCTGGACGGCCCTGGCCAACACCGTGCGCCGCACCCAGTCGCTGCTGAGCAGCAACCGCAACGGCATCCTCGACGACTTCCAGCCCGCCGACCAGGAGCGGGCCGCAGCCCTCCTGGAGAACCTGGAAGTCCAGTTTCAGGAGATGGCCACGGCCGCCGGAGCGCAGCAGCGGGAGGCATTCCTGAGTGCCCGCCGCAGCGCCCTCGCCAGCATCGGCGAGGCCGAGGCGCTGCTGGTGGGCGACTTCCCCTTCACCATTCCGCCCGACTTTGACGGCCTGCCCCGGCTGCTCGGCCGCGCCACCGTGCTGGTCTCCACCACCAAGGGCGACATCACCACCGTGGTGGACGGCTACAACGCCCCGCTGACGGCCGGCGCCTTCGTGGATCTGGTGCAGAGGGGCTTCTACGACGGGCTGCCCTTCATCCGGGCCGAGGATTTCTACGTGCTCCAGACCGGCGATCCCAAGGGGCCTGAGCAGGGTTACGTGGATCCCAGGAGCGGCCAGGAACGCAAGGTGCCGCTGGAGATCCGGGTGCCTGGGGAGGCCGCGCCCTTCTACAACCAGACCTTCGAGGATCTGGGCCGCTACAAGGCCACCCCCATACTGCCCTTCGCCACCTTCGGCACGCTGGGCTGGGCCCACTCCGACGAGCGGCTCGATGACGGCTCGTCGCAGTTCTTCTTCTTCCTCTACGAGCCGGAACTCACCCCAGCGGGTTTGAACCTGGTGGACGGCCGCTATGCCGCCTTCGGCTACGTGGTGGATGGCTTCGACGTGCTCGGCGAGCTGGGTGTCGATGACGCCATCGTCAAGGCGACGGTGATCGACGGCGCCGGCAATCTCCAGCCCCATGGCTGAATGACCCTGGAGATCACCCTGGCTGATGACCCCGGCTGAGGACCCCAGTCTCGCCGACCTGGGCGAGTGGGAGCTGATCGAGCGGCTGGCCGCCTTCGCGCCGCCTGGCCAGTTCGCGGATGACGCCGCCCTGGTCGATCTGTCCGGCCCGCTGGTGGTGAACACCGATGTGCTGGTGGAGGGGGTGCACTTCAGTGACGCCAGCACCAGCGGCTTCGATGTGGGCTGGCGCGCGGCGGCCGCGAATCTGTCTGACCTGGCGGCGATGGGCTGCCGGGACGCCTGTGGCCTCACCGTGGGTCTGGTGGCCCCGGGGAGCACCCCATGGTCCTGGGTGGAGGCTGTGTACTGCGGACTGCGGACCTGCCTCGAACCCCATGGCGGGCTGCTTCTGGGGGGTGATTGCAGCAGCGGGGCCCAGCGCCTGCTGGCGGTCACCGCTCTGGGGGCCCTGGCCCGCAGCACCGTGGGTCGCGCGGGGGTGATCCGTCGGTCCGACGGAAGGCCGGGCGACAGTCTGGTGAGCACCGGCCCCCACGGCCTCAGCCGCCTGGGGCTGGCTCTGCTGCTGGGAGCGCTGCCGGAGCAGGCGGTGGAGGGCCTCGAGCAGCCCCTCCTGGACCGGGCGATCAGAGCCCACCAGCGCCCGCGGGCGCGGCTGGATGCCGTGGCGGCGCTGCATGCGAGCCGGCCTGGGGGCACACCATGGC
>JBATEO010000030.1:0-2506 GCA_049664045.1 Prochlorococcaceae cyanobacterium
GACCGAAGGGGGGCACGCGGCGGCTGCCGGTGAGCAGGTCCACCGTCATCGGCGCCAGGAAGCGCAGGCGGCGCACCACGCCATCGCCGCCGGGCCAGCGGCCCGCCCCGCCGGAGCCGCGGCGGATGGCGAAGGCCTCCAGCCGCACCGGGAAGCGCTGCTCCAGCACCTCCGGATCGGTGAGGCGCGAGTTGGTCATGTGCGTCTGCACCGCCGAGGCGCCGGCGAAGCCGTGGCCCTGGAGATCGCGGCCGGCGCCGCTGCCGCCGCAGATCGTCTCGTAGTACTGGAAGCGGTCAGTGCCGAAGCTGAGGTTGTTCATCGTGCCCTGGGCCGCCGCCTGCACCCCCAGCGCCGCAAACAGAGCATTGGCCAGGGCCTGGGAGGTCTCCACGTTGCCGGCCACCACCGCCGCCGGCGGCCGCGGCCGCAGCAGCGAGCCCTCCGGCACCACCAGCTCCAGGGGCTCGAAGCAGCCGGCGTTCAGCGGGATGTCCTCCCCCACCAGGCAGCGGAACACGTAGAGCACCACAGCCTTGGTGATCGCCAGGGGGGCGTTGTGGTTGCCGTCCTGCTGGGGGGAGGTGCCGCTGAAGTCGATGCGGGCCCGGCGGCGGCCGCGGTCGAAGCTCACGGCCACGCGGATGCGGCTGCCGTCATCGAGCTCCACGCTGGCGCTGCCTGGCTGGAGGCGCTCGATCGTGCGGCGCACCGCCTCGGCGGCGTTGGCCTGCACATGGCCCATGTAGGCCTCCACCTCGGCCCGGCCCGCCTGCCCCAGCAGCCGCCGCAGCTCCCGCTCGCCGAGGCGGTTGGCCGCCGCCTGGGCCTTGAGATCGGCCAGCAGCTGGGCCGGATCGCGCACCGGATGCTCGCCCTCGGCGAAGCGCTCCAGCCAGGCCTGCTCGTCGAGGCGGCCGGCGCGCAGGAAGGAGACGTTGTCGAGCAGCAGGCCCTCCTCCTCGATGCGCCGGCTGAAGGCCGGCATCGAGCCGGGGGTGATGCCGCCCACATCGGCGTGATGGCCGCGGCTGGCCACGTAGAAGAGGGGCGCCTCAGCCACGAACACCGGCGTGATCGCGGTGATGTCGGGCAGGTGGGTGCCGCCGTCGTAGGGGTTGTTGGAGAGCACCACGTCGCCGGGGCCCAGGGGCGGCCGGCGGCCGGCGGCGATGGCGGCCAGCAGGGCGGCGATGCTCTCGCCCATCGACCCCAGGTGCACCGGGATGTGGGGGGCGTTGGCCACCAGCCGGCCGCGGCCGTCGAACACGGCGCAGGAGAAATCAAGCCGCTCGCGGATGTTCACCGAGCGGGCGCTCTGCTGCAGCTGCACCCCCATCTGCTCGGCGATGGCCGAGAAGCGGTGGTTGTAGAGCTCCAGCAGGGTGGGGTCGGGGCGCCCATGGGCCGCAGCCGCAGGATCGGCATCGCGTCCGAGAGCGGTGGCGGCGGCGGCGGCCGCGGCGGTGGCGGTTTCAGAGGCGAGGGCGGCTTCCGGGGGCTGGTGGCGCAGCAGCAGGGCGCCGTCCTCCAGCACCCGGCCGCTCCAGTGGGGCTCCAGCAGGGTGGTGCTGGTGGGGTCGAGCACCAGGGCCGGCCCCTGCAGCTCCTGGCCGGGCCGCAGCTGCGAACGGCGCCACAAGGGCACCGGCTCGGGGCCCCGCTCCGCGTCCAGCCACACGGGCACGCTGGCCCCCTCACCGCCCTCACCGCCCTCACCGCCCTCGCCGCCCTCACCGCGGGCGTCCTCGCTGATCCGGGCCACGGGCGGCGGGTGCAGAGGTTCGGCCAGCTCCACCAGCAGGCGCTCCACCACCAGATCGGCGGCCGTCAGGGCCGGCCGGTAGCCGAAGCGCTGCTGGTGACTTTCGCCGAAGGACTCCAGCAGCCGCTCCAGCTCGTCGTCGTGCCGGGCAGCCCGGCCCTTGGCAGGCGGCTCCCAGGCCACCACCAGCCCCTGCTCGCTGCCGCTGAAGCGCAGCTCCAGCCGCCACCACACGCGGCCCTGCTCCCCGGCCGCCAGGTCGCCGGCCCGCCGCAGATCGGCCCTGGCGCGTTCGGCGAGCGCCTCGGCCATCCGACGCAGCTCCGCCAGCACAGTCGGACTGAGGGGCAGGCGGGGGGAGCGCTCCAGCAGCAGGCGCTGCTCGGCGCGGCCGATGCCGTAGGCGGAGAGCACGCCGGCCAGGGGATGGAGCAGCACCTGGCTCACCCCCAGGGCCTCGGCCAGGCGGCAGGCGTGCTGGCCGCCGGCGCCGCCGAAGCTCACCAGCAGGGCACCGCGCAGGTCGTGGCCGCGCTGGATGGAGATGCGCCGGATGGCGCCGGCCATGGTTTCGATGGCGATCGCCAGGGCCCCGGCCGCCACCCGCTCGGGCGAAGCGGCCATCGCGGCCGCCAGGGTGGTGAAGCGTTCGCGCGCCGCCGCCGGATCGGCGCCCTGGTCGCCGCCGGAGCCGAACACCGCCGGCAGGGCGGCGACGGGCAGGCGGCCCAGCAGCAGGTT
>JBATEO010000031.1:0-13712 GCA_049664045.1 Prochlorococcaceae cyanobacterium
CGGTGCGCAGCTTGCGGATGATCTGCTCGGGGGTGTGGCGCTTGCGTTTCATGGGGCTTCTCCTGGCCAAGTCTGGCCGGTAGGGAAGCTCTCATAAGGACTGGTTCAGTTTCCGGGGTCCACGTCATGGTTAGATCAAGAGGGAAAGCCGGCTGTTACTGAAGAACACTGATGCCGTCGTTCTGCAAATTACTCTCTGGGTCATGTCATCGGGACAGATCCAGCTTGTCTCGATCATCTATAGCAATCTAACCGCAAGGGAAAATGCGTGAAGATTTCCCAAGTCAAACATGGTGCAAATTCCGCCATTGGTCTTGTGGACGCCTATCCCTTCGACGAGCGCAATGGATGGATTAGGCTTTGTTTAACCGATGCACCGCTTATTGGCATTCCAAGTACTGAGGAGACCGCAAATCCTTGCTATCGTACCATTGATGAACCTTCCGAGACTTGGCGATGTACAGGAATGCGGATAATGGAAAGCGTTCGTGATATGGCTCATCTAGCATTCGTCCATAATGAAACTTTCGGAACAGAAGATCACTTGGTTCCCGATCGACCTGGAGTATCGGAAACTGGCTGGGAACTGCACAGTTAGTGCGCTCTAGGCGTGGCTAGTCCTCAACTGCAAAGACACATGTTGCGAATGCAGGGACAAGAGGCTGTCCGAAGCGTTGACGTAACCTGGGTTATGCCTTTAATGGTCAAGATAAGCATCGCTTACCCGAATAAATTGGTACGTATTGTCGCCAATACCACGGCCCCAAACAGCGATTCTACTTTCAAGATGGTTCAGTCTTTCGAACCCACCGATAAGGCAGGGGACATCCCTGGCGCAGATTTAATCGCCTTCGATCAAGCCATTACCCTTGAAGAAAAGCGCACTCTTGAAAGCACAAGTATTGATGTTTCCCACGAGCCCCACGTGACTTGCATATGCTCACTGGAAAACCAGAGCCAATCGTGTGGAAGAATTCCTCGCCCTATCTAAACCCCATGGAGAAGTAGAACAGTCAAAGAATGGTGAACCATTAGTTAATGAATATGATAGTCTAGGCAATTGGAGCATGAGCTAAGAAATGAGTGATTATCCGCGAGATTTGGTCGGTTACGGTCGCAATCCACCCGATCCCCTTTGGCCGAATGGGGCGCGTCTGGCTGTCCAGTTTGTGATTAATTATGAGGAAGGCGGAGAAAGTTGCATTCTGCATGGGGATTCCGCTTCAGAAGCCTTCTTATCCGAAATTGTCGGTGCTTCTGCTCTACAAGATGTCCGGCACCTGAACATGGAGTCCATCTATGAGTACGGCAGTCGGGCGGGTTTTTGGCGGCTTTGGCGATTATTTACGACCTTGGGCATACCCACTACCGTTTACGGCGTAGCGATGGCGTTGGAGCGCAACCTAGATGCAGTGGCGGCGATGATTGAGGCGGACTGGGAAATCGCTAGTCACGGTTATCGCTGGATCGACTATCAGTATATCCCCGAAGAAATCGAGCGTGAACACATCAAGAAAGCGATCGCTATTCACAGGCGAGTTACTGGCAGCCCCCCCTTGGGATGGTATCAGGGGCGAACCAGTCCTAACACCCTACGATTAGCAATCGAAGAAGGTGATTTTCTCTATTCAGCCGATAGTTATGCGGACGACTTGCCCTATTGGGTTTATGATTATGGCAAACCTCATTTAATTGTTCCTTATACCCTTGATGCCAACGACATGCGTTTCGCTACAAGTCCAGGCTTGAATTGTGGAGATCAGTTTTTCAGCTATCTACGCGATGCCTTTGATACTTTGTATGAGGAAGGAACAACTAGTCCAAAAATGATGAGTGTGGGACTACATTGCCGTTTGGTTGGCAGGCCAGGGAGGATTAAAGCACTGGCTCAATTCCTAGAATATGTGTTAGGTCGCGATCGAGTCTGGTTGTGTCGGCGTCTCGACATTGCACGCCATTGGCATCAGCATCACCAACCCAGGTCATTTCATTCATTATGACAGAGCCTTGTTTCGTTTCAGATTTTGATAAATCAGAAACTGAGCAATCAATTCCAGAGCGATTCGAGAAGCAAGTATCTAGCTATCCCGATAAGCTAGCCGTCAAGTCGCAGACAGATCAACTTACCTATAGGGAACTGAATTGCCTTGCTAATCGCATCAGCAGGGCCATTCTAGCTAGGTGTGCTCAGAAGAATGAGCCAATAGCACTCTTGTTAAATCAGGGGATAGAAATGATAGCCGCAATAATTGGGGTTTTGAAGGCTTGTAAGTTTTATCTGCCTCTCGATCCTTTCTACCCCAAGGCTAGGCTCAGTACCATGATTGAGGATGCGCAACCTCGGTTGATTGTAACTAACCATCACAACTTATCATTAGCCAATGAGTTAGATCTGGCTGGAGGTAGCATTCTCAATCTCAACGCTATAGATTCCCATATTTCAACCCAAAATCTCAGTTCCTCGCCATCCCCGAATGATTTAGCCTACATCTTCTTTACCTCTGGCTCCACTGGAAGACCTAAAGGAGTTGTGGATACGCATCGAAACGTGCTTCACAATATCATGCGTTACACGAGGAACTTGCAAATCTGTGGAGATGATAAACTCACTCTTCTCCAATCTTGCAGTTTCAGCGGCTCAGTGTCGAGCCTTTTTTGCGCACTCCTCAATGGAGCTACTGTCCTTCCATATGATCTTCTTGAGGATGGGCTAGAGGAATTAGCCGATTGGATCATTAGGGAAGAGGTTACTATATACCACTCTGTTCCATCAATTTTCCGACAGCTAGCGGTTGAGGGAAAGCACTTCTCTAAACTGCGCTATATTCGCTTAGAGGGCGATCGAGCATCGATAAGAGACATAGAATTCTATCAACAGCACTTTCCTTCTAGCTGTACGCTTGTCAACGGGCTGGGTGCAACAGAATGTGGCATTGTAAGGCAATACTTTATTGGCAGAGAAACTCCGATTGCTGGTAGTATCGTCCCTATCGGCTATGCAGTTGAGGATATGAAGATTCTCTTACTCGATGATATGGCTCAGGAGGTTGATATTGGTTGCATCGGAGAGATCGCAGTCAGAAGTTGCTATCTCGCGCCAGGGTATTGGAAAAGTCCAGATCTTACATTAGCAGCATTCCTGAATGATCCTGAAGAAGAAGATAAGCGGATCTACTGCACAGGAGACTTGGGTCGCATGCGTGCAGATGGGTGCCTTGAGTATCTAGGTCGTAAAGACCATCAGATCAAGCTGCGCGGCCTGCGCATAGTACCCGGCGAGGTCGAAGCAACCCTGCTGAGCCACCCCGCCGTCGCCCAGGCGGTCATCCTGCTGCGCCATGACGATCCTGAGAATCCGCGCCTGATCGCTTACTGGGTTCCCCAAGCCCCTGACCAACACAGCGCCGACAGCACCAGCACCACCGCACCAACAACCACAGCTCCCACCGCTGCCGAGCAGCTCCGCTCATTCCTCGCCGAGCGCCTGCCGTACTACATGGTGCCCGCCGCCTTCGTGGAACTGACTGCCCTCCCCCTCACCACCAACGGCAAGCTCGATCGCCAAGCCCTCCCCGCCCCTTCCTTCTCCGGCGATCTCCGGCAACGCATCGAGCCTTCCATACCCCTTGAGCGCCAGCTCCATGTCCTCTGGGCCGAGGTGCTCGGCCATGCCGACTTCGGCATCACCGACAACTTCTTCCTGGTGGGCGGCAATTCCCTCGCCGCCACACGCCTGGTCGCCCGCATCGAGCAGACCCTCGGCAGTGCGCCGCCGCTGACGGCGGTGTTCCAGAACCCCACGATTGTGGGGCTGGTTCTCTTGGTGGAAGCTGCAGACTGGGAGGCTGAGAGGAATGAGCCAACCACCGCGATCCCCCCTGCTACCCCCATCCAGTTCGAACTCCCATGACTCCAGTGCAGGTGCGGGCTCTTGGCGCGTCGTATACGCAGAGCCGACTGTGTGTCCGGCGACGATTAGATAGGCGCCCGCCTGCGTCGTTGACACCAGTCAGCAGTTCTAGCGGCACACCGCCGCAGGCAACCAGGGCATTCTGCAGACCCTCGCTGAGGGCCACGAAACTCTCGCCCCCTTACACCACCACCTGCACATAGATCCAGCCGCTCCAAACCAGGTGGTAATCGACAGCAGATGGGGGGAACACCTCGCCCGCGATCCTCACCTCCACCCCCCTTGAGATGGGTGAACTCGCAGAAGTCGATCTCACTGAGCTCGTAGCTCAGCGGGAAGATCACCTCCGGATCCGGGCCGTGCAGTGCCTTCCATTCCCGCACCCGACGTTGCAGGGTCCGATGCAGCGGAAGCCACTCCACATCAAGCTTCTGGCGCTGCAGGTACTCCAGCAGCGTGATCGACGCCAGCGCCTGCGATCGCTGCAGCAGCGGCTTCCTGGCTGCCGCCGGCTCGTCGTTTGGCCATATACAGGCTGCATTGGTGACTCGTCAGTGGTGCCGGCATCCCCTGGGCCCTTCGCATCGGCGCCAGGGTCTCCAGCACTCACCCCACCGGCCAACGAGCATGTCGCCGACCGTCGGCCAAGGGGCTTGACGTGGGACAGCTGACGAACAGCCTAAACGGGGGGTATGAGCAGCCTCCCACGACTTTGGGCTTCGTGATCGCCATCCGCCTTGGCCATCCACTCCGGAACCGCCGACCAACGTACAGCCGTGTAGCACATCGCCATGGTCAAGCGCTTCGCGCACGACCGGATCTCCCCCCCCCCAGGGCTGCCTAAAAGTACGATCAAGTCATGGCCCCGGCCGCTGTCACTCCGCCCAGCGCGAGCATTGCCTTCATGTCGTAGGCCAGCTCCCGCAGGCCCTGACGTATCGAGCGGTAGCCGCCGCGACGCGGCAGGTTCATCACGATGGGTTGCGTCCCTTGGAGTGGTTTAGAACCCGAAGTCTGTGGCCTGATCGAAGATTGGTGATCAGTGCTCAGGCAGCTGCAGTGAGGGGAGGTGTTGATGGATCTTGGAGCTGATCGCTTGTGTTGTCCACCTCAGCCATCGACAGTTCAGAGATGACGCGGCGGCCATCAAGCTGCCACTCCTCCTGCTGCTCCAATAGCAGCGCACCCACCAGGCGGATGATCGCGGCGTCGTTGGGGAAGATGCCGACGACGCGGGTGCGGCGCTTGATCTCCTTATTCAGCCGCTCCAGGGGATTGGTGCTCCAGATCTTGCGCCAGTGCTCCGGCGGGAAGGCCCGGAACGCGAGGACGTCTTCCTTGGCCTGCTCCATCAAGACAGCGGCACCGGGGAACTTCTCGCTGAGCATCGTGATCACCTGCTCCCACTGCTGTTCGACGGCCTGGGCTTCAGGCAACCCAAGCAGAATACAGATTGCAATGGCGAAGCCACTAAGCGCCACTGATATCGAAGCCCACAGCTCAGGCAAGTCGAACCGATGATGAGGAAGTTTGTTCAATTGTCGTACTCAAAGATCAGCATGCCGGTGCCGTGCATGAACTGTTGGGTAGACGAACAGCGGAACAATCTGAGCCACTGGAAGATCGTGAGTCCAGAAATCCTCAGGGATTCACGGCAAGAGCATCTTTCAACTCCGGCAAGTACACCGCATACATGCCGCGCAGGTCGCCGGGCTTGAAGTTGAAGGCCCTGTCGGCGGGATACTTCTCCTTCACGAAAGCCGGCCGGCTCTCCTTGCTGCCGTGGCAGGCCATGCAGCTGGCCTGCACATCGATGCGGCGGTAGTAGTTCACGCCGGCTTCCTGTCCGGCCGTGGCGGGTTCCCACAGGCCGGTGACTTCGGGATGGCGGGCGAACAGATCGATCACGCCGGTTTCCTGGGCACCGGCGGGAGCATGGTCAGGATTGCGGTATTTGCTGGCCACCTGGCGCACGCTCCAGCCGTTCTCCTGGCCGATCGCCACCGCCCTCTTGCCCACGGGCATGCACACCTCGCGCATGGTGTCCATGGTGGGCTCCTCGGTGCTGCCCTCCAGGCTTGAGGCCAGGGAAATGCGCATGCGGTCAAGCTGCTCCATCTGATCCACCGCCCGGCCCAGCTCCGCCGGAGCCACCGGTGCCTCGCCGGCGGCGGCCAGTGCGGACGCCGGATGCAGGCTGAGCGGCAGGCCGACCAGAAGAGCGCCCAGCAGCACGGGTGTCAGCCGTCGTGCCGTGAGACGGCTGATGGCGCGAAGGTTGAGCACAACAGCGTTGAAGACGTGTCCGTTGAAAACGGCATGGTTCATGACTCGCTCAGCAATTTGGTAACGATGGCGATGCCGGTAATCGCCTGCCAACCGAAGAGGAACAAAATCAAGCCATTGAGACCGACATGCAGACCTCGGGCCCAGTCCTGCCCCTTCTGCAGGGCTGGTCCGAGAGACGCCGTCGCCATCACCATGGCGGCGACACTGCCACCCACGATCAGGTGCGGACCGACAATCAGTTTTCCATTGTTCAGATAGGTCACGACCATTCCCCCGGCCGCCCCAAGCAGGGTCAACGCCACGATCCAGACGCCCAGGCGGGCATGGCGCTGACCGAAGCGCTGGGGAATCATGGCCTTGCGCTGTTCAGCGTCCACCTTGCGAATCTGGCTGGCCTTCAATCCCAGATACCCGGAGTAGAGCATCAGACCAAGTAGCACCCACATCAGCGCGGGGTGGACAAAGTTCAGAGCAAAAGGCATGGGGCCTGGGCAAGGGAAGGGATCCGCGCAGGCGGTTTTGTTTCAAGGCTGGCCAGGAGGCCCATGGCCGAATCTTTAGGGATCCTGGAGATGCCAACGGGCCCGGATCACTCCGGGCCCAGATCTGTGGTCAGGCCGTGGTGCCCGATGCGATCGGCTGGGCGGGGTTCAAAGTCCCACTAACCGATCACCGGAGCACGGAGGGCCATGGGCTCAGACGGCACCGCCGCCAGGTCGAGGGGGAAGTTGTGCACGTTGCGCTCGTGCATCGCCTCGATCCCCAGGCCGGCCCGGTTGAGCCCATCGGCCCAGGTGTCCACCACCCGGCCCTGGTTGTCGAGGATCGAGTGGTTGAAGTTGAAGCCGTTGACGTTGAAGGAGAAGCTCACCACCGCCAGGGCAGCGAACCAGATGCCCACCACAGGCCAGGCGGCCAGGAAGAAGTGCAGGCTGCGGCTGTTGTTGAAGGCGGCGTACTGGAAGATCAGCCGGCCGAAGTAGCCGTGGGCGGCCACGATGTTGTACGTCTCCTCCTCCTGTCCGAACTTGTAGCCCCGATTCTGGCTCTCGGTTTCGGTGGTCTCCCGCACCAGGGAGCTGGTCACCAGCGAGCCGTGCATGGCGGAGAACAGGGCGCCGCCGAACACCCCGGCCACGCCGAGCATGTGGAACGGGTGCATCAGCACGTTGTGCTCGGCCTGGAGCACGAGCATGAAGTTGAAGGTGCCCGAGATGCCCAGGGGCATGGGATCGGAGAAGCTGCCCTGGCCGATGGCGTACACCAGCAGCACGGCGGTGGCGGCGGCCACCGGCGCGCTGTAGGCGACGGCGATCCAGGGACGCATCCCGAGGCGGTAGCTCAGCTCCCACTCCCGTCCCATGTAGGCATAGATGCCGATCAGAAAGTGGAAGATGATCAGCTGGTAGGGGCCGCCGTTGTAGAGCCACTCATCAAGGCTGCTGGCCTCCCAGATCGGGTAGAAGTGCAGGCCGATGGCGTTGGAGGTGGGCACCACCGCGGCGGTGATGATGTTGTTGCCGTAGAGCAGGCTGCCGGTCACCGGTTCGCGGATGCCGTCGATGTCCACCGGCGGAGCGGCGATGAAGGCGATCACGAAGCAGATCGTGGCCGTGAGCAGGGTGGGGATCATCAGCACCCCGAACCAGCCGACGTAGAGGCGGTTGTCGGTGCTGGTGATCCAGTCCTTGAAGGACTCCCAGGGGTGGCTCCGCTTGGGAGCCAGGGACGTTGAAGCCATGGGGGATGAGAACGGAGAACAACGGAATGAACGAGCAGGAGGAGATTCCAGGCCGTGCTCGTTCATAACGGTAGCGTTGAATCGCTCTAGGCGCGTACCGCGATACTCAGGCGTCGGGACAACGCACCCGGCCCATGGCCCCCTCCACGCCCGCCATCTCCAGCTCAAGGCGCTGACCGGTGCCGTCCAGCCTCAGGCGAAGGGGGTGGAGCCAGGTGCTGCCCTCTCCGGAGAGTTCCGTGATCACCGCGATCTCATCGCTGCCTCGGGCCACCACGGCGAGCACCGGCCCGCTGCTCTCGTAGAAGCTGATCCGGCCGGCCTCGATCCGCAGCCACGACTCGTCGGTCGGCCCCGCCTGGCACTGCCGCAGCTGCACCATCCAGAGTCCCTGGAACGGAGCGGGGATCCGGTCCAGCCGTTCAGCCGCCAGGGAGGCGGGGGCAGCGCCGAACACGGCGGCGAGAACGAGCGCGGCACCGGTGTTCAGGACCAGCATCACCGGCGGGCGGCGGACCACCCCATGGTCGCGCCTGTCAACCGATCCGCCATCACGCCGCAGGCAGCACCTGGCGGTAGCCGTTGGCGCTGCACACCCGCAGCGGCGTGGCGAAGAGCTCACTCAGGGGACCGTCGCGCAGCAGCTCCTCCACCGGACCGTCGCCCACGACCCGGCCCGCGCGGAGCAGCACGGCGCGGCGGATCTCGGGGATGATCGCCTCGATCTGGTGGGTCACCAGCAGCAGGGTGGTGCCGGCGCGGGCCAGATCCCTGAGGATCGCCAGCAGCTGGTGTCGGGCCTGCAGGTCGAGCCCGTTGGTGGGTTCATCCAGCACCAGCACCTCGGGCTGGTGGACCAGGGCCCGGGCCAGCAGCAGGCGGCGGCGCTGGCCATCGGAGAGCTGGCCGAAGGGGCGCTCGGCCAGATCGGCCAGCCCCAGCTGCTCCATCAGGGCCGCCACCCGCGCCTCCATGGCAGCGGTGGGCTGCTGGCTGCGGCCGATGCCCACCGAACCGAAGAACCCCGAGAGCACCACGTCGGCAGCGCGCACCTGGGGCCGGTAGCCGGCCTGCAGATCCGGCGACACCAGGCCGATCCGGCCGCGCAGCTCCCACAGGTTCACCGTGGTGCTGCCGAAGATGCGCAGCCACGAGCCCGGCTTCACCACCGGGTAGAGCTCGCGGCTGAGCAGCTTCACCAGCGAGCTCTTGCCCGAGCCGTTGGGACCCAGAATCACGGTGTGCTCGCCCCGGTGAAGGCGCAGGCAGAGGTCGGTGAACACCGGCCGGGGCCCGAGCCAGGCCTCCACGGCCTGCAGCTCGAGGTAAGGGCTGAGCTCAGGGGCTGTGGGCATGGCCCTCACCGTAGGCAGGGGCGCCTCGGGGCTGTTCAGGGTCGCCGGAAGCGGCGGAGCTCCCACACCGTGAGCCGCTGATCGGTGTCGAAGCGCAGGCTCACCTGGTGGAACGTGTCCGGGTCGAGGCGGCAGCCCGCCTGCAGCACGAAGGCTCCGGCCGGCAGCTGCTCAGGCACGGAGCACACCAGGCCATCGGCGAAGCCGGCCGTGGGCTCGTGCAGGGCAAAGTCGGCGGCGCTGAAGGGCGCGCAGGGCCGGGGCGGCGGATCCTCGGCCGGCCAGCGGTGGGGCTCGAGGCACTCCACGCTCCCCGGCCAGCCCTCCTGCTCGGCCAGCAGCTCGCGCCAGTCGCTGACGACCGGTCGCGCCGGATCCAACGGGGTGGAGAGGGTGCAGCGGAAGGCCACCGCCGCCACCGCATCGAGCTGCCAGCGCCGCTCCTCATCGCTGCCGAGCGGGGCGTAGAGCAGCACCAGCATGGAGCGCGAACGCCGGTGGAAGACGTTCAGCTCATGGCCGAAACGCGGCTGGGAAGAATCCACCGCCAGGCTCGACTGGCCGCCGGCAGCGGGGAACTGCCAACACATGCCGCTGCGGTTGTAGGTGGAGCGCGAGAGGGGCAACCGGCGGCTCCCGCCGGGGGCCAGCAGCAGGCCGCTGCCGTCCCACAGGCCCGTATCCGGGTCAATGAAGCTGATGGCGTAGCAGGTGTCCGCGATCGTGCGGCTGGGGCAGGCAAGATCCAGCGGCCCGGCCACACCGTCGTCGTCGCGCGGACGCAGATACCAGTGGCTGGTGCCGCACCAGCGGCCCTCGAAGTTGAGGCGGTTGAGCAACCACTGGTGGTCGTGACCCGTCATGGGGGAGATCCATCCGGGACAGCCAGGCCTGAGGCTGGCATGATCCCGGCAGCGGCGGAGGGGCCATGAGCACGGAGCTGATCCTGGCCCTGGCGATCCCGCTGGCCCTGCTGCTGGTGGCCACCTGGATCCTGGAGCGCAACCAGGGCCGCTGGCCGGCCTGGCTGGAACGGCTCAGCCGGCGTCAGGCCTGGGTGTGGAACGCCGGCATCGGCTGATCATCGGTCTGTCCCTGCTGCGCGTTCTGCTGGGGCGGTGACCCGCATCGCCAGGCCGGTTCGCTGGCCCCGGCTCAGCTGACGGTGTAACCCCGACCCTCCATGCAGGCGGTCACGGCACGGTTGAAGGCCTGGCGCCGATAGTGCTGCAACTGCTGCCGCTCGGCCTCGAGAATCTGCTGCTGCCGGTCCAGGTCGCGGGACGCCTGCTGCTGGCCACGGCGCTGATCCACCTGCCGTCCGGCACCGACGATGGCGCCACCGGCGGTGCCAGCCACAGCACCGCGGCCGGTGTTGCCCATGATCGCTCCCGCGGCCGTCCCCACCACGGCACCACGCGCCGTGGAGCGGACCAACCCGGACGCGGCCTGGTTCCTGGACCGGGGCTCCGGAGGGATCTCGGCTCGGCTTGCCGGCACCGGAGCGGTGGGATCGAAGCCGGTCTGGTCGATTGCCCACAGCCGGCACTCCAGGCTGTCCTGCCGCTGCTGCTCGGCACTCTGGCCCCCAGCTGGATAGATGAACAGATCCTGGGCCGAGGCGCGGAGCTGGAGGCTGGGGACGAGCAAAACACCCCCGCCGAGGACGGCCACCCTGAGGACGGCGCCAGGGCGGTTCAGGAGAAAGCGCAACGGGTGATGACGGAGCAAGGCCTCAGTCCCGGGAGGTGGTGGAGCTGAGCCTGCCAGAGGTGCGGCCGGCAGGGAAGGCGACATGTGGCGGGGCTGGCAACAGACCCCAGGCGATTGCTGCCACTGGAGGGAGTCGCTACGGGAACTCCGCGGCAAGCCTGCTCATGCCACCAGCGAGGCGTCACCCAGGTCCACCGAGGCGCGCTCCAGGGCCTCTCCGCAGAGCTGCTCGCTCAGCTGCCAGAGGCGCTGCCGCTGGGACGGATCGGTGGCGGCGGGGGCCAGCCGCGCCTCGGTGGGCCAGCCGCGCATGCCTCCGAACTGATCGGGACCGTAGTGACCACCCGGCTGGACCTGGGGGGCGGTAGCGGCATAGAGCTGGGGCAGGGCTCCCATGGCTGCGCTCTGGAACAGCGGCGCCATCAGCCGGTAGGCGAAGGGTTCGATCCAGGAACCGCTGGCGGCCACCGAGGCGGGCTGGAGGTTGGTGCGTGCCACGCCCGGATGGGCCGCCAGCGAGCGCACGCCGGCATCCTCGTCATCCAGGCGCCGCTGCAGCTCGGCGGCGAACATCACGTTGGCCAGCTTGCTCTGGCTGTAGGCCTTCCAGCGGTCGTAGCGGCGCTCGCCCTGAAGATCGTCGTAGTCGATGCGCCCGAAATACTGAGCGCCGGAGGTCACGGTGACCACCCGTGCATCGGGGCGTCCCCGCAGCAGGGGAAGGAGCGCGCGGGTGAGGGCGAAATGGCCGAGGTGGTTGATGCCGAACTGGAGCTCGAAACCATCACGGGTACGGGCGCGGGGCAAGCCCATCACTCCGGCGTTGTTGATCAGGAGATCAAGCCGCCCGTAGCGCGCGGCCAGCTCCCGGGCTGCCCCGAGCACCGAGCTCAGGTCTGCGAGATCGAGGTCGAGGAGATCGAGCGCACCACCGGCGGCGACGGCGGGAAGGAGGTCCTGGCGGGCCCGCTCGGCTCTGGCGCGGGAACGGCAGCCGAGGATCACCGTGGCACCCCTGGCCACCAGGGCCCGCGCGGTCTCCAGGCCCAGGCCGCTGCTGGCGCCGGTGATCAGGGCCAGACGGCCGGACTGATCAGGGATGTCGGCTGCGGTCCAGGGCATGGCGACCGGTGTCGGAATCCAGTGGCGTCAAATGTAACGGTATATGAAGGGCGACTGGGGCTGCAGCGGCATCAGGATCACGGGCATGGCCCGCAGTGCGCCGATCTCACCTGCAGGCTGGCTGCGGCGGCTGAGCCGCAATCTGGGCTGGGCGGTGGCGCTGCTGCTCAGCCTGCGGCTCGCCTGGCTGATCCGCAGGCTGCTGGCGCCGCTGGCGCCACGGGTGCTGTTCTGCGGGCGGGCCCGGGGGGCTGGCGGACAGAAGCTGGTGGCCCTCACCCTCGACGACGGCCCCAGCGGTGCCGGCAGCCTGGCGTTGCTCGAGCTGCTCGGGGAGCTGGGGGTGCCGGCCACCCTGTTCCTGATCGGGAACCACCTGAGCCGGGGCGGGGTGGGTTTCGTGGCCCGGGCGCTCGCTGAGGGCCACCAGCTCGGCAACCACATGGCCGAGGACAGCATCTCGGCACGCCTCCCGCCGGAGGCCTTCCTGGATCAGCTGCACCGCACCGCCGCGGCCCTGAACGCCGCGGCCGCTCCCCGCCCCCTGGCACTGCGCTGGTTCCGGCCCGGGGGCGGCTGGTTCCACGCCGCCATGCTGGAGGCCATCGGCGCCGATGGCTACCGGCTGGTGCTGGGCTCGGTGTTCGCCTTCGACACCAACCACCCGCCGTTGTGGTTCCTGCGCCGGTTCCTGCTGACCAACGTGCACCCCGGAGCGATCCTGGTGCTCCACGACCGGCCCGACACGATCGCGGCCACCCTGCACACCCTGCGTCTGGTGGTGCCGGAGCTGCGCCGGCGCGGCTACCGCTTCGTCAGCCTCGGCGAGCTGGTTGATCCGGATCAGGTTGGACCGGATCAGACCGGGCCAGAGACCGGGCCAGAGGAGAGCGGGCCGGCTCAGACGGTCTGACGCTCCAGCAGGCTGGCCGCGTAGGAGTGCACGGCGGCCGCGTCGCCGCCGGCCAGCTCCGCCAGCTCCACCTGGCGGGCGCGGGTGTCCCGCAGGTGGGACACCCGGGTCTGGGTGACCCCGTCCTCCACCGCCTTGCTCACCTTGAAATGGTGGTCAGCCGCCGCGGCCACCAGGGGCTGGTGGGTGACGCAGAACACCTGGCGCCGGCAGGCCAGCCGCTGCAGCAGCTCCGCCATGGCGCCGCTCACCCGGCCGCTGACGCCGGCGTCGATCTCGTCGAAGAGCAGGGTGACATCGGGATCGGCGGCCGCCAGGCAGGTTTTGAGCGCCAGCAGAAAGCGGCTCATCTCGCCTCCGGAGGCCACCTCCGCCAGGGGCGCCAGGGGCTGCCCGGGATTGGCGGAGAACAGGAACCGCACGGCGTCGGCCCCCTGCTCGCCGGACTCACAGGGTTCGACCGCCACCGCGAAGCGCACGTGGGCCAGCGCCATCGGCCGCAGAGCCTCCATCAGCTGCTCCTCCAACTCCGCCGCCGCCGCGGTCCGGGCAGCAGTGAGGGCAGCCTGGGCCTGATCGCGACGGGCCCGCGCCCGCGACTCCGCCGCCGCCAGCAGCTCCAACCCGGCAGCCGCCCCACCCGGGGCGAGCTGGTCGCGGAGCCGATCG
>JBATEO010000032.1:0-38453 GCA_049664045.1 Prochlorococcaceae cyanobacterium
CGCGGCCGCCGGCAGGCCCAGGTGGGCCTCGACGCGGCGGGCGGCCGTCGCAATATCCCAGCCGGTCAGGCGCAGCAGCAGGTCCATGCCGTTGCCGCCGCCGCCGCGGTGGTCCTTGCCGCCGCACTGGTTGCAGAACCAGCCGCCGGCGCCCTCGTCCTGGTCCCAGCGGTAGCGATCGGTGCCGCCGCAGGCGGGGCAGGGCTGGTGGCGGTTCTGGAGCTGCTCCGGCGCCAGGCCCGCCAGCTCGATCAGCAGCCGGGGCCACTGGCCATCGGCGGCGGCCAGGGCGTCGCCTGCCATCAGATCACCCCGGCATCCTCTGGGCTGATCGAGCGATCGCGAGAACTGGCCGGGGTGGCGCCGCTGAGCTGCTGGCGATGCTCAGCCTGCTGTTCGGCCTTCTGATCGGCCTTCATCAGACCGACGATGGAGCGGCGGATGAAGGAGGCGCGGCTTTCGATGCCGTCGGCCTGGGCGTCGATCCAGGCGACGACGGGATCGGGGAGCTGGAGCTGAACACGCTTCATGAGGAGGGCGCAAGGCAGCGCGACTGTACTTCTCGCACTCGCGAGAGCTAGTGTGCTCTGAACACTGCTGCCCGTGGCCCCAGCACTGCGCCCCTATCAGCAGGAGGCCGTCGAGCGCCTGCGCGCGGCCTTCCGGGTCGGCCACCGGGCCGTGCTGTTCGTACTGCCCACCGGCGGCGGCAAGACGGTCGTCTTCTCCCGCATCGCCGAGCAGGCGGCCGCCCGCGGCAAGCGCATCGCCGTGGTGGTGCACCGGGTCGAGCTGCTCGAGCAGGCCTCCCGTTCGCTGGATGCGCTGGGAGTGCGCCACGGCCTGATCGCCGCAGGCCGCGCCATGAACCTGGCGGCGCCGGTGCAGGTGGCCTCGGTCGGCACCCTGGCCCGGCGGCTACCGCAGCTGCCGGTCGACCTGTTCCAGCTGCTGGTGATCGATGAGGCCCACCACAGCAATGCCGGCCAGTGGAGCCGGATCATCCAGCACTTCCGCAGTGCCCACCTGCTGGGGGTGACGGCCACGCCGGTGCGCAGCGACGGCCGTGGGCTGGGGGAGTTCTATTCGCAGCTGGTCCTGGGGCCGAGCGCCGCCTGGCTGACGGCCAACGGCTACCTGGCGCCGGCGCGGGTGTTCGCCCCGCCGATCGGCTTCTCCGCCCAGGGGCTGCGGCGACGGATGGGCGACTACGACCTGCGCCAGGCGGCCAGCGCCCTGGGCGGCACGCGCATCCTGGGCGATGCCGTCAGCCACTACCGCCAGCACCTGAGCGGCCAGAGCGCGATCGGCTTCTGCTGCTCGGTCGCCCACGCCCAGGCCGTCGCCGAGGCGTTCAACGGCCAGGGGATACGGGCCGCCTGCATCGACGGCTCCCTCGATGCCGGCCAGCGGCGGCAGCTGCTGGAGCAGTTGGGCAGCGGCGAACTGCAGGTCCTCACCTCCTGCTCCCTGATCGGCGAGGGGGTGGATGTGCCCTCGGTGGGCGGCTGCATCCTGCTGCGGCCCACCCAGAGCGAGGCGTTGCACCTGCAGATGATCGGCCGCTGCCTGCGGCCCCAGGCCGGCAAGCAGGCGGTGATCCTCGATCACGTCGGCAACATCAGCCGCCTGGGCCACCACCTCGAGGAGCGCCACTGGACGCTGGAGGGTGTGCGCAGACGCGAGCGCCAGCAGGCCCCCTCCGTGAAGACCTGCCCGCAGTGCTTCTGCGCCATGGCGTCGGCCGTCGCGCGCTGCCCGGAGTGCGGGCATCTGTTCCGCCCCGAGCGGCGCTCCTATGCGGTCGTCGCCGGCGAACTGCAGGAGCTGAACGCTCAGGAGCTCAGCGCCCAGGCGCACAAGCAGGAGCGCAAACGCGAGCAGCTGGAGGCCAGGAGCTTGGAGGAACTGATCGCGGTGGGCCAGCGCCGCGGCATGAAGAACCCCCGGGGCTGGGCCCGGCACGTGCTGGCCGCCCGCCAGACCAAGGGCCACTGGAGCCGGGTGGCATGAGCGAGCAGGAGCTGCAGCAGCAGATCCGCCTGCAGCTGGGCAGCGGGCCGGTGCGGCTGTGGCGCAACAACGTCGGCGCCCTGCGCGATCCGCGCGGCCGGCTGGTCACCTACGGGCTGTGCACCGGCAGCAGCGATCTGATCGGCCTGCGCCAGCTCACCATCGGGCCCGAGCACCTCGGCCAGCCCCTGGCGGTGTTCTGCGCCCTGGAGGTCAAGACCCAGCGGGGCCGGGCCACGGCCGAGCAGGAGCGGTTTCTGGCGGTGGTGCGACAGCTGGGCGGCCTGGCCGGGGTGGTCCGCTCGCTGCCGGAGGCCCGCGTCATCCTGCGGCTCCCAGCCTGATCGCGGCTGCGGAACCGCAGCGGGCTCAGAGGCGCCCCGACGCCAGATCAGCACCGCCAGGCGTGGAGACGCCGCCAAATGGGTGCAAGAATGCAGCTCTCGCGAATCAGAAACCTTGCCTTCATCTCTCGCAACGCCTATGCCTGATCTGCATCGCCAGCTCGGCCAGGCGCGCGAGACCTTCGGCCGCTTCCTGCGCAACTGGCGCAAGGCCAATGGCTGGGTGATCACCACCCCCCAGGACTGGGCCCGCGCCTGCCCGGAGATCATTCCGCCGGGTCTGCGGGTCTCCAGCGGCCAGTGGGCCAACCTCGAGAACGCCCAGATCAAGCAGGCCCAGCCCAGCACCTTTCTGCAGCTGGCGGCCCTCAACCAGGCTCTGGCCAGCAAGCAGCGCGGCCGCATCAGCGATGCCCTGCTCAAGGAGCGGGTGGCCAGCGGCCAGCCGATCTGCCGCCCCGATGGCACCCCCTGGGGGCCGGAGGACTGGTTCGCCTGCTACATCGGCAACCTGGAAGGTCCCGCTGAGCTCTGGCCCCAGAGCTCTGATGAGCAGGAGCCTCTGCAGCTGGGGCCGCTCAAGGAGCAGTACCTCGCACTGGTGGAGACCCATGGCCTGCGGCCTGTAACGGCGCTGGTGCAGCTGCTGAGCTGCGGCAAGGACCTCAGCACCGCCCAGCAGCTGGAGATCGAGGGGGCCCTGCTGCAGGACGACGCCATCGCTCCCGAGACCCTGCCGGTGCTGCAGGAGCTGCTGGAGAGCTGGGAGGCAAGCCTGACCGCAGCGGGGCAGCCCAGCCGGCGACGGCGGAAATGATGCAAGTCCTGCATGGCTGCGATTTGTGGTCTCGCGAGAGGATTACCTTGAGGTGATCTCGGGCCAGCGGCATGGGAATGCTGACCCTGATCACTCACTCCTCAGGTATGGCCACCACCTGCGATGACGACCGCACAGGCGTCGCGGCACTGAACGATCTGTTTCGCTGCCAGGCCGCTCTCAACTCCGCACTCGGGCGCTGGCAGGCGCAGTGGAGCCGGCCGATTCCCTCCCCGCCCCTCACCTTGCAAGAGGTTGGATTGGCGGTGAGTTTCTCGCGCTCCAGCGAAGGGCTGTACAGCGCCACGCTGCTGCACGAGCAGGGCGCGAGCCTGGAATCGGGCTGCTGCAGTTCGGCCCTGGAGGCCTACTGGCTGGTGCTGGGGATGGTGCGGCCGGAGTGCCTGTGGATCCGATGAACCTCAGCGAGTACCACGCCCATCCCGCCTGGTCGCCCACCACCCTCAAGGCGGCGGTCACCGGCACTATGCGGGCCTGGTGGCATCGCTTTGGCCCTGACGCCAAGCCGTTTGAACCCAGCCCCGACATGGTCAAGGGGGATCTGGTCGATGCCCTGCTCACCCCGCAGTTCTCTCTAGGCGAGCGGTTTGCGGTGTACAGCACCATCGCCCGCAACACCAAGGCTGGCGCTGCCAACTGCGCCGAAGCGAAAGCCGCCGGCCTGACGCCGGTGAGCCAGGAGATGGTGGATCAGGCCCAGGCGGTTGCCGATGCGCTGCGCCGTGATCCGGTGATCGGCGAGCTGCTGGCCGCCATGGATGAGCAGAACTCCCAGCAGCCCCACTTCTGGCAGGACGCGGCCGGGCGACCCTGCCGCTGCCTGCCCGATCTGATCACCAACGACGGCCGCCTGTTCGACCTCAAAAAGACCCGCTCGGCCATGCCCCGCCGCTTCTACTGGCAGGCCAAGGACCTGGCCTACGACCTGCAGCTCGCCCACCTGGCCCTGGGCCATGCCGACCGCACCGGCGCCATGCCCAGGGAGTGCGGTCTGATCGCCTTTGAGTGGGAGGAACCCCACGACTGCGCCCTGCTGGTCTTTGACCCGATGGACATCGAGATCGGCCTGGAGCGGCGGGAGGAGGCGTTCCGCCGCATCGCCGATTGCCAGGCCAGTGACGAATGGCCCAGCCACGGCCGTCAGCCATTCCGCCATTTGCCTGCATCCTCTCGCACTCCCGAGAGCGAGGTAATCGATCCGGAGTCGATCGCCCTGTTCTGAGGCCTCTCGCTCCCTGGCCGCTCAGTGCCGCCCCACTCCACCACTTCGGTGGCTCGCCTCCACGTCCTCACCAGCCAACCGACCCCCCACCCGTCGATGACCAGTCCACCCCCCTGCTCCAGCTCCAGCGCCCTGGCCCGGACCACGCCGGCGGCGCCGTCACAACCGGCGCCACCGGTTGACATCAGCAGCGGTGTCTTCTCTGGCATCGCCGCCTTCGAGGCGGCGCAGCGGATGGCCCAGGCCCTCTGCACCAGCTCCATGGTCCCCACGGAGTACCGCGGCCAGCAGGGGCTCTCCAATTCGCTGATCGCCCTGGAGATCGCCGCCCGCATGGGCCTCTCGCCGCTGGTGGTGATGCAGAACATGACGCCGATCCACGGCAAGCCCACCTGGTCGAGCTCGTTTCTGATCGCCACCGTCAATGCCAGCGGCCGGTTCACGCCGCTGCGCTTTGTCTTTGACGACAAGGACAACCCCAGCAGCTGTTATGCGGTGGCCAGCGACAAGGCCACCGGCGAGGTGCTGGAGGGCGAGACGATCAGCATCGCCATGGCCAAGCGCGAGGGCTGGTGGAGCCGCCCTGACCGCACCGGCAAGGAGACCAGCAAGTGGCAGTCGATGACCGGCCAGATGCTGCGCTACCGCGCCGCAGCCTTCTGGGTGAAGGTCTATTGCCCGGAGATCAGCCTGGGGCTGATGACCCAGGACGAGGCCGCCGACGTGCAGCCCGTGGTGGTCGAAGCGGTGGACCCGGCCTCAGCTCCAGCACCGGAAGGAGCACCAGCTGCGAACGGTCCGGCCGTGCCGACGCCCCTGCCGCCCAGGCAGCCTGCGCGACAACCCGCCGCCGCGGCCACCGACTCTGACAACGACGCCACAACCCAGGCCACACCACCTCCAGCGGCACCGGCCCCGCGCCGCAGTTCCAGGCGATCGGCCGCAGCCCAGAACCAGACCCAGCCCGCAGCTGAAACCGACAACGACGGGCTGCACTCAGCGGACGCGGCTCAGACGCAGGGGACGGCCCTACACCCCGCTGACCTGGAAGGACCAAGGGCTCCCGGCCCTGGAGAGAGCACGCATCAGGCCGAGCTGCTCTCCAGCGCGGAGCTGCTCAGCACAGCCCAGCAGGAGATCCCGCGGATCACCACGGCCGAGGCCCTGGAGAACGCGCACCAGCGCGTCAACCGCCTGCTGGCCGAGGGCCAGCTCAGTGATGAGGCCGCCGAACGGCTCTGGACGCTGATCGAGCGGCGCCGGCAGCAACTGCAGGCGGGCAGCGGGGAGGGCCAGCCATGAGCACAAGCGATGGGCTGGCTCTGCAGAGCGCCGCAGCTGCCGAGGGCTTTGGCCGCCACCAGATCTGGTGTGACGGGGAGGTTCTCTACCGGGTGGAGGCCTGCATGACCTGCCGTGAGCGCTGCCGGCTGGTGCCGCTCAACGGCGCCAGCCGCGCCCCGCTGAAGCGGCGTTGGAGCAATACCGCCGGACTGCGGCGGGTGGCCTGATGGAGCACCTCCCTGCCAGACCGCGGCCGCTGCGTCTGCCCCTGGGTCGCCACAAGAAGTGCGTGGCGCTGCACACCGACACCTACCTGCAGCTGCGGGCCTTTGCCCAGCGGCACGACCTCAGCTGGAGCGGCGCCATCCATGAGCTGCTGCGCACCCATCCCGCCATCGGGCTCCCTTCCCTGCTGCAGGCCCGCCAGGCCGCTGCTGCCCAGTCCTCTGCACTTGAGCCATGAGCATCAACACGATCACCCTGGTCGGCCGCGCCGGCCGTGATCCCGAAACCCGCTTCTTTGAGAGCGGATCCGTGGTCACCAACCTCTCGCTGGCAGTGAACCGCCCCAGCCGGGATGAGGAACCGGACTGGTTCAACCTCGAGATCTGGGGCAAGCAGGCCCAGGTGGCGGCCGACTACGTGCGCAAGGGCTCGCTGATCGGAGTGGTGGGCCGCATGACCAGCGAGCAGTGGACCGACCGCACCACCGGTGAGCGGCGCAGCAAGCCGGTGGTAAAGGTCGATCGCCTGGCCCTGCTCGGCAGCAGGGCGGACAACGCGTCCTCACCACCATTCGATGGTCAGTCCACAGCCCAGGCCGCAGCTCCTGCCGGCGCCAAGGCCACCAGCCAGCAGTCAGCTGCAGCACCGCCGCCCACTCCGGCACCAGCAGCTTCATCCGGTCTGCAGGGCTGGGCCGGGAGCCCGATCAGCGACGAAGAGGTGCCGTTCTGATGGCCCCCCTACATCCCCGCGGCGGTATCGGCGTGGGCAGGCGCCGCCCCGAGCTGCCGGCGTTCTGCCGCACCCGCCGTCCCACCACCCTGGTGAGCGTCACCAGCCTGCGCCACCTGCAACGGCTGCTGCTGCTGGTGTTGCTGTTTCAGCTCAGCACCCTGCTGCTGGTGATCGCAGGCCTGGGGCCGGGGGTGTGAGCCATGGAAGCCGACTCCGCTGACCTCAAAACCGTGATGGCGGAGCTGAGCAATCAGCTCAGCCGACTGTCCGCGCAGCTGACGCTGCTGCATGCTCGCCAGGCCCCTCCCCAGCAGCAGACAAGCCCCTGGCTGCCGCTTGCGGAGGCCGCCGAGCTGCTCCACTTCTCATCCCCCCGTGCGCTCAAGAGCCGGATCCTGCGCGGCTCCTTCCCTCCTGATTGCTACCGGCAGTTGCCGTCACCCTCGGGCAAGCGGCGCTCCTATGTGGTGAACGTGGAGCGCTACCTCAAGTCGCTGCGCTGAGTTCCGACTGAAGCGATGCCATCTCGTGGGCGTCGAACCAGCGCTGGTAGATGCTGCTGTGCACCGCCAGGCTGTGGCCCATCGACTTGGCCGCCAGGGATGGGGAGATTCTGGGGTTGTGGATCGCCCGCACTGCCCAGGCATGGCGCAGGTCGTAGGGCTGCATGCCGGCCTGCACGCGGCGGAACAGACGGCCCATGGCCATCCCCGCTGCCCTGTGACCGCGTTCGGGGTGCATGGTTCTGGGCAGGCGCCGGTCGGTGAGGTTCCAGCGCTGCAGCCAATCGGCAGGCAGGGCCAGTGATTGCCGCGCACCAGTCTTGCCGTCGTGGATCCGCAGCAGTCCGGACGGCTGCACTTCAGCGTGCAGCAGCGCCTCATGGGGCCGGCAGCCATAGGTGGCGACGACCGCGACGGGCCACTGCCACTCGGGGGCGAGGTCGTCGATGAGTTGCTCGATCTGGCGATCACTGGGCAGGTCGCGGGGTGATGCCTTGCGGGCCGAATAGCCCTTTCCGCGCTGCCTCAGGTCAGCGATCAGTTCGGCGCTCCATCCCAGAGCCTCCGCCATGGTTGCCACGGCACGGCCCGCCCGAAGCCGGGATCTGCTGCCTGCGGCACATGCATCCACCAGCGCCTGAAGGTGGGCGGGTTGCAGGTCCTGAATCGCCGTGAGGCCTGACAGGGGCTGGCGGTAATCCACGTCCCAGGAGTCCTCCGCTGAGCGGCCCCGTGACCGTTTTGCTTCCCACCATTGCCGCGTCATCGACAACGCGCTGAGGCCGGACACGCGCTCTCTGGTTCCTTGTCCGGTCGATGTCCCGCGCCCGCGTCCCAGCCGCTCCCATGGCCCCCAGTCGAACGGTTCGAGCTCCAGGCGAGCACGCTCCAGGGCGCGGCCGAGGGTCTCAGCAAGCTCCACGCCCTCTGTGGCGCGTGCCGGGTACTCCAGCCCGGTAGAGATCCGCTGCTGCTGCCAGGGAGTGTCAGGCGGCTCGCCTGGCTTGGGCGGCATCGAGGCACGGAGACGCAGGCGGGCGCCACCCAGTTCCAGGGAGACGGCAAGACCGCGCAGCTTGAGTGCAGCGTTCTGGCGGCGCAGCCAGGGGTCGGCGGAGGCAGGCACCGGATTTGCCTAGCGATTTGCCTAATGGTGGCCGTTTCGGCCCTTTTTGCCTAATTCGTTTGCCTAGTCACGGGTCCCCTGGGGGCCCTTGGTGAGGCCTGGCTTGGTGGCCCAGAATCCTGTCGTGGAGAGGGGTTTCAGGGAGCGGAGGGGGTGGGATTCGAACCCACGGACCCTTGCGGGTCGCCGGTTTTCAAGACCGGAGCCATCAACCACTCGACCACCCCTCCAGGTGGGGCCGCGGCACCGGAGACGGCGACATGGCAACAGAATTTTCCCATGGCAGCCGGGGCGCCATGGCAGCCGGGGCAGTCGGTGACACTTTCACCGCCTGAGCAGCCGCGGTTCGCCCCTGTTGCGCAACGGGCATCACAGTGGGGGCGCATCCGATCCCGGCGAATCCCCCTTGGCTCCTGCGCTGCCGCACCCCTCTGCCCGGCCCGGTCCCGCCCACAGCCCGCGCCACTCTCCGCGCCACCGTCTGCGGATCGTCCTCCTGGCCCTGGCCGGTCTGCTGATGGGCGCGTCTGGGGCCCAGGCGGCCCGGGCGGAAACCGTGATCGAGCGGGCCGCCCGCACCGGGGTGATCACCGTGGGCGCCCGCGCCGACCTCAGTCCCTACTCCTTCCGGAACGACAGGGGCGAGCTGGTGGGCTACGGGGTCGACGTGGCTCAGCTGGTGGCGGCTGAGGTGTCGCGCTACCTCGGCCGGCCCGTGCGGGTGGAGTTCGAGCCGGTGGCGGACGCCGACACCCTCTTCCGGCAGGTGAGCCGCGGCGAGATCGCCCTCGCCTGCGGGTCGCAGTTCACCTGGGAGCGGGAGATGTTCGTGGATACCTCCATCCCCTTCAGCCTGTCGGGCATCCGCGTCCTCACCCGGGCGCAGGGGGTGAGTGGCACCGCTGAGTCGCTGGCCGGCAAGCGCATCGCCGTGGTGCCTGGGTCGCTGGGGGAGAGGGCGATCCGTGACCTGACGCCCAAGGCCATCCGGGTGGCTGTGCCCGGCCTGAAGGAGGGTCTGGCGGCCCTTGGCTCCGCCAAGGTGGACGGCGTGGCGGGCGACAGCATCCTGCTGGCGGCCGCCGCTCGAGCGGCCGGCACCCAGGGGCTGGCGCTGGTGCCCCAGGACCCGCTGGTGCGCTACGCCGTGGGCTGCATGATGCCGGAGAACAACTCCACCTTCCGCAACCTGGTGAACCTGGCCATTGCCCAGATGATCCAGGGCTATGTGATCGACGATCCGGCCTCCACCGCCACGGTGAACCGTTGGCTCGGCCCCGGTGGCGTGCTGGAGCTGCCGCCGGATCTGATCAAGGCCTACTTTCAGACCGTGCTGCTGAATCACGAGCAGATCAACGTTCCCACCACCCGCTAGACCCCCGAGCCACCGATGACGATCACCTCCCGCGCCGGCATGCTGGGCTTTCTGGTCTCGCTGGCGGCCTTCACCCAGCCGGCCGGTGCCGCGGCCAGCCGGCCAGCCGCCGATGCCGGCATCCACGGTGCGCCGACCTCGATCGAAGGCCGGTTGAGCCGGATCGCGGCTGCCGTGCGCGAGCGGCAGGCCAAGCTGGGGTTGGCGGCAGGCCCCCTGGCTGATGCTGATGCCGGCACACCCGTGGCCGCTTTCGTGAACGGTCCCCGGGGCGCTGCCGTGGCTCGACCGGTCGGCGGGTTCGTCAACGGCCACCCGTACTACGGCGGACCCGCCAGGGGCTTTGTGAACGGGGGCGGCGGCTTCGTCAATGCCGCCTACCGGGGCGGCGGTTTCGTGAACGGCGGCGGGGGATTCGTCAATGCCCGCCCCGGCGGCGCCGCCTTCCGGAACTGGTGAGCGGCAGTGGCGACTGCTGGTCAGTTCGGGCCGATCGGTCTGGTGGTGATCCAGCCCACACCCTTCTGCAACCTCGACTGCGACTACTGCTACCTCCCCGATCGCGGCAACCGCAGCCGCCTGCCGCTCGAGCTGGTGGATCCGATCCTCAGGGCCGTGCTCACCAGCCCCTTCGTGGGCGGCGACTTCACCGTGCTCTGGCACGCGGGGGAGCCGCTGGCCGTGCCGGTGCGCTTCTACGACGAGGCGACGCGGCTGCTGCATGAGGCGGAAGCGCGCTACAAGCGCCATCCGCTCGCCATCGGCCAGAGCATCCAGACCAACGGCACCCTGATCGATCAGGCCTGGTGCGACTGTTTCCTGCGCAACGGCATCCAGGTGGGTGTGAGCCTCGACGGGCCTGCCTTCCTGCATGACGCCCACCGGCGCACCCGCACCGGCCTGGGGACCCATGCCGCCACCATGCGCGGCATCGCCCACCTGCAGCGCAACGGCATTCCCTTCCACGTGATCGCGGTGCTGACCCGCGAGTCGCTCGATCATGCCGACGCCATCGTCGAGTTCTTCCTCGAGAACGGCATCACCGATGTGGGCTTCAACATGGAGGAAACCGAAGGGGTGAACAGCCGCTCGAGCCTGGAGGCATCCGGTGCCGAGGTTGCCTACCGCGCCTTTCTGGAGCGGGTGTGGGAGCTCAGTGAACGGAGTCGGGGTGCTTTCCGGCTGCGGGAATTCGAAACCACCGGCGCCCTCGCCTGCAGCGATTCACGGCTTGAACGCACCGACATGAATCGCCCGTTCGTGATCCTGAACGTGGACCATCAGGGCAATTTCTCCACCTTCGATCCGGAACTGCTGGCGGTACAAACCAAGGAATACGGCGATTTCGTGCTCGGCAACATCCTCACCGACTCCCTTGAATCGGTGTGCACCACCGAGAAGTTCCAGCGCATCCACCACGACATGCAGGCCGGCATCGACCGCTGCCGGAGCAGCTGTGAGTATTTCGGGCTGTGCGGCGGTGGCGCCGGCAGCAACAAGTACTGGGAGCACGGCACCTTCGACTGTGCCGAAACTCAGGCCTGCCGCTACCGCATCAAGATCGTGGCCGATGTGGTGCTGGCTGGCCTGGAGGCCTCGCTGGGTCTCACCCCTGAACCGGCCGGGGCCGCACCGGTCGAAGTCTGGTGATCCCTACCTGGCGCCCCCTGTGCCATCACGAACGGGCTCCATAGGCTTGCTCCAACCACGCCAGAGCCATCACGAACCATGGACCCCATCCAGCCCATTCCCGAGGCCATCAGTCACCGCCAGCTCACCCATCTGCTGCAAAGCGCCATGGCTGATCCGGCTGCCGCCGGGGTGAGCGGCGGGGATGGGGCCGCGGCTGGATCCAGTCCCGAACTGGAGGCCCTGCTGCAGGCCTACGGGCAGGTGAGCGTGGAGCTGCTCAAGGCGTTCGAAGGGGCCGGAGGCGACCTCGCCCGGGGCCGCAATCCCCGCCAGCTGATGGCCATGGGTGCCCTGCGGGCCCATGCCCACATGGCCCTGCAGGCCCTCGCCGCGAGCCGGGCCTGAACGACCTCGCCACCTGGGATCAGCTGCTGCGCAGCCATGTCGATGACCATGGGCGCGTGGACTACGCGGCCTGGGCCGGCCGCGACGCCTCGCTGCTCGCTGACTGGTTGAGCCACCAGAGCGCCCAGACCGAGGGGCGGCAGGACGCCCTGGCCCACTGGATCAACCTCTACAACGCCTTCACGATTCAGGCGGTTCTGCGCCGCTACCCCATCGACTCGATCCGCCCGCGGCTGCTCGGTGTTCCCGATCTCCTTGGGCTGCTGCGCTTCTTCTCGCGGCGTGAGCACCAGCTCGGCGGGCGGCCCATCAGCCTGGGGGAGATCGAGCACGGCATCCTGCGTCCGCTCGGCGATCCGCGCATCCACTTCGCGATCGTGTGCGCCTCGATCGGCTGCCCGCTGCTGCGCAACGAGGCCTACCGGCCCGAGCGGGTGGAGGCACAGCTGGAGGATGACGCCCAGCGGTTCATCCGCAATCCCGTCAAGGTGCGCTACGACGCGGCGGCTCAGGTGCTGTTCTGCAGCCCGATCTTCCGTTGGTACCGGGCCGATTTCGAGGCGGTGGCGCCGTCGTTGACGGCCTACATCCTGTCCCGTCTGGCCACGCTCCCCGCCGGTGCGCTCAGCGATTCCAGCCGGCCGGAACCGGGCCTGCGCTTCCTGCCCTACGACTGGAGCCTCAATCAGCAGCCCCCTCAGCGCCCATCTGGTCAGCGCACATCGGGATAGAGGCGGCGCAGGCTTCGCGGCGACACGCCCAGGCCCCAGAGCACGCCGATCCACAGGTAGAGCGCCGTCGCTTTCCAGGGTCCCCAGCGGCGCACGCGCCGGTCGGAGCTGATCACCACCCGCTGGATCAGCCGGATCCGGCCGAGTTTCACCAGGCGCAGGCAGAGGTCGCCGTCCTCCAGCAGCGGCAGCTCGGCATTGAAGCCGCCGCAGCGCTCGAAGCTGCTGCGCCGCATCACCATCACCTGGTCGCCGAACAGCAGCCGCAGGCCGCGCAGGAACAGGTGGGGACGGAAGAGCAGCGGTGCCAGGGAGGTCTTGGCGGCATTCAGGGCCGAGATCAGCCAGCGGGTGCTGGTGTCGCCGCCCATCAGCGACACGAAGCCGGCGGCGGCCACCGCCGGATCGTTCAGCACCTGTGCCGTCACCGCCACCAGGTCGTCGGGCACCAGGGTGTCGGCGTGCAGGAAGCAGAGCAGCTCGCCCCGGGCCCGGGCTGCCCCGGCATTCATTTGCGCCGCCCGCCCCTGCACCGCCGCGTGGAGCACGGTGGCGCCCGCTTCCGCGGCGATGGCGGTGGTGGCGTCGCTGCTGCCGCCATCCACCACCAGCACCTCCAGCGGCGGCGGATCGAGCACGCTCAGCTGGCGCAGGGTGCGCCCCAGGCAGGTCTCCTCGTTGAGAGCCGGGATCACGATCGAGAGCGTGGGCATCGGCAAGGAGGGCAGGGGCGCTGCCAGCGACGGCGCTGGCGGCGCGGCCTTCACCAGGGCAGCTCCTCGCCGTTGGCATGGCGGAAGCGGCCGCTGCTGGCCAGGGACAGCTCATCGATGCGCTGCACCAGGCCGTGAACGGAGGTTTCCGGGCTGATGCCCGATGGGGTGAATCCGGTCATGCGGGTGCTCACCATGCCCGGATGCAGGATCGCCACGGCGATGCCGCGGGGTTCGAGATCGATCGCCAGCGACTTGCCGGCCATGCACAGGGCCGTCTTCGACATCCGGTAGCCGTAGTAGCCACCGGAGCCGTTGTCGGCGATCGAGCCCATGCGGCTGGTGATCAGCACCAGCTTCGAGCCGGGATGCAGCAGCGGCAGCAGGGCGCGGGTGAGCAGCAGCGGCGCCACGGCATTCACCTCGAACTGGCGGCGCAGGCTGTCGGCCTCCACGCTCTCGAGGCTGTCGGCCTCCAGCACCCCGGCGTTGTGGATCAGCAGATCGAGGCGCAGATCCCCCAGCCGTCGCCGCAGCTCCTCACCGGCACCGGCGCCGGTGAGGTCGAGGCCGGCCTCGATGCGCACCCCGAGCTGCTCCAGCTCCGGCGATGGCGTGCGGCACACCGCCACCACCGCATCGCCGCGGGCCTGCAGCTGGCGGCAGAACTCCAGGCCGATGCCGCGGTTGGCGCCGGTGATCAGAACGGTGCTCATGGGGTTGCCAGGGGGGTGAAGCTCACAGGTTCGTACTTGGCGATGGATACCGTCCAGGCCCGGGCGGCCAGACCCTGCAGCCGCTGCAGGGCCGCCTCGGTGTCGCCCCCGGCGATCCACTCCGCCTTGAGAGCGGGCAGCCGGTCGTTCATCACCTCCATCGGCATCACCACCAGCAGCAGGCTGGCGCCTGCGGCGGCCCGCTGCAGGGGACCCTCATCGCTTCGCTGCCACACGCGCAGCAGCAGCTCGAGCGCCAGGGCGCGACCGTCCTCGCCGGGACCCTCCCCCGTACCGTCGCTGTCGGCGGCGGCAGCGAACGATTTGCCCGCCAGCGGCAGGGCCCGCCTGCCGTTCTGCTCCAGGAAGGCCAGGGCGATCAGATAGGGCGCTTCCGCCATGGGGATGGGAGCAGACAGGGCTCCACCCTGCCCGATCACCAGATCGCTGAGCACACTGAGGGGATGGCCCTGATTCCATCAAGCCACGCTGGTGACGGCTATGACGCAGCCGTGCGGCGCATCTGGCGTCACGCTGAGGCAGGTGTGGGTGACTCTTCAGCGATGCTGCGTGCCCTCGTGCACGACGCCACGCTGGCCCCCTCCAGCCATAACACCCAGTGCTGGCGGTTCCTGTTGCAGGAAGGTGCCATCACCCTGCTGCCCGATGAACAGCGCCGGTGTCCGGTGGTCGACCCGGACGATCACCATCTGTTCGTGAGCCTGGGCTGTGCCGCGGAGAACCTGGCGCACTCCGCCCTCGCCCACGGGTTGCGTTGTGAACCGGTCTTCGACGGGGGATCCGATCCATCGCTGCGGATGGCGCTGCTGCCCACAGCACCGGTGCGGTCAACGTTGTTCGAGGCGATTCCCCACCGGCAGACCACCAGGACGGAATTCGACGGCCAGTCCCTCACCGCAGAGGAGCTCAGGCTCCTGGCAGCCGCGGGGTCAGGCCCGGGAGTGCGGGTGCATCTGCTCACGGACCAGCAGGCGATGGAGGATGTGCTGGCGTTCGTTCTGCAGGGGAACTCCGCGCAACTGCGCAATCCGGCCTTTGTCGCTGAGCTCAGGCACTGGATCCGCTTCAACGGCCCTGAGGCGGTGCGATCAGGGGATGGTCTGTTTTCCGCCTGCACCGGCAACCCCAGCCTTCCCACCTGGCTGGGCCGGGCGATCTTCCCTCTGGTGCTGTCGGAAAGCAGGGAGAACGACCGCTACACACGGCAGATTCGCAGCTCCGCCGGCATCGCGGTGCTCATCTCGGAGCGGGATGATCACCGGCACTGGATCGAAGCGGGCCGCGCCTTCCAGCGCTTCGCGCTCCAGGCCACCGCGCTGGGCGTGCGCACGTCCCATCTCAACCAGCCTGTGGAAGTGGCTCCGCTCCGTGCCGCGTTCGCCCGTTTCCTGGGCCTGACCGCCGGTCGGCCGGACCTGGTGATCCGCTTCGGCCGGGGGCCGCAGATGCCGCGATCCCTGCGCCGTCCCATCGATGCGGTCAGCATCGCCATCTGCCCGAAGACCTGATCTGCAGGAGCAGACACGAGGCGCTAAGCCGCCGGTTCAGCTCCACTGTTCTTCCAGTGGCCGACCCAGGATTGTTGCGCTGAGCCGCGCCGCGAGCAGTGGAGCGCTGGAGTACTTACCGGTGTCGACCGAGAGGTAGCGGCCTCGGCGTCGGATTCCGAACAGATCGCGGCGGTGCAATGTAGCTGTCGGGTCCTCCAGGGATCCGCAACCCTGGGCAAAGACCCACCCGCCCCGGATGTCGACTCGTGTCGCATTGTCGAGAATCTCCTCAATCCAGGGGAGCAGAGAGCCGAGGCCGGCACGGGTAGCGGCTGCCACAACTACGGGGTCGATCGGAGGAGGAGTGGGCGGAGCGACTGCCCCACTTTCAACCGTGAGACCAGCGGGGTACCAGGAGAGATAGAAATGACGTCCGTCGTAGTTCTTGACGTCGCCGAAAGGCCCGAACCCCACGACCGCTGAAGGGAGTGCAAGGGGACGGTGGGTAGAGGCAAAGACGGAAAGTCTGTGACGGTGCGACCAGCCCGGAATCACAGACAGGCCAGCGCTCACGTCAACCGCCAATCGTCCGAACCAGAGGGCGTTCACCACCCAGTCGAACGGACCCTCGCTTGAATTCTGTGCAAGGACATCCCAGGAACCACGTTCATCGCACAGTGGTCGCGCGCCGTTCACCTGCACATTGGCAAGAAGCTCCACCAGTGGCTCTGCCTCCAGTGCGGCAGCCAGCCGATCTGCTATCCAGATCGTATCGACCGATCGCTCGGGGACTCTGAACCCACCCGTGATGCTGGGAGGTAGGTCGAGCCGTTCAAACTCGTCAGCGTTCAGGTGCTGGACATCAGCCCTGGAGAGGTCACAGAGATATCGCGAAGTGGCTGCCTGGCTTCGGATCTCACGTGTCAGCGTGTTGAAGTAGTCCGATACAGATTCAAGCGGCACCACAGAGTCGCGGTGAATCAGATAGAGATCGTCATGCTCGGTGAAGTGTCCATTCAGGGACTCTCCGATCAGCGATTCGATGATGGGCATGAACGCTACACCGCCTGATAGCACTCGCCTGGCTGTTGAGAGGCTGCCATCGGCTGCATAGAGGTAACCGAGATGGATCTTGCCTTCGTTCCAGCGGCTTGCCCCCTGCATGGGTGCCGGTTGACCCTCGAAGAGGGTGACGCGAACGCCGCTGCGGGCGAGCATCAGTGCGGTTGCCGTCCCCATCAGGCCTGCACCCAGCACGGCCACGTGGTCGACACTCATGCTGACAGTCCTACAGGAATCAACGAGCGCGGATCATTGTTGATGACCTGCAGCCGGCTCGCGACCCAGTCCCGTGTCTCGGCAGGCAGCCCGGGCAATCCCCAGTCAGTGCATTTCAGCCTGGCGAATGCGGGATGGAGATCCTGGGGCTGCTTGAACAGTGGGCAGCCTGCCTGTTTCTCCACCCCCAGCAGTCTCGGTAGATGGAACAGGTAGAGGGCCGCAATGGCGGTCTGCCGTTCCGGTCTGGTCTGCAGGGCAGCGCGGATGGTCCTGATCTCGGTGGCGATGTTCCTGCGCAGGCATTCGAAGCCTTGCTGTGGATCCATGCCTCGCCACCCATCAGTCAGCCCTCCCGGCCGTAGCTGCCAGCGCAGGTAGAGGCTATTCGGCAGCGCCAGAGCGGCACCGGCGGCCATCAGCTTGAGGAGGAAAGGTTCGTTGGCCCAAAAACCGCCTTGAGCATCGGTAGGCAGCCGCAGGTCACCAGCCTTGGATGTTCTCACCAGACTGCGCAACGGTGAGCCGCGCTGCGGGGCCAGAAGGAAACAGGCCAGACGGGACGCAGTTGGCCCCGCGTAGGCCCGGGCGGCTGAAGTGTGGTCAGAGCCCCCGAAGTGGGCCATGTCGCAGTGGGCGCTGGCGGCGTGGGGGTTGGCCTCGAGAAGAGCCAACAGAAACTCGACGTATTGCGGCACGATGATGTCATCGTGCATATAGAGGCAGAAGTAGGGGGTCTCCACCCGCTCCAGAAGTGCGTTGACATTGCCGGCCCAGCCTTGACGTACGCGCTGCTCGATCACCTTCACCCGCCGATCCTCGGCGGAATGCAGATGGGCACGGTGTGCCGTGGCGTCGCCGCACTTGTCAACTGACACAAGAATTCGGCAGGCTTGGTGTGTCTGCCCGCGGGCAAAGAGCAATGTCCGGTCGATGAAATGCTCAGCTTCGTAGGCCGGAATGAGGATTGAAACTTCCCGACTCTTTGCACAAGGAAGAGATGGAAGCCAGTTCATTGTGCCGCGTCAACATAGCTGTCTGGATCGTAAACGCTGTCACACAGAACTGCCAGGCAGGCTTGATCGCCGTGATACGTCTGCGACGACCAGACCGGTGCGCTGATGAGGCAAGCGTTGTTTTCTGCATTGAGCTCGAACACCTCTTCTTCGCACCCCATTCGTAGCTTGAGGGTGATACTGCCCGCAGTGCGTACCAGCAACTGTCGGCCCCAACGATGGGCGTGACCGCCACGCGATGCTCCATCCAGCCCGTGTACCAGAAACATCCGGATCGGGGTGAAACTGAATCCTGGCAGCTCCAGTGGAGTGAGACGGCCGCTCTCCGAATGGACGGATGGTAGCCGCAGTAGCAGTGCCAGATCACGGCACGCCTGGGTCACCACCACCGGTGCGGGAAGGGCTCCGGGAGACAGTCGTTGAGAATGGTTCATCTGGCGACGGCTGCGGGGGGTGCCGCAATGCGGTTGCACTGATGTCTGTCCTCACCTTTGACCAGTTGAGCCCCGAGACCAGGAAAGGAGTGGGCAACATGCTCGAAATCCACTTGTACACTGGTGGTGATGTACCGTGCCGACAAGCCGACCCGTCTTCGTTCGGACTGGTTTTCAGGTGAACTGTGCACGATCCAGCGGTCAAAGATCACGAAGTCACCTGGCATCAGCTCGATATCAACAGCCTGCTTTAACTCGGTGGTTGTGAGATTGATCTCTCTGCCGAAACGGCCGCCCAGTGATGTTGGCTCATGGTTGCGCGGCTGATGGTGGGATCCAGGAATCATCTTCATGCAGCCATTCTCCTGATCTGTTGGATCGATGGCAATCCAGGCGCTCACGCAGACTTTTGGCTCGATTGGCCAGTACGCGGCGTCTTGATGCCAGGGCACCCAGGGTGCGCCAGGTGGTTTATCGAACAGCCGGGTGTGCCAGAGCAGAAGATCATCGCCGAGGATAGTGGCGATGCAATCAGTCACCACAGACGATGCTGCAAGCTCATGGATAACTCTACAGTCGATATGTCGATGCAGCCTTCGATCGGATGTGGGCCCGTCGGTTGTCAGGACGCGATCGATTTCGGTGTTTCTTGATGTCACCCAGCTGGAATCGACTGAACGGCGGATCAGAAAGCCTTCCTCCTTGAACCGGGCAATCTCGGCGCAGCTCAGCATGATCTCGGAAGTGAACTCACCGGAAACCAGGCTCTAGCGAGCGTACCTGCCCCCGGTTTGCTCCCGTGGCATCGCTGAGCCGCACTCCGCCACGAGCCGGTCGAGTTCGGCCTGCATGTGGGTCACCACCAGCTCGTAGCAGGCCTGCACGTAGCCCTTGTCGCGGCTGGCGGCGTAGCCCGTGCGCTCGAACACCACTGGCGCGCACACCCGGGTGTGGATGCGGGCGGGCAGCGGCAGGTTGGGCAGGGGGCCGAAGGCCAGCCCCCAGGGCAGCCCCAGGTACACGGGAAACACCTCGGGGTCGATGCCCAGCAGCCAGGGCATCCCCAGGTCGTGCAGCCGCCGGGCCTGGGCGGTGCAGTCCTCAAGCACCACCAGGGTGTCGTGGCCGCCCCAGGAGATCAGGGGGATCACCGGCAGCTCGTGCCAGAGGGCCAGACGGATGAAGCCGGTGCGGCCGCCGAACTGGATGCGATTGCGCAGGCGGTGGGGCCGGAAGGCGTCCTCGCCGCCGCCGGGATACACCAGCACGCTGTGGCCCTGCTGCAGCAGCGCCATGGCCTGGCGGGCATGGAAGGGCACCGCACCCACCCGGGCGGCCAGGTCGGCGGCGGCGGGAAAGGCCTGCCACACCTTGGCGTGGGCCAGGCCATAGACCTGCCGGTCCGTGCCGAAGCGCCGCACCCAGTCCACCAGGAACATGGGCAGATCGGGGGTGGCCAGGCCACCGTTGTGGGAGCCCACCAGCAGCATCTGGCCCTGGCTGGGCATGTGCTCCCAGCCGCTGGTGCGCACCCGGAAGTAGTGGCGGTAGAACCACTCCCACACCGGCATCAGCCGGCGGATCACGCGTGGATCACGGCGGATCGCCGGCTTGGGGAGGCGGGGCAACGGTGGTGAGGTCGGCGGTGGCATACACGATGACGCCGGGCCTGGACCCGGCGCCGGACAGCAGCACGATCCTCTCGCCGTCCTGGAGGAAGGTGGTGCCGCGGAAGCGGCCCTGCAGCGGTGGAGCGGGATCGGGCTCCAGCAGCAGGAAGCGCTGGCCGCCGCTGCCGATGGGCGTGAGATCCGGGTCGATCTCCACGTAGCGGATCGCGCCGCCCCGCGGCACGCTCTGGTCCTGGTAGACGATGAAGGTTCTGCCGTCCAGACGCAGCAGGGCGGGGTCGTAGATGGAGCGGGTTTCACCCTCCGCCGGCTCCACCAGCGGCGTGGGCAGCTGGGTCCAGGTTTTGGCGTCGCTGGAGGTGGCCAACCAGATGGCGCGCACGCCCCGCTCTTCGCTCCAACCTGAGTACAGCATGATGTAGCGGGAGCCGAATCGTGCCAGCGGGTGTTCGTAGGCGCGGGTGTAGGTGGCGTTGCGGGTGTTGATGGCGTCGGCACGGATGCTGGTGCCCTGCCGCGTGAAGCGCACGCCATCGCTGCTGGTCCACAGATCGGTCCGGGAGTTGTTGCCATGGGCCCAGAGATGCAGCCGTCCGCTCTCCTCGATCCAGAGCACATCGGGGATGGCCACGTTCCGGATCAGGGGGTTGTCGGGATGTTCCCGCCAGGGGCCATTGAGGCTGTCGGCATAGGCAAGGCCGATGCCGTCGTGGTTGTGCGCTGAGTAGTAGAGGTAGTAGCGGCCCAGGGGATTGGCGAGCAGTCCGTCCACCCGGATCACGGCTGGCCGCTCCACCTGTCCTTTGGGCGCGAAGTCGAGCAGCCGGCCCTCCAGCGCCACGCCCCGGACGGTGAAGGGCGGCACGGGACCAGGCTCGGCCCGTCCCGCCGGACCGCCCAGCAGCCAGGCGGCCGCGCAGAGCACGGCGAGCAGCAGGGGAACGGTATGGAGTCTGCGTCGCACGCCCTTCACCACTCCAGATCCGGGAGATCCCGGAAGGCCTGGCGCACACCGGCGCTCCAGCCGCTGCTGAGGTTGTTGAAGTAGCTGTCGCCTTCCGGAAAGCGGCGCTTCTTGGTGATCTTCAGGCTGTCGTGCTCATAACACAGCAGGTCGATCGGCATGCCCACCGACAGGTTGCTGCGCATGGTGGAATCAAATGACACCAGCACGCACTTTGTGGCTTCCGCCATCGACGTGGTGGGTGTGATCACCCGGTCGATCAGCGGTTTTCCATATTTGGCTTCACCGGTCTGCAGGAAGGGGGTGTCCTCGCCGGCCTCGATGAAGTTGCCCTCCGCATAGATCCGGAACAGCCGGGGCGGTTCGCCCTCGATCTGTCCGCCGAGGATGAAGGAGGCGTTGAACTTCATGCCCGTGCCCTCCAGGAAGGGCGAATCGCGTCGTTCGATATCCCGCATCGCATCCGACACGAGCAGGGCCACATCGAACAGGGTGCGCACCGTCCAGATCGTGCTCACCCCATCGCTCAGGCTCGCCCGCTGCTTCAGCAGGCTCACCACGGCCTGGGTGCCGGCCAGGCTGCCGGAGCTGAGCAGCACGATCACGCGATCGCCGGCCCGCTCGAAGGTGGTCATCTTGCAGAACTGGGCGAAGTTGTCCACACCGGCGTGGGTGCGGGAATCGGACGCCATCACCAACCCCTCCTGCAGCAGGATTCCCACGCAGTACGTCATCGCTGTTCCGTGCCTCCGGCCTGGGCATCCTCGCTGTCGCCGAGGGCATCGGTCCACACCCTGAAGGATTCGAGTGTGGAGGTGCCGAAGCTGGTGGTGAGGGCCACGTCGGCGGCATCGCGCCCCCGGGCGATCAGGATGCGGCCGATGCGTGGCGTGTTGTTGCGGGGATCGAAGGTATGCCAGCCATTCCCCAGGTAGGCCTCGAACCACGCGGCAAAGTCCATCTCCGAATAGGGCGGTGGTTCGCCGATGTCGCTCACGTATCCGGTGCAGTAGCGGGCTGGAATGTTCATGCAGCGGCAGAAGGCGACGGCGAGATGGGCGAAGTCGCGGCACACGCCCTCACGGTCGTGGAAAACCTGATACGCGGATTTGGTGGCGTTGGCATGGCCATAGCCGAAGCGGATGTGCTGATGCACGTGGTCGCAGATCGCCTGCACCCGCCCCCAGCCCGGTGGGATACCGCCGAACAGCTTCCAAGCCGTTGCCGAGAGCAGGTCGGTTTCGCAGTAGCGGCTGCCCAGCAGAAACAGCAGCGTCTCCTCCGGCAGGGTGTCCACGCCCCGTTCCTCCAGCCAGGGGAGCACGGGATCGGGCAGGCCGCTGTCGAGCACCACGCCGTCGGCGCTCAGCGTCGTGAGTCCCGCCGGCACCACGATGCGGCTGCACCAGTTGCCGTAGGAGTCGCGATAGGCGCGCACCGGCACCGAGGGGTTGATCACCAGATGGTCGGGCTCGATGATGTCGGAGATCCGGCTGTAGTTGATGTTGAGAGTCACGATCATCGGTGTGGGCACCGGAGAGCGATACACCAGCTCGTAGCCCACTCTGATCTTCAGCATGAAGGCCTCCTGAAGAGCAGCGGCACGGTGGCTTCGAGGGCCTGGGCCAGCCGTTCGTTCCAGTGATCGAGCCCGGAGTCATGCATCAGCAGATCCTGGCGGATTTCCAGTTCCACATGGGGGATGCTGCGCTGTTCCCCATGCACCACGATGGTGTAATCACTCTCGTCGCTCACCGCATAGGGCACGTTTTCGCCCACCCGCAGAGTGCTGTCTTCGCTGAGCCGGGCGTGCAGCAGACGCCCCAGGCGCGGATCCCGCCCGAACAGCACGCCGGCATGCCAGGGCCGCTCCTCGCCCAGGTAGGTGGGCGTGAAGCTGTGCAGGGCCACCAGCACGCAGGGGATGCCCTGGCGGGTGCGCCGATCGAGCTCGCAGCCGATGCGCCGGTGGTAGGGATCGAACACCTCCTCCAGCCGTTGGCGCCGCTTGGCCTCGGAGAGACCCTCGTTGGCGGCGATGCGGGTGCGCTCGCTCACCACGGCGATGGAGTCAGCCGCGTGCGGGGGGCGGTTGGCGTCGATCACCAGGCGTGAGTAGTTCTGCTGGATCAGAAAGGCGTCCAGCCGCCGTGACAGGCGCCGTCCCAGGTCGGCGATTCCCAGATCCCAGGCCACATGGGTGGAGAGGGTGTCGTCTGACAGCTGCAGCCGGTTCAGGCGGCGGGGAATCGCCCGGCCGGCATGGTCGCAGGCGATCAGCACCGCCGAGCGCCCCCGGGCGCGCTCGATGCTGAACACCGGCGGATCGTCGTCGCTCAGGAGCTGCGTCAAGGGCATGGGTGCCCCTCCTGGCTCAGTGCTGATTGCTCTGGCCCCGGGTGCTGAGCTCCTTGGTCTCGGTCTGGCTGCCCTGTTGGGGAGCATCGTGGTGGGCATCCACATCAGGCACACCGCGGTAGGTCTTGGCCATCAGGAACTGAGCGTCATTGAGACGATTGGTCTTGAGAATTCTGGTTCTGATCAGATCGAGCGCATTCATCCGTGTCTTCACAGTGCCCGCGTCCCCGTTGCCTGACACGGATCTGACTGCATCCAACTGGTGAGGAGTGGATCAACGTTGAATCAATCTAGTGGCTTTGAGGCTTTTTTGCCGTGTTGGCTGCATCAAAATCGGCAGAGATCTGCTGCGTTGATGGCGCATTCTTTTCACTGCCCTGGGGCGGTAAACCGCCCTGGTGGATGGAGGCGTGGAACCCCAAGCGCAGCGTGTGCCAGAGATGCCCCTGCAGGACCATGAAGGCCAGGTCGGGCAGGGGTGGCACCAGGATGTGTCGTAGCCAACCGGCGATGACATTGCCGGACTGATTGTCGAAGCGAAAATGTCCAGCCCACCAGTCATCGGTGGGGGCTGGATTGCCACAGGACTGGATGAGAACCTTGCCAAGGCCCCCAACCCCTATGGGTGGTGATCGGATCGGGCCTGACGGATGACACCGCTGCCGGAGCCGATGTGCACGGTTGCAGGTGATGCAGGGAACAGCATGAGCGTGGATTCAGACATCCAGCCCTGCTGTTCAGGGGTTCGGGGCTTGACCGCCGGCTGCCGTGGGAATCTTCTCCACCAACTGCTTCATCAACCCGTGGCTGAAGTCACGGGATTCCTGCAGCAGCAGGTCGAAGGCATCGAGGCTGAGCCAGAAGGCCTGCAGGCCGTCGTCACCGGCGTGAACATCAGCGGAGCGGGGGGAACTGGTGATCGCGGCCATTTCCCCGAAGATCTTGCTGCTGCCCAGCCGGGTGGTGGTGCCATCCCCGGTCTGCACCACGGCCTGGCCAACCAGCACAACTCCCAGACCATCGCTGGGATCGCCGCGGCGGAACACGGCCTCGCCCGGCTCCCAGCGGCGCACCTCCCCTCGGGCGGCCACCTGGATGAGCCCCGAGGGAGAGAGATCGGTGAACAGGTCGCTGCTGGCCAGGATCGGCAGTTCGTCCATGTCCTCGGTGTGCTCCCCGCGCAGCACGGAGTCGAGGAACGGTGAGCTGGCCAGCCCCTCACGTGGCTGGCGCAGGGGTCGTGCGCCGTTGCCGTCGCTCCGTTGACGGTCCACCAGCAGCACCCAGCCGGCGGTGTCGGGATCGGGATCCTGCCAGAGCAGATCCAGCGCTTGCTCCAGGGTGCCTTCGGCATCGGTCGGCTCGGCAGGGACGGGCAGACCCGCGGCCTCAAAGCGTTCCTCCAGTTGCTCCTTCAGCGAGCGGTTGCGATCCGCCATCGCCCGGGCCAGAGGCGAGAGGAGCGGCGAGGATTCCGCCTCGCGCTGCAGCAGCCCGGCAAGGCTCAGCTCCTGCTGCAGCTGCTGCCAGCGCTCCATCCGCCGCTCCTGCTCCAGGGCCCCACGGGGCCCGAACTCGTCAATCACGGTTTCCCACTCCTCGTCATCGAGACCACTGTTCTTCCGCACCTGTTCAAGCTGAAGCTGTTGCTGGGATGACAGCTGTTGCGGTTGCAACACTTCAAGACCCGCCAGGTTCAGGAACTGATGCACTGCCTCACGGGCAGCGTCCTGGCGCAGATTGTGGCGCTGCCTTTCGAGCCCATCCATCGTAATCAGGCCGCGATCCTCAGCCGCCAGCTTACGCACAACAACGTGGTGATCCTGTTCCTCGAGGTGGAGGTTGCGACGCAGTTCATCGAGCTGGAGCAGGGAGGTGGCCGTTGAGATGCGGCCGGTGCGCAGCAGATCCTTCAGTACTCCCTGGTACACATCCCGGGCCCGCTGCAGGGACATCACCGGCAGGGCCTTGGCCAGGGTGAACACCTCCAGCGGCGAGAGGTCCGCCAGCTGGCGCCCTTCCAGGGCCTGCTCCAGCCCAGGCAGTTTGCTGAGCTGCCGCCGCAGGCTGTCGCTGGTGCTCTCGCGCCGGTAGAGGCCCTCGTCGCGAGACCAGGAGCGGAACAGCCACACCGCCGTCAACGCGGCCACGAAGAACTGCAGCGTGCGTTCGCCGGCGAGGCCGGCGATGGGGAAGACGTTGCTCTTGAAGAAGAAGAACAGATTGAGTGCCACCAGGGTGGCGATCAGCCTGGTGCGGTGAATGGCGATGCCGCGGCAGCGCTCGGGATCCGCTGTGCCCAGACGCTTCTCCAGCAGGCGCTGCAGCCCGCCGAACAGCTGCACCGACCCCCATGCGCCCAGGGACAGCCCTGCCGGAATGGCGAGCAGGCGGGGAACGGACAGGGCGCCGACCGCCAGCATCGGCTGCAGCACCAGGTCCTCCAGGCGGGAGTCGTAGGTGAAGAAGCTGTCGTGGAGGTAGGTCCAGGCGCTCACACCGGTGCCGGCGCTGGTGGCCAGGATCAGCAGGTAGAACGCCAGCACGATGCCGGGGTAGGAGTACCAGGCCCAGTTCAGGCCCCGCTTGCCGGTGAGCTGGGCCCAGTAGCTGCGCTCGGAATCGATGTCGATGCAGGGCGTGGTGCAGGCCACGCAGACGCTCACATCCTTCCCTTCAGCCGACACCGTGCGGCACATCGACTGGGTGGTGCGCGTCGATCCGCTCAGGTGCGCCGGGCTGCCGAGGGAGCCGCGCGGCCCCGTGATCACGGTCTGCACCGGTCCCAGGGGACAGAAGTACTGGCACCAGCTCTTGCCGCCGTAGGCCCAGCCCACCACCAGGGCACCGATCAGCACCGAGAGGCAGAGCAGGGCCAGCACCAGGGCGCTGCTGTTGGCCACCAGAATGCGCAGGCTGAGGCCGGTGAGCAGCAGGGTCCACTGCAGCTGGATGTGGTGGCGCCCCAGCCAGGATGTGGAGTCGAGGATCACCAGGCGAGGCTTGCCCTTGGGTCCGCTCACCATGCGCTGCAGTTTCAGGGCGCTGAACACCTGCGACACGAAGGACAGCGGGCAGATGCGCCGCCAGAGTTCGTGGCTCACCACGATCGTGAGCAGCACCAGGGGCAGGCCCAGGTTCCAGAAGAGATCGTTGCCCCAGTTGCCCCGGCACCAGCTGAGGCCGTCACAGGCCGGCGTGGGCTGCCAGGGCGTCAGCCCCGGCATGAGCAGCATGGCGATCAGCACGATCCAGCCCGACAGCAGGGCCCAGCGCGCCAGCCGCAGGCGGCTTTCGGGCCAGAGGTGAAAGCTGGGCATTCAGACCAACTGCGGTGGGGGAAGGATAGCCGAGGTCACTGCATAACCAGCTGGCGACATTGACCGTCCGGAACCTCATGCCCACCGCTGAGAGATTGGCGCACAGCGCATGCTCCCGAACGCACACATTCCCCTGCTGGACACCACCGGAGTGAAGGCAGCTCGTCGGCTTGTCAGGCTTTCAGGGCGCGGGAGTACTGGCTGGGATGCGTGAATTCCCATTTCATTCCCTGGAACGCGTCGAACAGCCGGCGATGGCGCCGCAGGCCATACTCGTCGCCGCGGCTGTCGTAGGCGCGCACCCAGTCCAGCAGAAACGCCAGGTTCGCCTCCTGGTCCTCGCGGGAGCCGAACTTCTCCGGTTCCCAAGGTCTCGCGCGGCAGTGCTCCAGGCACACCTCCACGCCGGGATTGAGGAAGATCAGGGTCTCGGCGAGGGGCAGCACGGGTTCGAGGATGTCGGCGTAGCAGCCCTCGAGGATCCAGCTGTCGTGGGCGGCGATGAACCGCCGCACCGCGGCGACGCTCTCCTGCAGGGGAAGGCGCTCGCTGCTGCCGGCAAAGGCCACGGTGTCCAGCGACAGCCGTGCCGCCGGGTGGCGGGCGACGAGCAGGCCGGCCAGGGTGCTCTTGCCGGCTCCGGCATTGCCGAGCAGGATCGTTTTCATCAGTTGCTGCGGATGAGCTGCAGATGACGCCGTTCATCCTCCGCGTCAGCGGCACTCCCCCCCATGCCGACTTCGCCTACGGCTGCGGTACCAGGTCGCCCGGCCGCCAGCTCTGGTTGAACCAGGGCTCCAGCGGCCCATAGAGCCTCAGCAGCACGTTGTAGCCCCGCCCCGGCAGGGTCTGCACCCAGTTCCCTTCGCGCCCCGCCGGCGCGGTGGGGCCGAACCACACGGTGACGCTGCCATCGGGATTGGTGCGCAGCCCCGGCAGGGTGCTGTCCACACCCGCCAGCTTCTGGTCGGTGGGCAGGAGCGAACGGGTCTGGTTGTCGTACACCGTGAACGACCAGAAGTCCTTGGCAGGCACAGGGCCCGGCAGGGTGACGCTGTAGGTGCGGCCGCCATCGAGGTACTGGCCTCTGGCATCGCGGAACACACCGGCGTAGGCCGAGCCGGAACCTGGCCTGGCCTCGCTCATGGCGGGGGTGATGCCCGTGGCGTAATAGAAGAACATCGCCCGTGCATCCAGCAGACGCTCTGCGCCGTCGAGGAACTGATAGCTGCCGCCCACGAACGGCGTCAGCCATTGCCGGTCGCCGTAGATGCGGGTGCGGGGATCACGGGACGCGAACAGATTGGAGCGGGCGATCGCGTTGCCCACCGCCACCGATTCGCTGAGGATCCCCTTCATGCGGGCGTCGGGTGCAAACGGCTTGCCCTTGCGGATGCCGATGGAGGCATAGAGGCCCACGGTGTCCGGGTCCACCCAGTCGGCGGGTTCGGTCTGAACGGCGCCGTTGAGTTCCTCGTAGAAGCTGACGTCGTTGGCGCTGATGGTGTTGAACCGCTTGCCCGAGAGGTTCACGAACGTGGTGGCCGGAGGACTGGCCGCGCGGGAGAGGGGGAAGAGCGCCGCCTTCGCCTTCACCGCCGCCGTCGCCGCGGCCACGTCACCCTGCTGCACGAAGGCGCGGTAGAAGATCAGCAGGGTGTTCGTGCGTGGCCTGAGCACGTGATAACCGCTGGCCGGCACGGTGGCGGTCGAGCCGGGCGGCAGGAAGAGATAGTCGCCTCCGCGGCCCTGGTCCGGACCCGTCAGGCCCACGTCGGTGACCCAGCGGAAATCGGCGTCATCCACCGGCCCCAGCACCCGCGGCGGCACCCGCAGCACCATCGGTCCCTCGCGGAGATCGATGCAGGCCATCACATACACCGTGGTGGTGTTGGGCGTGAGGAAGAGGGAGCGGGCATCGAGCAGGGTCTCGGTGATGCCGATGCCGCGGTTGCGGGCCACGCCCGCCTGCTCCAGCCCCCGGCAGCCCGCATAGACGGAGGTGGCCGACATCCCGCGCAGGAACGCCTCGATGCCGCGGCTGAAGTCGAGCTGGTCATATGCGCGCTGCACCGTGGCCGGATCGGGGGCGCCGTCGTTGAAGCGCAGCGGTCCGATGCGGGTGTTCTGGCTGGCGGGGGTGGTGAGCTTGGCCGGCACCTGGGGCTGGAAGGGGCCGGCGCCGGTGCTCTCACGGGCCAGGCCGAGGCCGGGCGTCAGCGTCAGAGCCGCCGTGAGCAGGGCGCCGAGGCCGCGGCTGGGGAGACTGGTCATGCCCGCAAGTTAGGCAGCGCAGCAGTGGGCGTCAGGGACAGCAAAGCCGCCGCAGGTTCCAGGTTGCGGTGAGGCGCACCCCTGGCAACTCCTGGGTCATGGAGTCCCTGAGGACATCGATGCTTGCGGGTTGCCGCTTCAGCTCGACATCGGCAATCCAGCTGTAGGTGTGATCACCAGCCGGTTGAACTGCCCCGGTTCTTTCCCTGCTGGGGCTGGGCTGCCAGGGGAGCGGAACCCGGTTCGCGCGCTTCGGCATGCCTGCTCAGTCCACACACCAACCCGCTCTGAAGCGGACCGAGTTGTGGCGTTGCCGCAGCTGTGGTGTTGCGGCGGCCGGGGTGATGATTCCTCCATGGCCGTTCACGATCTGAGCAGGACACATTCGGTGGCCCTCGGCTTCATGGCCGAGTTGAGAGACCGTGAGGTTCAGCGCGACCGGGCTCGTTTCCGCCACAACCTGGAGCGGCTGGGGGCGATCATGGCCTACGAAATCTCACGCACCCTGCCCTATCGCCGGCGCACGATCGAAACGCCGCTGTCGGCCATGTCGGTGACGGTGCTGGAGCATCCACCGGTGCTGCTCACGATCCTGCGGGCGGGCCTGCCCTACTTCTCAGGCTTTCAGTATTTCTTTGATCAGAGCGACTGTGGATTCATCGGCGCCTACCGCAAGGAAAGCGACAGTCAGCTGGCCATCGAGATGGAGTACGCCGCCCTGCCGCCGTTGACCGGCCGCACGGTGCTGGTGATCGACCCCATGCTCGCCACCGGCCAATCGTTGATGCGGGTGTGCGACCAGTTGCTGCAACGCGAACGGCCGCTGCATCTGCATCTGGCGGCGCTCGTCGCGGCTCCAGAAGGCATCCGGCACATTCAGGAGAACCTGAGCGTGCCCCATGACCTCTGGACGTTTGGCATCGATGAACGCCTGAACCAGCAGTTCTACATCGTGCCGGGCCTTGGCGATGCCGGCGATCTCAGCTTTGGCGAGAAGGATTCGATGGGAGGCTAAATGCCCGGCTCCCGCACAACCGCTCGCCCAGGCTGCACAGCCAGGGCTGCACAACCAACTGCTCAGCCAAGAGTGCTCAATCGTTGCCGGCAGGCGGCTGCTCCAGTTCGTGGCTCAGCAGGTCCTGCGCCAGCAGCAGCAGCGCGACGCCCATCAGGGCCAGGGCGGTGCCGCGCTGATCGTCGCCGCTCAGTTCGAGCGTGCGCGCCGTCTGCAGATGCTCAGGCCAGCTGAGTCGCATGGTGTGCCGCCGCAGATCAAGGAATTCTGGGTTGCGCAGCGGATTGCCGTGCCCGCCGTTACAACACGAAACACTGACACGGGCACTGGGTGGGTAGCCCTTGCTACGCCCATTCGGTAGCCAGTCGATACCGTTCCGCCATCCGTCGGCCGGAGCCATGGACCAGTCCATCGAACTCACCGTCAGCCAGCGCTTCGAGATTGAGCGCTTCAGCCGTGCCATTGATGGCACCGCCGATCCCCAGGCCCTGCGCGACATCGCCAAGAAGCTGCTGCAGGCCTGGCAGACCCAGAAGGCGGCCACCAACTGGGCCATCAGCCAGCAGATGGGGGTGTCGCCGCTTCGAGGTGCCTGTGCTACGGAGAGCTTGGACTGACCGGGGACGCACGGGGGCACCATGGATCACCCGATCTGGACGCTGATTCCCTGGGTGATCGTTTCCGTGGCGCTGGCTCTCAAGGTCTGGCGCTTCACTGGCCTGGTTCGGCGGCATCTGATGGGTGCGCCAGCCGAGCTGGAGAACGCCAGGGCGTTGCTGGAGCGGAGCTGGCAGCGGGATCAGCAGGAAGTGTGAAGGCGTGTCTGAGCGGGGTCCGTGCCGGCAGGATCCAGTCGTCGTCGATCCACGCTGCCGTCACAGAACTTCATAGAGTGTCGGTGGTCATCGAGCGGGTCCTGGACGGGTCCGCTTTTTTTTTGGCTTGGCGGCGCAGGCGTCAGTCCCAGAGCCTGGGAAGATCGAGCGCGTCGAAGGCGGCGTCAGCCGAGATGAGCAGCAGCCGCTCCTGACGCGCGACCACCGCGATCATGCGGTCGAACGGGTCCCTGTGCTGCCAGTCCAGGAGGGACGCAGTCAGCGCAGCCGTGGGCGAGAGCGGCACGAGATCGAACCCGTCCTCCAAGGCCTGCTCGACCAGCTTCGGCGCAAAGGGCACCATGGCCGGCCACTGGCCCAGCCGCACCTTCTGGCCGATTTCGTAGAAGGTGATCACGCTCAGGGCCACACGCTCAGCCTCGCCGATTCGCCGCCGCGCCAGTGGTGGCAGGCGCGGATCGCCGGTGAGCACCATGGCAAAGGCATTGGTGTCGAGGAGAAGCCCGCTCACTCGGCGCCCCAGTCGTGCAGCTCCTCGCTCGAGAGGGGGGCGAGAAACGCCTCCGGTGGCGGCTTCAGGCGCCCTTCCAGGCTGCCCAGCCGAATCCCGAAGCTCCGGGCCGGGACGAGCTCCGCAGCCGGCACGCCGTGGCGCGTGATCACGACGCGTTCGCCCCTTGCCACCGCCTCGAGAAGCTTCGAGAGGTTGGTTTTCGCCTCGTGCACCGACGCCTGCATCAGCGACTCTCTCTGATCTGACTATAGCTTAGCTATTTTTCAGGTCTTTTCAGGAGGCCAGCGCAGGCGGTGGAGGCCCGGATCGAGGAGTGCGCAGCAGTGGAACGACCATCGTGGTCTGGCCCCGAGTTGCTGTCGGATGCCCCCGTTGCCCTCCAGGCCAGCAACCTGCCCGTGCCATTGCGCGCTGAGCTGCTCCCGGCTCTGGAGATCCTGGTGGAGCGCCTCCGGCCCGAAGGCCTCTGGTTGTTCGGCAATTGGGCGCACCGTGAAGGCAGAGGCGATTCCGCTTCTGGCGGGGAGTCGGTTTCCATGAGCCAGGAGAGTGGCTGGCACGCTTGCTGCAGAGCGCCGGCCAGGCTGCTCAGGCCTGCTTTCTGGCGCAGCAGGTGGGAGAGAAGGCGATCAAGGCCCTGCTGGCGGCCGATGACCGCGACCTGCGCAGCCATTCGCTTGGCGCGTTGTTGCGGGAACTCGGTGATGAGCCCGCCTCCACCAATCGGGCCACGGCCTCGGCGACTTTCTCCGGGGTCACTGCCCAGAGTTTCCCGCTGACGCCATCCAAGGCCTTTGGCCTGCCCTCAGGGCTCATCAATGGCCTGTGGCTAGGAGCGGTAACGAGAGCTGGCAGTGCCGTGCGCTCGCGGGTCAAAGTACCTGCCAGTGGCTCGCCCGGGCGGACCCCACGCGGCGCAGGCGGCCCGACGGCTGTAGCGAGGCCAGCTGCTTCTCCACGGCGCGGGAGCTGAGATCGAGGCGCTAGGCCAGGAGACGGGCCGAGAGGCAGGGCGCTGCTGGCCTGCTGCTGAATCGTGTGGATGCGGTTCTCCCGCCGCACTGCTCGGTGCTGTGGGTGATCCCCGTTGATGCCATCGGCTGAGCCTGGCTAGCCCGCACCGAATGGATCACTGGGATTGTCGAACACAACGGGCTTGAGCGCATTGGTATTGACATGCAATTGAAAGATATCCGGTCTTGCGTAATGACCGACAACATCGAGGCTGCGCCGTGCGATGCCGACGAGGTCGAGATCGATGTCTGCGTACAGGATGCCCAGTTCACGCCGCATCGGTCCAGCAGCAATCTTGCCGCCCGGCGCGATGACCACGGAGTCTCCTGGATTGATCCAATCATCGGAATCTGGGTACAACACCGCTTTGCCAGGCATGCTTTCAGGTATGTCGCTGGATCGAAAAGCCATGCCGCTTCCCACCACCCAGCATCCACCCTCGCGGGCGATGTGCTGCAGTGTGCCGATCCATTGATCGCCCGAGTCATAGGTCGGCGCAATGTAGAGCTCGACGCCAAGTGCATAGAGCGCACATCGCGCTAGCGGCATGTAGTTCTCCCAGCAAATCAGAGTTCCGATCCGGCCGCAAGGGGTATCGAGTACCCTCAGTCCAGAAGCGTCGCCGAATCCCCATACCATGCGTTCCGGATTGGTCGGCATGAGTTTTCGATGACGGTTCAAGATTGATCCGTCTGGACCGATCAGCACAACAGTGTTGTAGATGGTCCCACGGCTGAACTCGGCGTCCCGCTCGTCGATGCCACAGACAACTGTCATCTGGTGCTCTCTCGCTGCCTCGCAGACTGGTGCGAGATCGTCCCCATCAAGGCTGACTGCGTTCGCGAGAAGCTGGGCGTGCAGCTGTTCCGCCAGAGCCATGTCTCCACCAGGGCGGAGCCTCCAGATCCAAGCTGGATATCCGGGAATGTATGCCTCCGGGAACACCACGAGCCGGGCCTCATGCGCGGCAGCTTCTTGAATCGCCGTGACGGCGTTCACGATCGTTCTGGAACGGTCCAACAACACTGGGGGTTGTTGAACAACAGCGATCCGCATTGCTTCTCCACGATTGGGCGCGCGAGGTTAATTGGCCATTGAACGCCTACGAGAACCACCTGCCATGAGCTGGTGCATTCCGCGAACCACCTGGAATCAATCTGTCGAGCTGACCCGAGCCCTGAAGGAGGCATGGGTTTGCGCACCTCGTAGCAAACACTACATGTGGTCTACGGATCAAATGCCCCCTTGGACGAGAAGATACACAATGTCTCCCTTTGAGGTTGGTGCCTTGAATTGGACAGCCTGCTCAACGATGGCGGCTTTCAGAGCAGCCGAGGCTCAGTAATAGCGCTGCGGGTTCTGCCGAATCGCCAGCTGCACCTCCAGCAGGAAGAACACCAGCCCCAGGATCAGGAACACCATCGCCAGCACGAAGATCGGCACCACGATCACCGCCAGATCCAGAGCCGCCACCGCACTGATGAACAGCACGGCCACCACACCTGCCACTAGAAGCGCCGTGATGCCTGTGCAGAGAATGGCGCGGTTGATCAGAAAGGTGCGGCGACGCTGCACCTTCAACGCACGCTCCAGCGCATCGGACTGGGATGGATCCACCCGGTCCTGCGCCTCCTGAAGAAAGCGGACGCGATCGATGATTCGCGACAGCCGACCGGTGAAGATGCTGAGCAGCCCTGAGATGCCGGTGAGCAGGAACACCGGGGCCACCGACAGCTGAATGGCGCGGGCGAGGCCGGCGACGGAAGCGTTCGGATCCACCGCTAACCACCAGCAATCGCCGTAGTGTCCCACGCCCGAACCTGCTCCGGCAGGCACCGTCTGCCGAGCACCGGGGGTTCATGCAGATCCCCGTTAGGGTCCGCTGGCGCATGACCGACCGCGATGGGCCTGCTGGTGGATGGGGTCTGGACGGACCAGTGGTACGACACCAGCAGCACCGGCGGGCGGTTCGAGCGCTCCCGCGCTGCCTTCCGCAACTGGATCACAGCAGATGGCTCGCCCGGGCCGAGCGGAGTGGGCGGCTTTGCGGCAGAAGCCGGTCGCTATCACCTCTACGTGTCGCTGGCTTGCCCCTGGGCCCACCGCACCCTGATCTTCCGTGTCCTCAAGGGCCTTCAGGACCTGATCGGGGTGTCGGTGGTGCACTGGTTCATGGGGGAGCAGGGCTGGACCTTCAGTGAGGGGGAGGGGGTGGTGCCGGATCCCAACGAAGGGGTTGCGGTGCTGCACGAGCTCTACACCCGGGCCGATCCCCACTACTGCGGCCGTGTCACGGTGCCGGTGCTGTGGGACAAGGCACAGCGCACGATCGTGAGCAATGAATCCTCCGAGATCATCCGGATGTTCAACAGCGCCTTCGATCACCTCGGCGCCCGGGAGGGCGACTTCTACCCGCCGCCTGTGCGTGAGGAGATCGATGGGCTGAACGAGCGGATCTACAGCACGGTGAACAACGGCGTGTACCGCTGCGGGTTCGCCACCAGCCAGCAGGCCTACGAGGAGGCCGTGGTTCCGTTGTTCGCCACCCTCGATGCCCTGGAGGAGCGCCTGGCCAGCCGGCGCTATCTCACGGGTTCAGCCCTCACCGAGGCGGACTGGCGCCTGTTCACCACCCTGGTGCGCTTCGATCCGGTGTATGTGGGGCACTTCAAGTGCAACATCAGGCGGCTGGTCGATTACCCCCACCTGTTTGCCTACACCCGCGATCTGTTTCAGGTGCCCGGCGTGGCGGACACGGTGAATTTCGATCACATCAAGCGGCATTACTACCAGAGCCACGTCACCATCAACCCCACCGGGGTGGTGCCGGTGGGTCCCGAGATCGACTTCCTCACGCCCCATGGCCGGGAGCACCTGGCCTCAGCGGCTGATTGAGCGGCGGGCCTAGCGGCTCGGTCTCATCGAAGCGGCTGAAATCCAGGCAGATGCTGTCCGGTCCATCCATCCGCACCATGTCGCGGAAGCGCTCCCCGAAGCGCAGGTCACCGGCGCCGTAGCTGCAGCGGAAGTGCACCGGTGCCAGCAGGATCTCGTCGATCCCCTGGAAGGCCACCAGGATTTCGCCGTGGCGCCGCTCCAGGTCCTCCCTGCTCAGGCCGTGGAGGGGGCTGTTCGCGTCGATGCGGTGCATCACCGTCCACATCAGCTGAAGGGTGATCGACTGGTCGCGCACCAGGGGCAGGGGCACGATGCGGCGCATTGTCCGGCCGTCGGGGCACTCCTCGTCGATGGCCAGCGAGGCCTTGATGCGGCCATCCACCAGGCTCGTCTGCCGCACGCTGGCCACGCGGAAGGTGAGGGTGGGGCAGTCCTGCCAGGGCTCGATCGTGGCCAAACGGCTGAACAGCAGCCGTGCGCGGCTGCGGGAGAAGCGGGCGAAGGCCAGGCCGGTGGTGACGGCGATGAACAACAGCCCCACGAAGGCTTCCACCGTTACCACCAGATTCACCCAGAGGCTGCTGGGGTGGAGCACGCCGTAGCCGATCGAGCCGAGGGTCTGCACGCTGAAGAAGAAGGCATCCAGCAGCGTCAGCGTCTGCCCCATCGGCGCCCCACCGATGCCGCCGAGATCGAAGGCGTAGAGCAGGGTGAAGGCGAGATTCAGGAGCAGGTAGCTGGCGCCGATGGCCAGCAGGAACCCCGGCCAGGGGATCGCCAGCATGAAGCGGTAGGGCTCCCGCCAGTGCCGATGCCAGCGCTGGAAGTGCTCGGCCTGAAGCACCCCGCCCTGCCGTTGCAGCCGCACCGAGCGGATCTGCCGGCGGCGTTCTGCTGGATGACGCATCACGGTTGACTGTTAATTCTTGGCTGAATAGCTGGTGATGAGATTTCTGTAGTTAGGAATGTATTCAGAGAGAAGAGAGCCGAGTCCTTCAACATCATTCCGCCAGTCGCGGTGGAGCTCACAGGCCACGCCAAACCAGTTCATCAGTTGAACGCCAGCGGCACTCATGCGCGCCCAGGAGGCATGGCGCGTCACTTCATTGAAGGTGCCAGATGCATCGGTGACCACAAACACCTCAAAGCCGGCTTCGATCGCTGACAGTGCAGGAAACGCCACGCAGACCTCGGTGACGACACCGGCGATGATCAACTGCTTGCGTCCAGTCTTGCGTACGGCCTCCACAAATTCCTCATTGTCCCAGGCATTGATGTTGCCTGGCCGGGCAATATAGGGAGAATCTGGGAACATCTCCTTGATTTCCGGCACAAGCGGTCCATTGGGACCATTCTCAAAGCTGGTTGTGAGGATGGTGGGCAGCTCGAAGTATTTGGCGCTCGCCGCCAGGGCGAGGACGTTGTTCTTGAATTCACCGGGCGAAAAGTCCTGTACCAATGAAATCAAGCCAGACTGGTGATCCACCAGCAGACATACGGCGTCATCTTTGGAGAGGCGAACATACTTGAAGGCATCAGGCATGAGGGAGACTGCGGCGTTCCGGGAGGTGGGATCGGAGCTGGCTGGCTGGTGGTTCAGGCAGGCTCGGACACGGCCACCGTCATCCTCATCAGCCCCAGCATTGGAAGCCTAGGCAGCAGCGTTGGTGATGGCACCTAAAGCCGGAACGATTGTTAACTTGGCGGCAGTGGCCACCCAGGTCCAGCCTGAATCACTGCATGAGTTTGTGGATTGGGATCAATTGAGTTGGTCTCTTGCGAGATTTGCGGCGACCCGAGTCTCCGTCCATCATTCCATGATCAAGTGCGCAACAGATTGCGCATTTGATCACGGAACCATTGCAGTGGATTGTTCTGGTCCTGGTCGGCCAACAGGCCTAGCGCCCGGAGGGATTCTTCATAGCTATCCAACACCTCCTGGCGGCGGGATACCTCCTCTGTGATGATCTCGGCGAACTCGGGATGGCGCTGCAGCAGGGCCCGGAAGCTTCCCCGTGGAATCACGAACAGGGTCGTGTCTTCCGCTGCCCGCATGCTGGTGGGATACGGCACCTCCAGCAGGAGGGGCAACTCACCAAAGAACTCGCCCTGGCGGAAACTGAACAGACGCCGGCTGATGCGGTCTGTTTCGTAGATCGCATCAATGCAACCGCTCACCACGAGATTGAAGGTGTGACCCAACTCTCCTTGGTGCACCAGGATGTCTCCCGTTCTGAGGCTGGTTCGGGCACCACTGGCGATCAGCTCGCGCAGGGGGCGACCTCGAAGGCCCTGGAAATGGGGTAGAGCGGGGAGCACTTCGCTGAGGGGCTGGCACTGGGAAGGTTCATGCTTCACCGGCTCCCTGCCGTCTGCGTCTTCATCCACAGGAGCGGAGGTCGAACCGATCAGCTCGATCAAGCGCCGCGGTCTGGCCTGAGGCCAGCCTCCCCCTGGCTGGCAAACACCACCCGTGGCGGCGGATCGGCGTTGACACATGGCTCATCCAGAGCTGCTTGCAGCAGCACTTCAGTCACCTCGAGCACATCGCTTCCATGGGCGACGACCACGGGCACCTCCACCCGGCCGTCCGTCATCGAATAGCTGAGATTCTGGACAGGGTTGTTGGTGATGAATGTGTTCGGAACGATGATCTCCGAGCCTTGGAAGGTGCGGACGACGGTGGAACGAATCGAAATCTCCTTGATGAACCCTTTCGTCTGGTTGAACTCGATCAGGTCTCCCACTTTGAGTTTGCCTTCCATCAGCAGGGTGAGACCACTGCTGAGGTTGCGGGTGAGGTCCTGTAGCCCGAAGCCGAGGCCCACACCCAGTGCCCCCACGATCACGGCAATGGCGCCGAAATCCAGCCCCATGCCCTGCACCACCAGCACGTAGCCGAGGGCAGCCGAGCCGAGGCCACCCAGGGTGGCGATCGCCTCGCGACGGCCTTCGGGGAACTGGAGCCAGAGCAGCAGCCGTTCGCGGAGCAGATGCTTGATCGCCCGAGCCAGCGGGCTCACCACAACCAGCAAGGCGGCCACCTGCACCAGCCAGGCCAACGAGATGCGCTGCTCCCCAAGCGGGAACATCGGTGCGGTGAACGCGCGGGACACCCAGCCCAGAATCATTCCTGGACGCCCACCCGGTTGTTGATCGTCATGTCAGCAGGAGCAATCTTCAAGCTCTCGTTCTCTATTTCAGCTTCGCTGAGGATGGAGTTTGATTCTCAACATTGTCGCGCTCCTTCATGGATCAGCAGAGTTTTCGATGGCAGATCCCATTTTTGTGTGGACTGTGGTTTTTGGGGTTCGCCCGTTGAGCTTGATGGTAGGAGTGACTTTGACGTGGACGGGCTCGGGATGCAGGTTCACCGGATCGCCGGGGACGTATGTGCTGCCGATGACGTGGACCCCGGAAACTGAACCAGTCCTTATGAGAGCTTCCCTACCGGCCAGACTTGGCCAGGAGAAGCCCCATGAAACGCAAGCGCCACACCCCCGAGCAGATCATCCGCAAGCTGCGCAC
>JBATEO010000033.1:0-54129 GCA_049664045.1 Prochlorococcaceae cyanobacterium
TCGAGGCTCGCCGTCAGCACCGCCGCGGCCGGCTGAACGTGGGGGACGTGCTGGTGCTGGAGACCCGCTGGGCGCAGCAGTACGACCAGGACGGCAACCCCAAGGGCCCCAAGATCGAAGACCAGGCCGCCGCCGACGCGGTGCCGCGCAACGTCACGATCGGCTTCTACGGCCCGCTGAGCATCCGGGAGGGGAGTGACCCGGCCTGGATCGAGGCAGCGGAGCAGGCCTACCGGGCTGATGAGGCTGCTGCCCGCCAGCAGCAGGCGATCCCGCTGGCGGATGGGGAGGACTACGGCGATGAGTTCGCCGATGAGGAGGTGCCGTTCTGATGAGCCACCATCCCCCCGCCCGTGTTGCGCCTCGAAGCAACCGACCGCAACTGCCGGCGTTCTGCCGCACCCGACGCCCCACCGTCACGGTCAGCGTCAGCGGCCTGGCCGCCCTGCAGCGCCTCGTGCTCCTGGTGCTCGTGTTTCAACTGAGCACACTTCTGCTGGTGATCGCCGGGCCCGTGCCACCGGTCCTGACGCCCGGCCCTACGTGGCGCCGATCCACAGCGGTGGCGGAGGCCCCTGCAGGCCCAGATGCCCTGGTGAGGCCACAGCATTCCAGCGAGAAATCCCATGGACCAGCTCGCTGATCACCCCTGTGGGTTCGTGTCTGTCCCCTTCGAAGGGCATGGCATCCGTGTGTGCTCCGATCATCGGGGCGATGCCTGGTTTGTCGCTGCCGATGTCTGCGCCGCGCTGGGGCTACGCCAGGACCGAACGTTGGCCGTGCTCGCAGAGGACGAGTGCAGCATCCATTCCCGGGAGGGACCGGGCACCGTTCCCATCACCTTGACCCTGGTCAGCGAAGCGGGCCTGCTGCGGATCCTGCTGTTCGGGGATCGTCCAAAGGCGCGGCGGTTGCGGCGCTGGATCACCCACCAGGTGCTGCCCTGCCTTCATCGCCGCATCGACGCAGCAACCCCATCGGCGAAGAACCTTCAGACAGCCAGGCCCACGCAGATCGTGGTGGCGCTGCTGCACATCGCCGAGGCCATGGCCCGCCTGCCTGGGGTCAGATCCGCCGATGCCATGGCGGCGGCCCTGGCCGCCATCGAGGTGAATACGGGCCTGTCCACAACGGCGCTGCTGCAGGTCCTGCAGAACCGCCCGGAGCAGGTCTCCATCGGGGATGGCGACCGGACAGCAGATCCTCTGGCGTCCGGCCGTTGGCCCGATTCACCGCCGCATCCGCATCGTTGCCCACCACCAACAACTTGAGCCATGACTGTCTCCACGACACGACGTCTGCTGCGCCTGCCGGAGGTGAAGCAGAAAGTGGGCCTGTCCCGCACCGCCATCTACCGGCTGATCGCGGAGGGCCAGTTCCCCCGGCAGGTCTGCATCGGGCCGCGCACGGTGGCCTGGTGTCAGGACGACCTGGAGGCCTGGATCGAGCAGCGGATCCAGGGTGCGACTGAGCGGTCGGACCATTCCTGAGTGGCGATGCGGCAACAGCAGAACCGCCATCGGGGCGGATCAACGGTGCTCAGACGACCTGATCGAGCAGGTCGGCCCAGCGCTGCATCATCGCGACGCGTTGCGGCCAATACTCGGCGCGGTTGTAGGCGGCAGTGACCTTGTTCTTCTCGATGTGGGCAAGCTGGCGATCGACGATGCGCAGCTCGATGCCCAGCTGCTCCTGGATGTTGGTCATGGCCAGGGCGCGGAAGCCGTGGCCGCACATGCGCCCATCGAAGCCCATGCGCTTGAGGGCCATGTTCACGGTGTTGTTGCTGATGAAGCCGGTGGCGGTGCGCTGACTCTGAAAGACGTAGCCGCCGGGACCGCTGATCGCGTGCTGGGCCTGGAGGATCGCCGCGGCCTGGCGTGAGAGGGGCACGAGGTGCTCACGGCGGTTGCCGCGCCGGCCCTTCATGCGCTCCGCCGGGATGGTCCAGAGGGCCTCCTCGAAGTCGAACTCCTCCCAGCGGGCGCCGATCAGCTCGCTGGTGCGCACGAAGGTCAGAGCCAGCAAGGCTATGGCGTTGAGCGTGCTGGCATCAGCGCCGATGGTGTTGGCGCGCATGGCCGCCAGCAGCTCGGGCAGCTCACTCCAGGCGATGCAGGGGTAGTGGCTGGTGGTCTGCTTGACCGGGGCGTGGCGCTTGAGGGAGTGGGCCGGGTTGATGGTGCAGTGGCCGATGGCGACGGCGTAATCGAGCACCTGACTGATCACGCCCAGGGAGCGTTTGGCGGTTTCGTGGGAGCCGCGCTGCTCGATGGAGCGCAGCACGACCAGGCAGTCCTGGGCGGTGATGGCAGCGATGGCCATGCCACCGATGGCGGGAAGGATGTCCTTGTTGAGCTTCTTGAGGACGTCATCGCTGTGGCGCTCGGTCCAGGTGCCGGCCGTCTTGGTGGCGTGCCAGTCAAGGGCCACGGCCTCAAAGGTGAGCTGGGCATGCTTGCCCCAGCGGTGATCCTTGCTGCGTTTCTTGGCATCACAGGGATTGATTCCGTCTTCATAGAGAAGACGTTTCTGCGCATCGCGGATGTCGCGGGCGGCCTTGAGCGAAATCCTGGGATAGGGGCCGATGCGCAAATCCTGCCGTCGTCCGTCCTTGGTGGGCGGGAAGCGGTGCCGCCAGAGCCAGTACTTGCCGCCGGCGGGATCGACCTCCAGCAACAGCCCTGCGCCGTCCGAGACCCGGTAGCGCCGAGATCGCTGTGGCAGAGCGCGAACCTCCTTGTCGGTTAGAGCCAAGACCCCATTTACACCACCACCCCAGTTTTACACCACCACTTACACCACTACAATTCTTTGCTTGCCTGGGTTTTGACGGGACGCCCCGGGACGCCCGGATACCAGAAAACCCACTGCAGTGCAGTGGGTTTCGGGAATTGTTGGGACGTTACGGGAACCCTGTGGAATCCCCGTTTTGGACCCGGAAACGGAGAGGGTGTCCGTGTGCAACGGACCGGATCGACTGCTATAGGACGACTTGGGACGATGGGTGCCCCCGTCTGTACCGTCTTTTATACCGTCATTCACGGTCTGTGATGGATGGACGGAATTCGAGGGCCGTGGGACCTGCTTGAGACCCGGATCAGAGGGTTCAGGGGAGATGGCTGAGCCGGCGCTGGTTGGGGCTGAGAGCTGATCCGCAGCCAGACTGACGAGCACCATCGCTGGATTGACCCATGCGGCGTGATCACGCGACAGGAAGGGGCTGAGGAGAACCCTTTCATGGGCGACCGATTGATCATCTCTGACAACCGTGAGGACCCGGGCAACCCGCTGGTGCTTGACGGTGAGGCCATTGACGCAGCGGCACGGGACCCACTGGCGATCGGGAAGCTGATGGTGGATCAGGTCTGGGCAGAGGGAACCGACCCCACCGGTGGAGGCCTGTACTACGAGCGCAACAGCAACCAGCACCGCCGGCTGCAGGTCTTTGAAACAGGCAGCGAGGACTTCATGACCGGCGGCTGGGTGCGGGTGCTGGCTACCGCCGAACAGGTCCGCAAGGAGCGTCCTGGCATGGAGCTTGCTGCCAAGGCGGGACTGGTCACGATCCATGGCACCCACCGAGGCGTGCTGCTGGTGGAGTTCCTGGACGTTCCCTGGGGCTGAGCAACCGCCACTGGGCTCCGGTCGGATTCGTTGAGCGCACCTCCCGGTGCGACAGCGGCCGTCCTTCAGCGTGCCACGGCTGCGCCGTGGCGTGCATCGGCCAGCCGCCGCCGCCCTCCGCTCCGGGGCCGGTGTGGGGGTGGGCAGGCATGGCTACTCTCCCGCGGCTGCGGTGCCCGGGAAGTTGCCCCGTGCACGGGGCTGGGGTGATGCCTCTGATTTCCTCGCGCGGCTGCGCGGCCAGCTGGGCATTCAGGGCTGAATCTGGTGGCCTTGCTTATCAGCTCGCCGATCCATCAGCGGCTAGCTCTGCTTTGCGTAGATCCATTGCCCCGCAGCCACTCTGCCCGCTGCTCAGTGCGTTTGTACTGGTAGAATAAGAGCTGCGCCAAAGGCCACGAGCCCATCGCCTGCGGCAACGAAATCCTCGGACAACTTGTCCCGTTCGTTTGCTCTGTAGCCATGAGCTTGTCCTCTGCTGCAGTGGCCCAGGCCGCTGCATTGCCTTCCCTTGGCCTCCTGTCGCCGCCGGCGTTGGCCCATCGCTCGGTCGTCATCGTTGCCGCTGGTGGCCGTGATCTCGTCTGGCCCCAGGAGCGCATCGCCTCTGCTCTCCTCCAGCGCTCTGGCGGCCGGCCTGTCCATCTGTTGCTGCATGGCGGTGCCCGTGGTGCTGATCGCGCCATCGGCCGTGCCGCCCAGCAGCTCGGCTGGCGGGTCCAGGCCCTCGCCGCTGATTGGCGCCGTCATGGCCGCGCTGCCGGGCCCATCCGCAATCGCCTTCTGCTGGAGCAGGCCCTGGTCGAGGCCCAGGCCCACACCTCCCCTGCCTTCAGCGCCTCGGTGCTGGTGATCGCCTTCCCCGGTGGGCCGGGCACGGCTTCGCTCGTCCAGCAGGCCCGCCGCTGCTCCTCCCGCTCGCCGGTGCCGGTGGTGGTGATGGAAGTGCCGCCGCCCTTCTCGCCGGAGCCGCTCGCCGCCTGAGCGGCAGTCGCCGCGCCGTTCTTCCCGTTCCCTCCTCACATCCCCATCCCCATGGCCGTTCTCACCGCCCCCGCCGTACCTCTCGCCCCAGCTCTCCCGCAGACCGCCGGGCCTTCCTGCTCCCTGCAGCGGTCCGGCTCGCTCTGGCAGCTGGGCATCGAGGCCCAGGAGCTCACCACCGCCATCGGTCAGCTCGCCGAGCAGCTGGAAGCCGATGACGACGACAGCCGCGCCCAGGCCCTCGCCGAGCTGGAGGCTGCCCTGCTGGCGGAAGAAGGCAACAAGCAGGCCCTCGCCGCCAAAGCCGATGCCACCTGCTGGGTGATCGAGCACCTGCGCGGCCAGGCCGCCTACCGCCAGCAGCAGGCCAAGCGGCTCACCGAGCTTTCCCGGTCTGATGCCTCTCGGGCGGATGCCCTCGAGGACTCGCTGGTTCTGGTGCTCACCAGGCTGCAGCCCACGGCCACCCGCTTCTCGTTTCCCAACCACGAGCTCAGCAGCCGCAAGTCACAGGCGGTCGAGATCGAGAACGAGGCCCTGCTCGATCCCGAGTGGCTCAGCGTCAAAACCACCTTCTCGGCCGACAAGACCGCCATCAAGGCGGCTCTCAAGGCAGGCCAGCAGATCACCGGCGCCCAGCTGATCTCCCGCCGCTCCTGGCGCATCCACTGAGGAGCCACAGGCCTCATGCAACTGGGGTTCCGGCCAGGCAGCCGGGGCTCCTTCTCCTTCCTCCTCACACCATTGCTTCCATCGCCATGACCGTCGCCGCTCCTTCCACCAACGGGGCCAGCCGGCCCGCTGCTCCACGTCCCGTCCAGAGGCCCCCCTCAGCCCTGGAGCTGATCCGCTCCGCTGATCGACGCGAGGCGCTCCCTCCATCCGTGCCGGAATCCGCGTCGGCCGCCGTCTCGGTCCAGCCCCCTGGCTTCTCCCCCGAGCAGCTCGCCGCTCTTTCCGCCCCCCTCGATCGGGCCAACGTCCGCCAGCGGGAGCAAGGCCGCAGCCGCGTGAGCTATCTGGAGGGGTGGCAGGTGATCGCGGAAGCCAACCGCATCTTTGGCTTCGATGGCTGGCAGCGCCAGACCGTGGCCGTCCGCTGCGTCGCCCAGGCCGAACGCTTGATCGGTGCCAGAGGCACGAGCCGAGACCAGAAGCCCGGTTGGGGCGTCACCTACACCGCCCGCGTCCGCGTCACCGTCACCGCCGGTGGCCTGACACCCCTGATCCGTGAGGGCAGCGGTGCCGGCCACGGCATCGACGTGGACCTGGGCCAGGCCCATGAATCCGCCCTCAAGGAAGCCGAGACCGATGCCATGAAGCGGGCCCTGATGACCTTCGGGAACCCGTTTGGCCTTGCCCTCTATGACAAGCGCCAGCGGGAGGTCAGCAGTGCAGCGGGCCAGGGTGATGGGGCCCAGCGGCCTGGTGGGCAGCGGTCTTGTCTGAGCCGGCCGGAGGCTGGTTCTCCCGCCGCCGCCGCTGCCTCCGCTGCTCAGCGCCGCACCCAAGCCACGGACCCGACGCCACCGCCATCAGCCCACGCCGACTGCGGCCAGATCCCCCTCGATGCCGAGACGATCCAGCACCTCCACAGCACGCTGCGGGCTCTCCCCCGCCCCCAGCTGGAGAGCCTCACCCGGGCCTTCCGCAAGCGGTTCCAGGTGCCCGAGGAGGCGGTGACGATCGCCGATCGGATCAACCAGAAGTGCCACCACGACTGGATTGAGACGTTCCTGGTGCAACACCAGCTTCAGTCCGGCTGAGCTGCCCAGCCCCTCTCCTGAAGGGGGCAAGTTGGCGGCTTCTGCCTACGCTTGGCCCATGGCGTTTCCCCGCATCAGCCACGATCCCGCCGTGATGGGTGGCAAGCCCTGCATCCGCGGGCTGCGCATCACGGTGGGCACGGTCGTGGGGTTGATCGCCAGCGGCAGCAGCCGCGAGCGGATCCTGCAGGCCTACCCGCAGCTGGAAGCGGCAGACATCGATGAGGCTTTGGCGTACGCCGCCTGGCGCATGGAAGAGCGAGAAGAGGCGCTGGTCCTGAGCTGATGGCCAGGCTCCTGGTCGACATGAACCTCTCGACCGAATGGATCCCCCTGTTGCGGGCCGCAGGTCATGAAGCCGTGCACTGGTCGGAGGTGGGCGATCCAAGGGCACCGGATACGGTCCTGATGCAGTGGGCGATCGCCAACAGCTACGCCGTCTTCACGCACGACCTGGACTTCGGCACGATGCTGGCCCTCAGCGGTGCCGATGGGCCGAGCGTGCTTCAGGTGCGCTGCTTGAATGTCCTGCCCGAGGCGATCGGCACGCTGGTGCTGTCACTGCTCAAGACCTATGGCGCCGAGATCGAGCAAGGGGCGCTGGTGGTCGCCGATGAACGCCGGCGGCGGGTGCGCATCCTGCCCCTGAAGCGGACGAGCTGAGCAAGCCAGACCAAGACAACCGCGCTAGTACAGGTGTACGCATCTTGAGTGGTTCATGGGCGTCTCCTTGTCCCGGCCGGCAGCCCTGGCAGCCAGGCTTGAAGCCCCGATCGAGGAGTGGCCCTACCTCGACAGCGAGGTGCTGCTCAAAACCCGCAGCCGCAAGGTCTGCATGACCTGCCACTGGTTTCGCCACCACGCGGGAGTGAACTGCATCCCGGTGCTCACTTGCCAGCTGCATCAGGGTCTGATCGCCCATGGTGAGCACCTCACCAGCCGCTGTCAGGGCTGGACCGACGACATGACCCGGAGCCAGGGCTGGGCGCCGGAGGTGGCCTGAGCGGCCCATGCACGTCGGTGACCGGAAGCGACCGCCGCTCTCGCCCCAGGAAGGCTGGCTGAGCGACGGTCGCCAGGTGCTGCACTTCAGGCCAATGCGTTACGACCGCTGGAGTCAGAGCCTGGAGGTGACCTTCGGGGAGGTGATGACCGGCGGTGAGCCGCCGCTGCTCAAAAAGCGCAGGGAGCTGACGCGAGAGCAGGCGATCAAGCTCTGGGCCCAGAAGCGCCAGCAGGGCTGGCAGCCTTGCGCGCCCCAGTGGCTGCCACCGCCTTCCCCGGCTGAACGCTGAGCCGGTTCAGAAGCGGGAGCCCGGCGTCTGCAGGAAGGCCAGCTCCTCCGCGCTCGACACCCGCCCCAGAGCAGCATTGCGGTGGGGGAAGCGGCCAAAGCGGGCGATCACATCCCGGTGCTGGCGGGCGAAGTCGGCGGTGCGGGGATCGCTGAACCGCTCGAACAGCGGCAGGTGCCGCCTCCTGCTCTGCCAGGTCTTCCGAATGCATCAGCGGCATCAGCCAGAACTGCCGCCTTGCCTGCTCGTCTTCGGCCTCCAGCCGGCCGCGCTCCACAGCCATCAGGCTCAGCGCCAGGGCCTGGAGATCGCCCGCGAAGGCCATGGCGGTGTCGCGCCAGAACTGGCGCGGGAACTGATCCAGCAGCAGCACCAGCGCCAGGCCTCGGGACGGCTCTTCATTCCAGGCATCGAGCTCACCGGCGATCGCCCGCCGTGTCAGGCCCAGGAATCGTTCCCGCAGGAGGGCATCAAAGGCCGGGTCCTTGGCGAACCACTGGCGCAGCCGGCTTTGCACGAACCAGAAGTCCAGCACCTCGCTGACCTGGTGTCGCTGACCAGCCATCAGAGCAGGCCCAAATGGGGAAAACACTGGCCAGCTCGATGCCCTTGCAGTCTTCCTGATCTTCATGTCGCTGACCCTGCTGCTGCGCTTCCCCTGGGGCGTGTTGCCCCTGATCGGTGTCTCCGCACTCGTGGGATTGGAGCGCGGTTTGCTGCAGCTTGTGGTGGGAAATGCTCCAGGCATCCAGTCGCTTGGTCACCGTGGTGCCTCTGGCATCAGCTCAACGACTCAGTGGCCTTGGATGCTCAGATCGTGTCCCAGTGTTTTTTGCTCGTCATGGGACTAAAGAGGCTGCCGTTGTCAACGGTTCAGACGCCCCGCAGCACCGCGCTCAGCATCGAGAGGTTGATCAGCACAATCACGCTGGCGCAGATCCAGCCCGCGGCCTGCAGCCAGAGCGGTGCTTTCAGATCGCCCATCAGGCCCTGGCGGCCGCAGAACCACACCAGCGGGATCACCGCGAAGGGCAACTGCAGCGAAAGCACCACCTGGCTCAGCACCAGCAGATTCGTGGTGGCTCGCTCGCCGAACAGGATCACCGTGGCCATCGCCGGGATCAGGGCGAGGCCGCGGGTGAGCAGCCGCCGCTTCCAGTCCGGCAGCCGGATCTGCAGGAACCCCTCCATCACGATCTGGCCGGCCATGGTGGCGGTGAGCGTCGAGCTCTGTCCCGCCGCCAGCAGGGCCACCCCGAACAGCACGCTGGCGAGAGAGGTGCCCAGCATCGGCGTCAGCAGCCGGTAGGCCTCGCTCAGGTCCGTCACCGGCTGCGGTAGCCGTCCGTAGAAGCTGCCGGCGGCGAGCACCAGGATCGAGACATTGATCAGAAAGGCAAGGCTGAGGGCGATCAGGGTGTCCCAGGTGCTGAAAGCCAGGGCCCTGCGCCTCGTCCCCTGGCCCTCCGCCCAGAGGCGGGTCTGCACCAGCGAGGAATGGAGGTAGAGGTTGTGGGGCATCACCGTGGCACCGAGAATGCCGGCCGCCAGAAACAGCTGCTGCCCGTCCCTAAGGCTGGCGGCCTGGGGAAGGAAGCCCTGGCCCACCTGGCCCCAGTTGGGCTGCAGCAAGAACATTTCCACCGCGAAGCAACCCCCGACCAGGGCGACCAGGGCGATCACCAGGGCCTCCAGCCGCCGGATCCCGAAGCGCTGCAGTGCCAGCAGCAACAGGGTGTCGGCGGCCGTGAGGCCCACCCCCCAGGGCAATGGAAGACCGAAGAGCAGCTGCAGGGCAATGGCGCTGCCTACCAGCTCGGCCAGGTCGCAGGCAATGATCGCCACTTCGGCCAGCAGCCAGAGGGGGATCCGCCAGAACCGCGGCAGCAGACGGCTGCAGGCCTGGGCCAAGTCCAGCCTTGTGGCGATACCCAACCGGCAGCAGAGCGACTGGAGCACCATCGCCATCAGGCTGGAGAGCCCGATCACCCAGAGCAGGCGGTACCCGAACTGGGAGCCGGCCGCCAGATCCGTGGCCCAATTGCCCGGATCCATGTAGCCCACGGCCACCAGATAGCCGGGGCCCAGCACCCGCATGAAGGTGCGCAGCATGCCCAGGCCGGCAGGCACCTCCACCGTCTGGGCATTGGTGCGCGCGGCCATGTCCAGCGGTGCATCAGGCATGAAGCGACGCCAGCGGAGTTGGAGGGTAAGGCGAGGGTGGCTGCGATCCTGCTGGGGCATCGCCGGCATGAGCCCACCCTGGGGAAGGGATCACCGCTAGCTCAGAAGTCGCGAGGACCTGTGTAGCCACTGAGATCAGCGAGAGTTTTCAGCGGCTTGACGCCCGAATCCACGACGCCCTTGATCTGCCAGCTGGGATAGCCCTGAACCCCCTGCTGCTTGCACAGCTGCGCCTGGCTGTTGGCGCCGTCTTCGGCGCATTCGATCACCTGGAGCTTGGCGGCGGCCTCCTTGCCGAAGGCCTCCTTCTGGTCATGGCAGTGGGGGCACCAGTACGCCGTGAACACCCGGGCGCCGACGCTGCTCAGATGCTCCGCCAGGGCAATCTTGGCCGGCGAACTGGCGCTGATGACAGCTGGAGCCGCCCGTCCGCTTTGGGCGACAGGCTGGTCCGCCGATGCTGCCCAGCCCAGCCCCAGCAGACCAACAAGAAGGACTGTCATCACTCCGCGAAAGATCAGTTGGCTGCGGTCGATCCAGCCACCTCCAACAAGACTCAACAGGAACAGCGCGAGGCTGAGGGCGGCTGAGACCACACAGAAGGTGCAGAAGGCCTTGATCTCGAAGACCAGGAGCCCCATCAGCACCAAACTGAAGACGGCCATGCCGCAGCTGACGAGGAACAGAGCCCAGCGATTGCCCTCCGAGGCTGGGGCGCGCAGACCTCCTCGCAGCAACGGCATCAGGGCCAGCAGGAGCACCGTGGCGTAGGCCAGGAACCCAAAGAGAGAAAGTGGCTGGCCCAGCAGCGTGCCCCAGGCGCTGCCGAGCACCTTGTCGCAGCCATCGCTACCGCCCGGACAGGACAGGCTGCCGATCCAACCCCAGCGCTTGGCGGTGATCGAGCCGGTATCGATCATGCCGATCGTGGCGAGCACGGCCATGGTGAGGCGCACCCAGGGCCGGCCTGGCTCCTGGCCGACCCGACGGCTGGAGAGAGGCTTGGTTCGCGTAGCGCTGCTCACAGGGGGAGAGAACGGCTGAGATACGGCCATTGAAAAGCCTGAAGTGGCTTCAGGGTCAAGAGCCTAGCGTTGCGCCAGGGAGGCTTGTCCGCCCGACTTACCTACCCAAGGGGATGAATCCATGCAGATTGGCGAGTTGGCACGGTCTACCGGAGTGAAGATCGAAACCATCCGCTATTACGAACGCGAGCACTTGTTGCCGGTGCCGCAGCGCACGGATGGCAACTATCGCCTCTATTCTCCGCAGCATGTGGAGCAGTTGCGCTTCATCCGCTACTGCCGCAGCCTGGACATGAGCCTGGAGGAGGTCCGCATCCTGATCGGGGTGCTCGACACACCGTCCGGAAGCTGTCTGACGGTGAATGCCCTGCTGGACGAGAAGATCGCCGAGGTCGATGCCCGCGTGAATGAGTTGCACAAACTCCAGGATCAGCTACGGCAGCTCAGAGGGCTTTGTCAGCAACCGGATGAGGTGAAGACCTGCGGCATCCTCATGGAATTGAACCGTTCGGCACGAATCGACAAGGCTCAGATCTGATCATTTCCGACCAGGCTCAGCCCCTGATATTGCCAAGCGTGGGAGTGCGGAGCAGCCGCAGGCCATTGGCGATCACGATCAAGCTGGTGCCCATGTCCGCGAAGACCGCCATCCACATCGTGGCGTTCCCGGCCACGGTTAGCACCAGAAACAGGGCCTTGATTCCCAGCGCCAGGCCAATGTTCTGGCGCAGGATGGAGAAGGTGCGGCGCGAGAGGGCGATCGTTTCCGGTACACGCATCAGATCGTCGTTCATGATCACCACATCGGCCGCTTCGATGGCGATTTGGGTGCCCGCGGCCCCCATCGCAAAACCGATGTCAGCCTGGGCCAGGGCCGGCGCATCGTTGATGCCATCGCCGACCATGGCCGTGAATCCGTAGCGGGCCTGCAGAGCGGCCACCGCATCGAGCTTGTCCTGGGGCAACAGGTTGCTTTTCACCTGCTCGATGCCGGCCAGGGCCGCAATCGCGCCGGCGGTGGCTGCGTTGTCACCCGTGAGCATCACCGGTTTGACGCCCAGGGCTCTCAGGGCCGCCATGGCGGCCGCGGAGCTGGGCCGAACGGTGTCGGCAACAGCGATCAAGGCGAGTACGCCGCTGTCATCCGCGAGCAGGCTGAGCGAGCGACCTTGGCGCTCGTGGACCTGCATCGATGCTTCCAGTGAGCTGGAGCAGAGCCCCAGCTCCTCGATCCAGCGGTGGTTGGCCAGCATCAGCGGCCGCCCCGCAATCACGCCGCGCACCCCCCTTCCGGGGAGGGCCTCGAAGGCCTCCACGGCCAGCCGCTCGCCATCAAGGCCTGCGGCCATGGCCCGCGACACGGGATGGTCGGAGCGCTCCGCCAGGCTGCTAGCCCACTGTTTGAGAACGCCAGCGTCTGCCGTTTCTTGCTGAGGGGAAAAGGCCACCAGCTGGGGCTGGCCCAGGGTGATCGTGCCGGTCTTGTCGAGCGCCAGCACCTTGATCTTGCGGGCCTCCTCGATGTAGAGGCCGCCTTTGATGATGATGCCGCGACGGGCGGCGGTGGCCAGGCCGCTCACCACCGTGACCGGTGTGGCGATCACCAGCGCGCAGGGGCAGGCGATCACCAGCAGCACCAGTGCCTTGTAGATGGCCTGCAGGGGGGTGAACCCCAGCAAGGGCGGCGCCAGCAGGGCAACAGCCAGTGCCACCACGAACACCGCCGGGGTGTAGCGGGCCGCGAAGCGATCGACGAAGCGCTGGATCGGAGCACGGGAGGCCTGGGCTTCCTCCACGGCCTGGATGATGCGCGCCAGGGTGCTCAGCGAGGCAGGTGCCGTCACCTGGATCTCCAGGGCGCCGCCCTGGTTGATCGTGCCCGCAAACACTTCATCACCAGGGCCTTTGTCGACCGGCAGGCTTTCGCCGGTGATCGGGGCCTGGTTGATCGCACTCTCGCCGGAAAGCACCGTGCCATCAAGCGGCAGGCGCTCGCCCGGGCGGACACGCACCACATCTCCGATGGCCACAGCACTGGCGGAGACGCGTTGCCAGCGGCCATCGCTCTGGCGGATCTCCGCCTCGTCGGGAGCCAGGGCCATCAGGCTGGTGATCGCCTGGCGGGCCCGCTGCACCGCCCGCGCTTCGATCGCCTCGGCCACGGCATAGAGCGCCATCACCATGGCGGCTTCCGGGAAGCGGCCGATCAGGAAGGCGCCCGTGACCGCCACGCTCATCAGCGCATTGATGTTGAGCCGGCCCTGGCGCAGGGCCGCGAGGCCCTTGCGAAACACGGAGAAGCCCGCCAGGGCGATGGCGGCGATGGCGATCCCGATCTCAAGCAGCTCATGACCCGGGAAGGCGGGAACGACCAGATGCAGCAGCTCCGCTGTGATCGCCAGCGCCAGGGAGCCCGCCAGGCGGAGCCGTTCAAGGCGCCGTTCGGCGCGGGTCTGGGCGGCGGACGGCCGCTGATCGGGGCTGATCGGCTCCGGGGTGAATCCCAGCCGGCGGATTGCGGCAAGGGCGGAGTTGAGCGCTGCTGCTTCGGCATCGATCGCCAGAACGCGCTCGGCCAGCAGGAACCGCAGGCTGCGGATGCCGTCAACACCTGAGAGGGCATGCCGGATCTCGCCTTCCTCCGTGGCGCAATCCATCGCGCTGATCCGAAACAGCGCTTCTCTGCCGCTTGCCGGCTCCGGCTGCGGCGCCGTGGTGGCTCCGGCCTTCTGCCCGCTGGTTCTACTGCTGCAGCAATGTTCCGCCATGGTCCTGTCATCCAGACCCCAGCAAACAGCCTGTAGTCACTTCAGGGTCAAGGGTCTTGGCGGCACCTAGTGCCCGCAGGCTGTTGATCAACGCAGCTGGGGACACTCCTGATCCTGCATCTGCTGCATCAGCCCATCGGCTTGCCGGGCCAGCTTGGCTCCAGCCGCCGTGTAGAACCTGAACTGCTGGATGTTGACGTAGAAAACCCGCCGGCTGCGCAGCAGCTGTTCTTCCGCCTTGCGGCGGCACTCGATCAGGGCCTGGTAGTCGATGGTCGTCTCGTTGTGGTCGTTGGCATTGGCCCCATCGGCCTGCTGGCTGAGGACAGGGCAGATCCGTTCGCGGGTGGTGCGAACCAGGGCGATTTCGGCCTTCATGGCCTGCTCGGCCAGGGCATTGCGTTGCTCCAGCAGGTTCCGGCACGCCTCCACTTCAGCCGCCATCACCGGAGCTGTCAGCCAGCAGCAGGCCAGCGAGAGGGTCAGGACGTGGCGCATTCACGGATCAATTCGAGTCCTGTGTCTTTGGCGGCTATGGGCGTGATCATCATGGGCAGCGTCAGACCATCCACTACTCGATCTGCAGCACCCCCATCAGCCCCAGATCCTCGTGGTCGAGGTTGTGACAGTGATAGACGGTGCGCCCCGGGAAATCCCTGAATGTGACGCGGATCCGCACCTCTTCGCCCGCTTTCACCAGCACGGTGTCTTTCCAGCGTCGCTGAGATTCAGGACGACCCGCGCGGCTGATCACCTGGAAGGGATTGACGTGCAAGTGGAAGGGGTGATCCATCACGTCGTCGTTGACGATCAGCCAGTCTTCCGTGCTCCCGAGGGCAACCCGAGTGTCGATGCGATCGGGTTCGAAGGCCTGGCCATTGATCTGAAATCCCATGCCCATGCCGCCCATGGCCATGCCGCCTCCGCCCATGGCGCCCATGTCGTGCTTCATCCCACCCATGCCCGTTCCCATGGCATGGGCCATGACGAAACGGCGGGTGCGCTCCGGCTTCGGCAGGGCCGGCACAGGGATCAGGGCCTTCGGCAGAGGTAGTGGTGGCACCGTTCCGGCGTAGCTGAGGGTGGCCAGGGTCCGGGGAGCGTCCTCAGCGGCGGCCATCCCCATGTGGCCACTGCGCTGGTAGGGCAGGTTGAGCAGCCTGTAGCTGCCTGGGGTCTGGTTGCCTTGCACCAGCACATCGGCCCGCTCGCCGGGGGCCAGAAGCAGCTCATCGAGAGGCTCTGGGGTGGCGATCGCGCCGCCATCGGTGGCGATCAGAACCAGTGAGTGGCCCTCGAGGGCCAGGCGGTACATCCGTGCATTGGAGGCATTGAGCAGGCGCAGCCGCAGCAGGCCGCCGCTGGGAATTGCCAGGCCTGGGTTGATCGCCCCGTTGACCGTCAGCAGGGGGCCTTCCCGGCCGAGCATGCGCCCCACGCCCATGGCGGCTTCCTGACCGGAGGCGCTGGCGAAATCCTTGAGCACCAGCACGGTTTCTTTGGCGGCCGCCACTTCCGGAATCCTGTCCAGATCGCCGCGTACCACCAGGGCGCTGCTGAGGCCGCCAAACACCTGATCGGCCGAGAGTCCGTGCTGGTGGGGGTGGACGTAGAACAGGCCGGCCGGGTGGTCTTTGGCGAGCGTGAACTCATAGTCGAAGGAGCCACCGGGCGGCACGCTCAAGAAGACGTTGTCGGCCGTGCCGGTGGGGGGGATGTGGAGCCCGTGGAAGTGGAGATTGGTGGGTTGCTTGAGTTCATTGCGCAGTCGCAGCCGCACCCGATCGCCGGCGTTCACCTCCAGCAGCGGACCGGGTGAGCGGCCGTTGTAGGTGAGCAGCTCGGCGGGGCCACCCGGAAGGCTTCCCCGCGTGGCCTGGGCCACCAGCTCCAGATCGGCCACGCCGCCACGGGAGGCCAGCCGCGCCGCACCGGCCGGCTGGGCCCGGGCGGCGGAGCGCTGCAGCCGGTCCCAGAGAAGTGGGCCGACCACGGCCGTGCCGAGGCCGGCGAGCCCAAGTCCGAGTACCTGCCGTCGCCGAAGTGGAGTGGTCATGGTTGGGTTCTCATTTGGCGTGCTGGGAGAAGCTGCTGATGGCTCCGGTCCGCGTGAAGGCCATCACCGTGAACGCCTCTTTGCCGTAGGCCGATTCCATGCCTGGGGAGCCCAGGGGCATCCCCGGAAGGGCGAGGCCCGCCAGGGGCGGCCGTTTCTGCAGCAGCCGTTTCACATCAGCAGCAGGGACGTGACCCTCAAGGGCAAAACCGGCCACTTCGGCGGTGTGGCACGAGGCCAGGCGGGCGGGGACCCCCAGGCGTCGCTTGATCACGGCGACATCGGCCACCACGACATCGCGCACGGCGAAGCCATTGGCGCGCATGTGCTGCACCCAGCCCTTGCAGCACCCGCAGCTGGCGGATCGATAGGAGGTGACCGGCATCAGGGCTGGAGCACTGGCGCGTGCCGCGAGCGACCCGCCCCCTGAGACAACGGCAGCAACAGCGCCGACCCCCAGCAGCAGGTCCAGGAACCGCGAATGACCGCGGCTTGATGTCGAGTTCATGGCCTCTGATGCGGGGATGTCTCAACCGTAGAGCCTCCACTCAGGTGGAGAGTCAAGCCCGTGATGACCGGCATCAACCGGCATCGACCGGCTCAGATTTGCTGCGCCCTTGGCCCTTGACTCTCCTGTCAAGGGGAGACCATACCGTTAGGAGGTCTCACCTTGCCGCCATGTACCCATTCCGCTTCACCGCCACCCTGATCGGTCTGGCCTCTGCCCTCACCGTTGCGGCTCCTGCCCTGGCCCAGATGCCCGGTGGCATGAATCACGAAGGGCACCAGGGCATGCCAGGGATGATGAACATGCCTGGGATGTCTGCTCCGGCCGGATCCGCCCCGGCCCATGCCGCCCACGCCCACGACGTGGGCCCGGCCGGTGCCACCTACGACCTGCGCTTCATCGACGGCATGGTGCAGCACCACACCGGCGCCCTTCGGATGAGCGAATTCGTCTTCAACATCGGCCAGCCCGGCGTGGGAGCGCTCGGCAAAACGATCTGGCGCGACCAGGCCAACGAGATCCGGGCCATGGGCCTCTGGCGCAAGGCCTGGTACCCCCAGGCACCCGTTTACCCCGTGTCCCTGGCCTCCGGAGGCGATCCCAACAGCCTCAGCGGCCTCACCCGCATGAGCCAGGCCCAGATCGATGGCATGCGGATGATGGGCGAACTCCCCACCAAGGACAACCGGGTGGTGTGGTTCTTGGAGGGCATGCTCGAGCACCACGGCGGGGCGCTGATGATGGCCCACGACGCCCTGGCCAAGAGCACCAACCCCACGATCCGACGCTTCGCGCGAGGGGTGATCGTGGCCCAGCGCGCCGAGATCATCGAACTGCGCAGGATGCTGGCGGTGGAGGGCTTGCGCAAGCCGGAGTACAGCAAATACGACGCTCTTTTTCGTCTTTGAGCGAAAACCTGGGTAGATCTTTCCTAACTAGCCCCACCGATCAGGAGCAGCCATGATGAACGCGGCGACAATCACCCAGACCCCTGGCCATTCCCACGGGAAGCCCGGAAGCCACGGCCCGCCGCCCACCGGCGGCGGCAAGGGAATGGCCAAGGATCCGATCTGCGGCATGGTGGTTCCCAAGGCCACAGCCCTCAGCGCCCAGCGCGGCGGCCGCGACTACTACTTCTGCAGCCAGACCTGCCTGCAGACCTTCCAGAATCCCGACCGCGAATTGCGCGTCATGCGCCGCCGGGTGGGCTTCGTGATCGGCGGGGTGCTGGCGCTGGCGCTGTTCCGGGCCGGAGCCTTCATCGCCCTGGCGGCCGGCATCAGCCTGGTGTCCTGGGTGCCGCTGCCGGCACTGCCCTGGATGAGCTGGGGGAAGTGGCTGTTCGTGCTTGCCACTCCGGTGCAGTTCATCGGTGGCTGGTCGTTCTACACCGGCGCCTGGGCGGCCCTCAAGCGCCGCGCCCTCAACATGGATGTGCTGATCGCCCTGGGCACCTCCGTCGCCTACTTCTACAGCGTGGTGGTGGTCTTCGCGCCCACCTGGCTTCCGGTTGGCGTCAATGAACGGGACGTCTATTTCGAAGTCTCGGCGGTGGTGATCGCCTTCGTGCTGATGGGCAAATACATGGAGGAGATCATCAAGAAACGCTCCTCTGCCGCCGTGCGCAAGTTGCTCGATCTTCAGCCCGCCACGGCCACGGTGATCCGCGACGGCATGGAGATGACCGTGCCCGCCGATGCCATCGACACCGGCGAGACGGTGCTGGTGCGCCCGGGCGAGAAGATCCCCGCCGATGGGGTGGTGCTGGAGGGCAGCTCCTCGGTGGACGAATCCTTGCTCACCGGTGAATCCCTGCCAGTGGCCAAACAGGCCGGTGCCGAACTCATCGGCGGCACCGTGAATGGCAATGGCCTGCTCCGTTTTCAGGCCAGCCGGGTGGGATCCGACACCGCCCTGGCCCAGATCGTTCGCATCGTGGAGGAGGCCCAGGCCAGCACGGCCAGCGTGCAGCGCCTGGCCGATCAGGTCACGGGCTGGTTTGTTCCAGCCGCGGTGCTGATCGCCTTCGCGGCGTTTGCCCTCTGGACCCTGGCGGGCCAGTTCAGCAGTGGTCTGCTGGCCTTCATCGCCGTGCTGGTGATTTCCTGCCCCTGTGCCCTGGGCATCGCCACCCCAGCGGCCCTGATGGTGGGGGTGGGCAAGGGCGCGGAGCAGGGCATCCTGATCCGCAGCGGCGAGGTGCTGGAGCGGGCTGAGAAGCTCACCACCGTGGTCTTCGACAAGACAGGCACGCTCACCTTGGGCAAGCCGGTGCTCACCGATCTGGAGCCCCTGGCAAGCCAGTCGGAGCAGGAGGTGCTTCAGCTCGCAGGGTCCCTGGAGCACGGCTCCGAACATCCCCTGGCAGCGGCAATTGCCGAGGCCGTTGCAGCGCGCCATCTGGAGCTGCTGCCGCTGAAGCAGTTTGAGGCCCAGGTGGGCGAGGGCATCACCGCCAAAGAGGGCGGGGACGTCGTCTGGTTCGGCAACCGTTCCCTGGCAAGCCGCTTCCTGCCTCGGCTTCCCGAGCCTGTGGAAGGCCAGCTCGCTGGGCTCGAGGCCCAGGGGAAAACGGCCATGTTGCTGGGGCGCGCCGATCAGATCCTGGGGGTGATCGCCGTCGCTGACACGGTCAGGCCCGAGGCCGAGCAGGCCGTGGCCCTGCTGCGGCGCCGTGGGGTGCGGGTGATCATGCTCAGCGGCGACAACCGCACCACCGCAGAGGCGATTGCCGCCCAGGTGGGGATCACCGAGGTGATCGCCGAGGTCCGGCCTGCCGACAAGGCCGGAACGATCAAGTCCCTGCAGTTGGATGGGCAGAACGTGGCCATGGTGGGTGATGGCGTCAATGACGCCCCGGCCCTGGCCACGGCCAACATCGGCATCGCCATCGGCTCGGGATCGGATGTGGCCAAGGAAGCCGGTGACATCATCTTGATGGGCAACGACGTGCGGCTGGTCGTGACCGCCATCGGCCTGTCGCGGGCCACCATGCGCAAGATCCGCCAGAACCTCTTCTGGGCCTTCATCTACAACGGGATCGGCATCCCGATTGCTGCCCTCGGCTGGCTGAACCCGATGATCGCCGGGGCGGCCATGGCCCTGAGTTCGCTCTCGGTGATCGTCAACTCGTCGCTGTTGCGTCGCTACCGGGCCGCTTGATCACCAGTGCTTTCGTCCGAGTCCGTCCCCTTTAGCGAGATTCGATGGCTGATCCCAACTTCCTGTCCAGCTGGTCACCACGCCGCCGATCCCGGTGGGTGCTCTATGGCTTTCTCCTGGTGGCGGCCTTCTACCTGCTGCTGGAGCACACAGCGCACACCATTCCCTTCCTTCCCTTCCTGGTGTTCCTGGCCTGCCCGCTGATGCACCTCTTCATGCATGGCGGCCATGGTCATGGCCATCACAGCGCCCCGGAGGGAACGGACTCGCGATCGACCCCTACCCCCAAGTCGTGATGAACCAAAGTGACGCCCCGGCCTATGGCCTCTGGGGACTGGCGGTGGTGAATGCCGCTGTTTTCATCTTCTTTGCCTTCAGTTTCTTCAAGCCAAAGACGCCGCGTGACTGGCGCAGCTTTGGGGCATTCAGCGCCTTCCTGGTGGCCTTGTTTGCCGAGATGTATGGATTTCCACTGACGATTTACCTCCTCTCCGGCTGGCTTGGGAGTCGCTATCCATCCGTGAACTGGCTCTCCCATGATGCGGGACACCTATTGGAAACGCTGTTTGGCTGGCGGGTGAATCCGCATTTCGGCCCCTTCCATATCGCCAGTTTCGTGCTGATCGCTGGCGGCTTCATGCTCATCGCCAGGGGCTGGGACATGCTTTATGCCGCCCAGCAAAAGCATGAACTGGCGACCACCGGCATCTACGCGCGTCTGCGTCACCCCCAGTACCTGGGCCTCATTCTGGTGATGACAGGATTCCTTCTGCAATGGCCCACGTTGCTCACCCTGGCGATGTATCCAGTGCTTGTGGTGATGTACCTGCGCCTTGCAAAGCAAGAGGAGCGGGAGGCTGTGCGCGAGTTTGGAGATCGCTATCGGGACTATCTTTCGGCTGTGCCGGGCTTTCTTCCCTGGCGGCATCGGTAAAGGAACTTCACAGAGAAGGATTCATTTCGGCCTGCCCCCGGCTGCCACGGAGATCCAGATGACCAGCCGCAAAGACACAAGCATTCGGTGGCCAAGTGACACCTGCCATAGAAGAAGCATTGATGCGTGCCTCGACGATCAATGCTGCATGGAATGGCATATCGTTGTCTCGTATACATTTTAATGGTTAAATGAATAGCCTGGTGAAGCAAAGGCTTGTGGTCAAGAAAAGTGCACGAATTCTCGCTGCACCAGAAACAAATCTGTTTCTCTTTGCCTTTCTGCTCAACTTCGTTTACGAGGTTTGGCAGTCTCCATTTTACGAGTTCTACGCAAGTCCATCCCTGGGCGACAAAGTTATTGACTTGACCCACTGCGCCTTTGGCGATGGGGTCATCATTCTCTTCAGCAGTTGGACTGTGAGCGCGTTGATGCGTTCGCGGTACTGGGTGCTGACCCCAACCTGGAAGCTGACGCTCCTGTTTACCGGTATCGGCCTTCTGATCACGCTTGCGATCGAAACCTATCGAGTTAATGTTTCCAAGGCCTACGGAGTGCCGATGCTGGCAGTGCCCCTACTAGGCATGAGTGCACTTGCCGTCATTCAATGGATCGTCTTGCCTGTCATCATCCTCTACATGGCTCGCCGGCACATGTTGGGATATTCGGGGCAAAACTTTCACTAACCCGTGGCATCATTCGCGGCTCCTGCTTCTTCTTTTGATACTCAATGTGGCATTGCCTTTGATGGCATAGATGATGCGTGCTCCCCATCAGTCGTTCAGTGTCTACGAAAGCTGTTGGCATCACTTCATTTCCATCGACCCTGTGGCCTGATTACCAGAAGATCATCCGCCGCATTCCTGGCGGAGATGAGTTCAAACCGAGTCCATGCATTTCGAAGTGGTTGTGGAGGTTGAGCTTTTTGTTGTCGTTGCGTGTCAGGCTCAGAATCCTCATTAATACCCTCCTCCTGAGCGGCCTGATCAGGCCGCTGGCGGCGGTTGCTTCATCCCCCTGCGGCGGCCCAGCAGCAGTCCCATGCCGGAGCCGATCACGAACAGGGTGAGCAGCGCCAGGACCGAGGAGTACCAGGGCTGCAGATTGAGGAGGCCGAAGTTGCCCGTGTGCAGCTTCATCAGCCAGAAGGCCTCGATTCCCTGGGCCGATAGGGCGCCGTACAGGGAGCCGGAGAGCGCCGTGAGCAGCAGTGGCAGGGCTGCCAGGGGCACGAGGCTGCGGTGCACCCGGCGCATCAGGTGATGGTGCCTCACTCCTTATCCATTGCCTTGTGCAGATCCTGCATGTTGGCGCAGGGCATCCAGAGGGAGCCCATCGCAAAAGCCCCCTTGCACTTGAGTTCGGCGGCGCGTTTCTCCGCCTCCTGCTTGGTCTTGAACATGCCCTTCATGTGCGCCGCAGCGGGTGCGCTGACGAGCAGCGGAGCGAAGGTCGCCGCTACGAGGGCCGCCAGCAGAGCCCAACGGTTGGTCTGCTGGAAGGGGCCGGTGGAGTGCTGGGTCATTGAGATTGCGAGGGGATGGTCAGTGACAGAAAAGGGACTGCTGGTGTCACTTCTCCTTGGAGACGGCTTTCTCATAGACATCGAAGTTCTGGCAGGGCATCCAGTCCTTGCCCATTGCAAAGGCGCCGCTGCACTTGAGTTCCTTGGCTCGCTTTTCCGCAGCGGCCTTGCTCGGGAACATGTCGTTGGCCTGAGCGCGGGCGGCGCCGGGTGCCAGGGCAACGCCTGCCGAGAAGAGGAGAGCCAGAGCGAAGGGGTTCACGGAATACCAGGAGGAAGAGGTGGACACCAGCTTAGAGTCTCCCCATAGCAGGAGAGTCAAGCCCATGGCAGCTGTTGGCATCAAGACCGGCATGAAGATCGGGGCGCTGGCCGGCCGCAGCGGCTTGCCGGTCAAGACCCTGCGCTACTACGAAGACTTGGGTCTGCTGCCGGCGATCGGCCGCAGCGAAGGCGGGTACCGCCTCTTCGCCGAGGAGAGCCTGCAACGCCTGGAGTTCATCCGCCGGCTCAAGACCCTCGGGCTCAGCCTGGAGGAGATCCAGGACTGCCTGGCGGTGCACGATGCCGGTGAGCTGCCCTGCGGCGACATCCAGGTCCAGCTGGGGCGCCAGATCGAGCGGATCGATGGCCAGATCAAGGAGCTGCGGCAGCTCCGCAAGGAACTGCAGGGCCTGCTGGCGGGCTGGCAGAGCGATCCAGCCAAGGATGACGCGGTGATCTGCCCCAATCTTCACGTCTGAAGGCTGATCGTGACGTTCGGCCCATACGCAGCGAATGGGCACACCGATTCGATGAAGCCATGACCCGAATCCGTGTCCGACTCCCTGCTAAGTGCCCATGCTGAAGAAAGGCACAAGCAAGGGAGAGAACTGATGGGCCATCACCATGCCGCGTTGGACCAGAAACGTTCGGCGGCGCTCAGGCTCGCGGCCGCTGCAGGGCTGGGAGCGCTCGTTCTGTCGCTGGAGGCTCCAGCGCGCTCGGTGCCGCCCCAGGTGGTGGCCCAAGCCGGAAGCGGGATGGGAAGGGGACTAAGCGGTCCGGGGCGGATGGCGGCCCAGTCGATGGATCAGCACTTCATCGTGATGATGATTCCTCACCATGACGGGGCGATCGCCATGGCAGATCTTGCCCTCTCCCGCGCGCGCAGGCCCGAGATCAAGGAGCTGGCCCGCAGCATCAAGGCCAGCCAGAGCCAGGAGAACGCCCAGATGCGGACCTGGTACCGGCAGTGGTTTGGCGGCGATGTTCCCAGCTGGACGACCGGAGGAGCCATGGGTATGGGCGGCATGGGGATGGGCATGGGTGGTGGCATGAAGATGGGCGGCATGGGCATGGGGATGGGCGGCATGGGCATGGGGATGGGCACAAGCCTGGCCGCCCTGAAGAATGCCGCCGACTTCGATCGTGCCTTCATCGAGCAGATGATTCCGCACCACCGCATGGGCGTGATGATGGCCTCGATGGCCCAATCCAACAGCCAGCATCCGCAGCTGCGGGAGCTGCAGCAGACCATGGTTCGGGTGCAGAGCCAGGAGATCGAACAGATGGCGCAGTGGTATCGCAGCTGGTACGGAACGTCCTGATGCCAGCCATGGATCCGTTCTTCATCCTCGACACTCCGAAATCCTTCGAGGAGGCCAGTGCCGCCCTCCAGGAGGCGGTGGTGAACCAGGGCTTCGGCGTGCTGGCCGTCCATGATCTGGGCAACACTCTGCGCAGCAAGGGCCTGCCGTTCCCGGAGCAGTGCCGCATCTTCGAGGTGTGCAACCCCCAGCAGGCCGCCGCGGTGCTCAGCACCACGATGGCGCTCAACATGGCTCTGCCCTGCCGGATCTCCGTCTACACCGAAGCCGGCCAGACCCGCCTCGGGATGATCCGCCCCGAGGCGATGCTTGCTGGCCTCTCGGCCGATCCCTCCCTGAAGGAGCTGGCACGAGCGGTGGAGGCCTCCACAACGGCGATCATCGAGGCCGCTGCGGCTTAGCTAGCGGCAGTATCTGAGCGGCTGCGAGACCAAGGAGTCTCTGGACGCTGAATTTCGGGCCAGCCGGCTGCGCTACAGGGTCTGGCAGGTGCCGGGTGGGATCACCCGCCCCTGGGACTACCGCCGGGGCCGCAGAGGCGCCGTGATCCCCGATGGCACCACAGGGGTGGTCACCGCTACCGCTGTAGGGAGATCGGCTCCTATGCCCGCGCCCAGGAACTGCTGCGCCAGGGGCACACCGATCTCGATGGCAACGGCAATGAGGAAGCCTGTGAATCATTGCGCTCACTGGGTTTCTGCAGGTACGGGAACAGGCACTCCAGCAGGCCACCGCCAGCTGAAAAGGGGCGTACTTTGAACTTGAGGGGAGGCCCGGAAGCCAACCAAGGTCCCACCCTCCAACAGAGTCCGGCCAGGGAGCACCCGAGCCGGTGCGCACAGCGGAGGTGCGCCAACGATGCGACACACAACAGGTGAACTCGATGACGCAGCGCGAGCGTCATCCCGTAGCCGCAGAGAGCGATACGCCAATTCTGATTCCCGCGTGTTGACACCCCGGGCAGCAGTACCCGGGTCGAGATCACAACCGAGAAGGTCAAGCCTTGAGCATCTCTTCTCCCAGACGTGATCTCCTTCCCTTCCCTGCCAGGCCCAAGACAGGTCATGCGTGAACCACAGACACCCGACCGGCAGTCCTTGGTGTGAGGAGGTGACCGCCGCAACCGGTGCTAAGGCGCCCCCCACGGGGCGCCTTCCTGTTGGCGAGACAATCACCAGACCACACCAGCGCTCCTCTAACCTCCCCCCGATCGCACCTGCAGATCCGCCCCTTTGAGGCAACAGACTGGCCGTTGCTGTGGGCGCTGCTGGAGCCGGTGTTCCGAGCTGGTGAAACCTTCCCCCACGACCCGGCCATCAGCGAGGCCGAGGCCCAGCTGGCCTGGGTGGAGCAGAGCCAGGCGGTGATGGTGGGTGTGGATGCGGCCGGGGCCGTGGTGGGCACCTACTACCTGAGGCCCAACTCCCTCGCGCTCGGCGCCCATGTGGTCAATGCCGGCTATGTGGTTGCCGAGCAGACGCGGCGGCTGGGGATCGGCAGCCGCCTCTGCCAGCACTCCCTGCAGGCGGCCAGGCGGCTGGGGTTCCGGGCGATGCAGTTCAACCTGGTCGTGAGCACCAACACCGCCGGCATCCGCTGCTGGCAGCGCAACGGCTTTCAGGTGGTCGGCACCCTGCCGGGGGGCATTCCGCCACAGGCGGCTGGGTTACGTCGATGCCCTAGTGATGGTCCAGGGCCTGGTGGAGGGGCCGAAGCCATGAAGGTGGTGCCGCTGCGGCTGCCCCCTGGCGCCGACCTGCGTCGGGCGCTGGAGGCCTGGATGGCCGAGCAGCAGGAGCAGGCCGGCTGTGTGATCAGCGCCGTCGGCAGCCTGTCGGTGGCCCAGCTGCGCTTCGCGGGGGCGACTGAGGAAATGACAATCCACGGCGATCTGGAGATCCTCAGCCTCTCCGGCACCCTGTCGCCCGATGGCGTCCACCTGCACATCGCCATCTCAGGCAGCAGCGGCGCTGTGATCGGCGGCCACCTCTGTGTGGGCTCGCTGGTGCGCACCACCGCGGAGCTGGTGATCGGTCTTCTGCCGGAGTGGCAGTTCAGCCGGAAGCTGGATCTGGACACCGGCTACGCCGAGCTGCAGATCAAGGCTCAGCCAGAGCGGTGATCGCCCGCAGGGTCCCCAGCAAATCCGGTAGTCGCTGCTGGCTGGCTTGATCCGGCGGCAGGAACGCAGGCAGTGCCTCCAGGAAGGCAGAGGTTTTCAACAGCTCAAGGAACTGAGCCGCCAGATCATTCCTCAACTCAAGCGGGCTGAGCCTGCATTCCTCCAGCAGCGAGGCACGTCCGTCGACGACGGCCATGAGGTCCTCCAGGTCGTGACTGAAGAGAAAATTGCCCTGACCGCGACCGCGAAAGGCCTCCAGCTTGGTGGCCAGGAACACAGGTGCGGTCACGATCCGAATCGCGCAGCCACTTGGCAGCTCTTGAAGCTGGGCGGTCTCCAGGGCGAGGGGATACCAACGGTTGGAGAAGCCCAGGATCTCGCCCTGGGTAGGCATCAGATCGAGAATGAGATCGTCTGTGCACCAGCGGCACAGGGGTGCCCCTTGTCGGCTGTCTTCCTGGAAGCCCCGCTGCCGCAACTGCCTCCCCAGCTGGTGGTAGTCAGACCTGGCGATCACGCTGCAGATCACATCCACATCCTGGGTGGGCCGGATCTCTGGCATCGCCGGATCCGTGATCAACACTCCGGCCACGGCGCCGCCGACAAACACCAGTTGCTCAAGCAGCGCCTCGCCCAACTGCTCAGCCGCCCGCTCCAGCAGGGAGACGTTGGGGTCGTTGGGGTTCATGGCTGCAGCCGCTCCTCCAGCAGGGCCAGCGCCAGGGCCTGTTCCCGGGCGCTGCCGCCGCGCACCGCATCGAACAGGGCCAGCAGTTCCCCCAGGGCCGGGTTGCGCTCTGCCGCCTCAGGGACGCTGGGATACAGCGGATGGAAGGAAATGCCGCGGGCCGTTCCCTTCTTCCACGGCCATACCGGCGGTGGGTCATGGCCCGGGCGGACCTGCTCGCTAAGGGGGGAGGCGGCGTAGCCGGTGGGAACACCGCGGCTGAGCCCGCCCTGGGTGGCCGGGAAGCAGTAGCGGGCCCCGTGCTGCACGAAGGATTTCAGGGCAGCGCGAACCACGGAGGGCTTGCCAGCCTCATCCTTGATCGCCAGCCTGGCGGCCACGGCACGCTCCACCGCCGCATGGGCCTCTGAGGCCGTCAGGCCCAGCTCGGCGCCGAGGGCCGCATAGGTGGGCGCCGGGCCTGACTCCAGGGCCAGACGCAAGAGCACCACCAGATCCTGCGGGCGCAGGACGAGCTGGGGATTGGAGGGTGAGCGGGCCACGGTCGCACCAGGTCATTCGGCATTCGCGAATAGCGAATATAGAGCGTCCAGCCTGTCTGTCTCTGCGCGGCTTCAGCTTGGCGGAGCAGCCGGCGGCAGCAACCGCTCGATTGCTACCGCAGGTACACCCACCTGCTGAGCGATCAGCAGCACCAGCTGCTCCAGCCGCTCGAGACGCTGTTCAAGGGCCTGGAGCTCAGCAGTGCCTGCCTTGGACGCGGTCTTGCCAGCACCGATAGGGCTCTTGCTGCCCTTGGTGGCCTTGCTGGGCAGGGCGCTGCGCAGCGGTGGGCCATCCGGGTGGCTGAGCAGGGCATCCACCTGTTTCGCCGCCGGGCCCTTGCTGAGGCCCTTGATGCCGCGTGCCTTGCAGAGGCTCCAGAGGACAGCGACGGACAAGCGCTCCAGCTCCTCGCGGCTGGCCGGGGCGTCACCAGCCAGCAGCACGGCGGGCTGGTCGCTGGCTGGCCTGGGGTCACCAAGCTCCTCCTGCAGTCCGCGGTAGAGGCGGGCATCGGACTGGGCCAGGTCCCGCAACGTGGCCCGCAGGGTGTCAGTGAGTTGTCCCATCGGCCTTAACCTCCTGGGCCTGCTGGGCCGCTGGGCTGTCCACGATCTCCACCTTGGCGGGCACAGACAGTTCTGGCTGGTTCACGGGGCCGCCATGGCCATTGCCTCCCAGGTTGAGCGGCGGCAGATCCTTCGTCTTTTCGATGAACTCCTGACGCTTCTGATCCAGCTGCACCACACGCTCTTTGGTGTGGGTCCAGCGGTTGATGAAACGGATCACCGCCTGCACCAATCCACCAAGAAAGGAGCCACCCTGATAGGTCTTGCGGCCGAGTTTGTAGCGCCCAAACTCGTTGACAATGTCATCGCCAGCATCTTCCAGATCACCTGCAATCGCGGTGACGATTTCCAGCATCTGATAAATGTCAGTGCGCACAGAAGCCTCCCGTGCCGCAAGATCGAGCAGTCGCTGCTTGAGCTGTGCCGTTTCTTCCCGGGCCTTGGTGGCCAGGCTGCGATGCTGGCCGCGACTGCGCATGGAGCTCTTGTAGCAGTTGCGCAGCTCGAGGTAGACGCTGTTGAGATCTTCCCGACTCAGGGGCTCGGGATCAGGCGGAAAATCGGTTGTGGGGGGTAGAAAAACCATGCGGCTGGCCATTCAGAGACAATCCTGCCTCGTGCCGCACCCTGCCCCAGACCACATCGGCTCAGAGAACAATGCAGAAATTGCATACGCCTGCGGCGATGCCTTGCAGCACTGGGGGTTTTGGCGCTGACGCAAGGAGCTACGACGGCCAACGGAGGTTCACAGACCCTCACAGCAACAACGCCAGCCCATACCGAATCCGCCTTGGTGCAGCCTGGGCGAGGCCCGGTGCACCTGGCGGCCGCTGCCGATAGGTACAACCTCCACCAGCCAGTCCCTTTTGTAGAGCTGATCCCCCGGGAAGCGAACGGGGAGGCGCCCCTGAGGTCTGGCGATCACGCCACCCGGCCTGCCCCGGCTTGCGCGCCGCGCAAGGGCTGACGCGAGTCGCTGCGCTGCGCTCCGCGCCCCTTGCGCGGCGCTGGCGGCGCTGGGGCTTGACGGCGGTGTCGTTCGCCAGCACAGCCATGGCCGCCACCCCTCTCAGCCGCACCTGCCCGATCCGCATCGTCTCGGTGCATCTGCTTGATGCCGCTGGCCGGCTTCTCAGAGTTCTGTTCCTCGATCGCGAGGGGCACATCTCGGCTGAGCCGCACTACGTGCCCCGCGATGAGGCGCTGATCCTGGCCTCCAATGAACAGCGGGTGCTCGGCCCTCAGGCCAGGGTCCAGGTGCTCTGAGCGCCCGCGGCCGGAGGCCCTCCGCCTCCGGCTTTCGGCTGTCGCCGCATCGCCCGTGGGCTTGGGCTTCCTGGAGCCATGGCCTGACGGTTCGACTGGGCGGTCCCTGGGCTGGGCACCCTGCAGGACCGGCAGTGGGGGGGAGGGGTTGGCCCCAGGTCGGCGCACACCCACCGCATCCCTCGGGCAGTCCTCACGCCGCGTCAAGGATCGGGCCAGGCGCCCTCCAGTGTCGGGCGTCCTTGCCGCGGCGCTGCGGCCGGCCGGTGGGGGTGGGGTTCTCCGCCGTCCCTCAGGTGGCTTCCCCCGCTTCCTCCTCCCGTCGCCAGCAGCAGTCCACGCCTCTCAGCCGTTCTGCCCTGCGTGCCCGCAATGCCCTGGTGCTGGAGCACCTGCCCCTGGCTGATGCCCTCGCTTCCGCCGCCGCCCGCCGCCTCTTCCCGCTGGTGGAGCGGGAGGATCTGATCCAGGTGGCCCGTGAGGCCCTGGTTCGCTCCGCTCCCCGCTGCAGAGCGGGCGAGCCGCCAGCGCCCTATCTGCGCCGCTGCATCCAAGGGGCGCTGCAGCACCACCTGTGCGATCGGGTGCGGCTGGTGCGCGTGCCACGCCGGCTGCATGAGCAGGGCCAGTGCCCACTGGGGCACCTCAGCCTCGATGCCACAGCCGATAGCGAGCACTGCCTGCTCGATCAGCTGGCCTCCCCTGAGCCCGAGCCGGCATCCAGCGAGGCCATGAATGGCCTGGGGCTGGAGCAGCTGGTCGAGCAGCTGCCCGCAGCCCAGGCCACAGCCCTGCGGCTCACCGTCCTCGAGGGGCTGTCCTTGCGGGCCGCCGCGGCGCAGCTGCAGATCAGCCCGATGGCCGTTCAGCGGGCCCAGAAAAAGGCCCTCGCCGCCCTGCGCCAGCAGCTGGCAGGTGGGGGCTGAGGCCCCTTCACTCAGCTCTGTTCAAACACCAGCGTGGAGAGTGGCCACCAGCCGCTGCCGCCCTCGTCGTAGGTCAGCTCCACCATCGGATCGGCGTCACTGCTGTCTGCCGCCAGGTTGAGCACTGTGGCGCCGGTCTCTGGGCTGATCAGGTCGCGCCAGCAGCGCGAGCCAGTCGCTGGCAGGGGTGTCGTGGTGTCAGGCATGGGTCAGGGGCTCACCATCACCCGGTTGCCAGCACCGCTGTTGCTCACAGCCACGAACTGGCGCCGCTGGGGCGACCAACAAAGCGAGCGCCAGCCCAGATCTGCCGGGGAGCTCCGCACCGTCCAACTGAGGCCATCGCCGCTGGTCATGATCCTGTTGCCGGTGCCGCTGCTGGCCGCCGCCACCAGCAGCTCCCGCTCCGGAGCCCAGCAGAGGGAGGACCAGGCGTTGTCGGCCACCGAGCTGCGGCTGCTCCAGCTGATCCCATCCGGGGAAGTCATCACTCGGTTGCCCCGGCCGCTGCTGCTCAGCGCCACCAGTAAACCGAGCTCCGCCGCCCAACAGAGTCCTATCCAGTTGTTGGTTGCAGCGGCCGTCCGCAGCGTCCAGTTGCGGCCATCGCTTGAGGTCATCACCCGCTGGTTGCTGCCGGTGCTGCTCACCGCCACCAACAACCCCAGTTGAGGCGCCCAGCAGATGGAGCGCCATTCCTGATCCGCGGCAGCAGGGCCGGCCGTCCAGGTGAGGCCATTGGAGCTGATCATCACGCGGTTGCCCGTGCCGCTGCTGGCCACGGCCACCAGCAGGCCTAGCTCGGGCGCCCAGCAGATCGAGGTCCAGTTGTTGTCGGCCGGCGTCTGGCGCAGGTTCCAGCTGCGGCCATCCTGAGAGGTCATCACCCGCTGGCCCGTGCCGCTGTCGCTGACGGCGACAAACAGCCCCAGCGCAGCGGCCCAGCAGAGCGCCACCCAGTTCTGATCAGCGGCCGCCGGTTGGGGGCTCCAGCGAATGCCATCGCTGGAGGTCATCACCCGATTGCCGCTACCGCTGTTGGCCACGCAGACGTAGAGCTGCAACTCCGGCGACCAGCAGATCGCCTGCCAGCTGTTGTCCGCCGCCGAGCGCACGGTCGACCAGAGCACGCCGCTGATGCCCAGCACCGGTATCGGGCCAGCCAGCTCTGCCAGCGCCGCTGCCGGCAGCTGGTAGGTGCCGGCCTGGGGCCCAGCGGGACGGGTGATCGCCAGCAGGTCGCCTGGTTGGAGGGTCATCTGCTGCGGCGCTCAGGGCAGAGCCGGCAGGGTGCTCAGGTCCAGCGGCATGTAGTCGCCGGCCGGCTGGGCAGTGGCCATCGCCGCCTGCAGCTGGGCCGCATCCACCACCCGCCCGGGCGTGCCGTCTGCCAGCGCCAATGGGTCGGCCAGCTGCACTACCCCCGACGCCTCGGCCGTGGCCAGGACCACGCTGAGCAGCGGTTGGGCGGGATCGCTCTCATCGACGGCCAGCGGAACGGCCACCTGGATGCGGATCACCCCGGCGCCATCGGGCCCCAGGGCGGCGTTGGCGCTCCAGCTCGTGCCGTCAAACAGCAACAGATCCCCCTGGGCGATCTCCGCTCCGGCGATGCCGCTCCAGCTCGCCAGGGCAGGGCCGGCGCTGCTGGCCAGGTACACATCTCCGGCCACAGCCCCAGCCGGGGCCTCGGTGGTGGTGGGGTCGATCGCGCCCCTGTAGGTGAGCGCGCCGGGGATGGCGGCATGGAGGGTGCCGTCGGCATCCACCGAGAGGTTGGTACCGGGCCTGATCGCCCCGATCGCCGCCGCGGTGGCCGGGCTGAGCATGAACGCCTTGACCTCATCAGCAGTGGCCCGGTAGGGCGTGCTGCCGCGCTGCACCAGCAGCAGATCGGTCGGCTGGGGCAGGGAACGGCCGGCGGTGCGGCTCTCGGTGGTGGTGGCCATGGTGATCCGTGCAGAAGGGGAGAGAGGTGGAGGGGAGAAATCAGTGCGGCAAGGGGCTGAGCAGGCGCAGGTCCAGCGCGATCACCACCACCCCATCGCCGGCAGTGGCACTGATGAGCGGCGCCAGTGCCTGCATTGCCGTGATGCCGCCGGTGGGCGGCGGTTCAGGGGTGCCGCCGTCCTGCAGCTGGGCCTGGCCCAGGAAGATCACCCCCTGGGGCCGGCTGCTGCTGCGGCACTGGGCCGTCAGCTCGGCCAGCACAGCCGGATCGGGAGTGGCCATCGACGCCAGGGCAGTGCTGCTGAGCTGTTGCCAGCCCCCAGCCAGGAATGCGCTGGCCGGGGCAGCGCAGGCTGCAGGGATCAGAGCAGGGCATCCCCCAGCTCCAGGGCCGCGAGATCGGCGGCATCGTTGCTGCTCTCATTCGTGGCATCGCTGCTGCCGCTGGCAGTGCCCGATGCACTGGCCTTGGCCTCCAGCGCCATGGCCTGCTCCACCAGCTCGGCCTTGGTCTGGCTGCTATCGAGCTCCACGCCGTAGACGGTGGAGCAGAACTCGACGATCTGGGCCTTGGTCATGGCCTGGAAGTCAGTGGGCTGTGAGGCAAGCAGGGCCTCGCCACCATCGGTGGTGGTCTCTAACCGGTCGTCGGTAGGAGTGGGCTCATCGGGTGTCGGGGCGGGATCCGGCGCTTCCGGTTGCTCGGGCTCGAGGTCCAGCGCATCCGCCAGCTCCGGTTCCGGCGCGTTGTCCCCGGAGTCCACCGGGACCGGCTCATCGCCGCCACCGGCGGGGCTGAGCAGCTGCCAGCCCAGGGCCTGCCAGCCGGCCAGGTGCACCGGCCAGATCGAGCGGGTCACACCGTCCTTGCTGATCAGCACCTGGCTGGGCGGCAACAACGCCGCATCGCCCACACCTGGATCCGGGGTGATGGTGAGGCGCTGCTCCGGACCTGAGAGACGGACCGGCGTGGCGGAGGGGTTGTTGCTGTCGAGGGGCTGCAGCAGCTCCAGGGGCAGGGCCTCGGCTCCGGCCGCGAGGTTGAGGGTCTCGAGGGGGGTGCTCATGGCGCTCACCTCACAGCCCCTGGTTGGCGGTGAGCGCCACAGTCATCCCCACCGGCGTGGCGGGAGACACCGTCGCCCGCGCCAGCCGCAGGCAGGGCGGCGTGATCAGCGCGCTGTCGGCTGGATTGATCAGCAGGGCAGCGCCGCTGATGATTGCCTCCACCTTGCCGCCAGCGGCGGGGATGGCGACGGCCGCCGCGGTGATCCAGCTGCCGGCGGTGCCATCGGCCAGCAGAGGAGCGAGCTCGAGGGTCACCGTCACCGCCTCGCTGTGGCCGGGGTGGGAGGCCACGAGCACAAAGGAGCTGCTGGCCTCAAGATCGGTGCCGAGGTTCACCACATCACCGCTGCTGCGGCTGTGCTCGTAGCAGTCGGTGGCGGAGTGGTTGATCCAGCCAACGAGCACCGTCTGGGCGTCGAGCAGCCGGGTGGCTTGAGAGGTCATGGATGGAGCTCCTGGGGGAAATGAATGAGTGGTTCTGGGCAGTTCTCCTGGGTTGGGGCTGGCGTTCAGGGCAGTACCAGCGGCATCGGCGCCACGTTGAACAGGCGTGCGGCGGCCTTGCGGTTGCACACCGCAAAACCCACGTACCAATCCACACGCGTGCGGAACACCGGCGCGTCGTGCACCTCCCCGAAGTCCCGGACCGAGATCCCGTAGCGCCCCTCAAACGGGCCCTGCAGTCCGCAGACCGCCGCATCGCCGAGCACGCAGCAGTAGATCGAGGTGGTGCCTGCCGGTTCGTCGTAGCCGAGCACGGCGTTGCCCTCGGCGTCCTCCTCCACCAGCAGGATCTCGATCCCCTCGAAGAAATGCCGCCCGTCGATCACCTCGTAGAGGTCGCCGCCGGCCTGGCGGGAGGCGGTGCTGATCTGGCGGCGGGCGGCCTTGCTGGCGATCAACACCTTGTCGCCGCCGTAGCCGATCACGCTGTCGGTCAGCGCCTCCAGCGCCAGCAGGTTCAGCGTGCTGCCGCCGTTGTCGATCGTCTGGTCCTCGCCGGGCACCAGGCGCTTGCTCAGCCCGTTGAACGCCCGCGGATCAAAGGTGTCGTCGCCGTTGATGATCGCTGCCTCCAGGGTGAGGCGCATCGAGCGCACCTTCATCTCGGTCTGGGCAGCACGGGCCTCCGGGCCCTGTAGGTCCACGATCGAGCGGTCCACATCCAGGTCGCCGCCAAAGAGGTGCACGAACTCCGAATCGGAGTTGATCACCCCGTAGCTCTGGCGGTAGCCCTCGTTGACGGCCCGAAAACCCACGCGGGGGAGTTTCGTTTCCGCCGGGAAGCTCAACGAGCCACCGACAAGGTTGCGGAAGGGCAGGCGGCGCAGCAGCTCCCCCTCCGCAAAGGTCTTGAGCACCGCTAGCTGCTCAGCACGGCGGGCGTATTTCTGCGCCTCGATCAAGGTCAGGCCCAAGGGCACGCTCCAGGGGCCTGGCCCCAGTGACAACAGCAGCTGTTGCCAGGTCGCTTGTGGGCAGGGTGAACCCTGAGGTTCAGGCTGTTTAGCCTGGGGCGATGACCAATCCCCAGCTCACCGAGAACCTGCTTGCGGTGATCCGCAGCCTGCCGGCTGACGATCGCCGCTGGCTGCTCAGGCAGCTGGAGCAGGACAGCAGCGACCTGAGTCACGGGGCCCTGGCTGAGATGGCGATGGCCGGGGGTGCCTTTGACGACCTGGCGGCTGAGCCTGACCTCTACAGCTTCTCTGACGGAGAAGCGATCGGCGCCGGCTGATGCTGAGCCGCTACGACATCGTGCTGGTCGCCTTCCCATTCACGGATGGGCCTGCGGCCAAGCCTCGGCCGGCCTTGGTGATCACCACCAGTGAGCGCCATGGGGATGTGTTGCTGGCCTTCATCAGCTCCAACGTCAGCGGGCCGCCGGGCCGCGATGAGCTCGACATCCCTGCCGATCATCCGGGCTTCTCAGACACCGGCCTGAAGGTGAGCTCGAGGATCCGGCTCAGCCGCATGACAACCCTGGCGATGCCACTGGTGAAACGGCGCATCGGGCTGCTGCCGCTGGCCTTGCAGACGGAATCCCAGCAGGTGCTGCAGCGGGTGATCGGCGGCCAAGGCTGAGCGTTCCCCTGTTGGCCAGTTCGTGGCTGTGACAGCAGTGGGCGGCACCGGTTTCCAATCCCGTGCCCGGTAGCGGCCTGGGCCCCTGCCCCACCAGCTCCTGGTGGATCGGCTACGCGCAGCCCTCCTCATGGTCCGGGCGGCCTCAAGGGCTGCGCAAGTCAGCCGGACTGGTGCGTTGGCTGCGCTGCGCTCCGCATGTCGGAGGGGGCTGCCCCTTGACCCCGCCCGGCCTGCTTCGGGGTCTCCGCTACGCCTGCCATGGCTTCTGCATCCCGGATCCGCGCCTTCCAGCTCCTGAGCTCCCGCACCCTGGAGTTCCTGTGCGAGGAGGCATCGGCCCACCGCCCGGCTCCTCTGGAGCGGCTGGAGCGCCTCTGCGCCGATCTGCTCTTCGATCGCCAGCTGACCACGCCAGCTTCGGTGCCCGTCTGGTGCCCCGAGAGCGAGCTGCCCTTCTGAGGGGGCGGCCCCGGCTAGGGCTGGGGCGCTCTCTTGTTGCCCGCAGCCGGCGGCCTCAAGCCAGCACTGGCAACAGGTTCCAACACCTCACCCAGCCCATGACCAGCCCCATGCCCCCCGAGCGGTTCCAGGACCGCTTTGAGGCCTTCCGCGGTGAATCCCAGCAGGTCTCAGGCGTCTGGACCCTCCATGCCGCGATCGCTGCCCTGCCCGGCAGCCAGGCCGTGCTGGATGAGCAGGCCCCCTGGGCCCTCACCTTCAGCCAGAAACCCGCGACGCCGCCGGCGCCAGCAGCCCCCAGCGGCGGTCTTGATCCCCGCGGCTCAGAAGAGGCCGGCATGGCCGGCCCCAGCAAGGCCGCCCCCGTCCAGCCCGGCGACTCCTACCTGCTGGTCAATGACCGGGACCAGGACATGGAGGCCTACGACCACACCGGCGCCTTCCTCTGGAAAGTCCCCTGCCTGGCCCGCGGCCAGGGCGCCGACACCGACTGGACCCAGAACAGCACCGACACCCCACCCGGGCTCTACAAGCTCGGGCAGCTCTATGCCGACTACGAGCAGAACCCCAACCCGCCCTGCTCCGATACCGCCATGGGCTACGGCTGGTACTCCTTCGACATGGAGGAGCTGGAGGGCCAGGAGGTGGCCCATGGTCGGGCCGGGATCATGCTCCACGGCGGCGGCTCGGCCTGTGGCTGGCCCGGCGCCTGGGCACCGCAGCAGCCCCTGCACCCCACCCTCGGTTGCGTCCGCCTGCACAACGCCGATCTGCGCGACAAGGTGCTGCCCCTCTACCGGCAGGGCACCGTCTATGTGGGGGTCTTCCAGGAAAAAAAGTGACGGCGGCTCTGGTGCCGCCAGCTGGGGCCTGATCGCGAGGGAAGAGCAGCGATGGACTCAGGACCACTGGCCCGACCGCCCAAGCCGCCGTTTGACCGTGAGCGGTTCGTCTTCAAGATCCTGGCGCTGGTGATCGGCACCCAGCTGCTGATCTATACGCTGGCTGCTGGGGTCTGCGGCCAGCGGGCGCTGGAGGGGCGATCGATCGGGCAGATCTGCCCCGGCACGCTGGAGCAGCTGCAGGGCGGCTTTGATTCCACCCTCAAGTTGCTGCTGGCGCTTCTGGGTGGGGCAGCGCTGACGCGGATGGACCGGTAACGCCTGGGAGCGGGAGGAGGGCTTGCTCCGGGCCTCTCCAGTCTGAGGCCCTCCTGGGGTCGGGCCTCCGCTGGGATCGGTCCCGTCGCTGCGCCATACCTGGCGCCGATCGTCATGGCCACGCTCTCTGCAGGCAGCCCCGCTGCCACCTCCCCGTTCTGCAGGCCAGAAGAGGATCCCTTTCTGCTGCTCGAATCCACGCTGCGCTCGGTAGAGGAGATCCTGCTGCGTCGTCGTGGGCTGCCGCTGCGCCGCACCTGGATCGAGCAGCCCTATGGAGAAGAAGAGATCACCCTGCTGGAGGAGGAGGTGATTCCGGCGATCCAGCAGTGTCTGGCACGGGTCGATGAGCTGGATGAGCGGCTCTTGGCCGAGCAGGAGCTGATGCAGCGCTGTGAGCTCGAGCTGCAGCGCCAGCCACTGTCGGTGCAGAAGCTGCAGATGGCCTGAGCGCCATGGATTGGGGGCTGCAGCAGCGGCCCCCTTGCCTGTGCCTTGATCCCAGGGTTGGCAGAGCAGCTCCACTGCTCGGGCGCGGTGGGTGCTCAGCACGGATCTACAGCAGGGCCAGTGGGGCGTGGCTGGCCGGGTGGAGCGAAACCCCGCCGCAGCATGCCCCTGCGGCTTGCGCTGGCCAGGGCTGACGCAAGGCTCGCGGGGCTCGCCCCTGGCCAGCACTGCGCCTGCGGGGCGTCTGGTCGGTGTTCTCCGCTCCATCCCAGCCATGGCCGCTCCCCAAGGCCCCGTCTGCGAAGTCCGCCTGCTTGTGGTTCACCGCTATCAGCCCGGCGTCCAGAAGCTCGGCACTGCCCCCTGTGCGGTCGAGTTCTTTGGCCGCCGCGGCAAGCCCGTCAAGAAGATGCGGCTGATCCCTGCCGAGAAGGCGTTCGCCTTTGCCCGCAAGCTGCAGGGCACCCCCGGCTGCACCGTCTCGGTCTGCTGAGCCAGGGGGCTCAGGCCCGGCTGCCGGTTGGTGGCCGGGCCTTACAGCCAATGGCGGTAGGCACTCCGCTGCCGCCGGGCCCTGGCTTTGGCGCGAGCGCTGCCGAACTGAGGACTGCTGCCGTCACGGCGACGGCGCACCCAGACGCCACGGCGAATGAGCTGGCTGTCCTGGGGATTGGCGCGGTGAGCGGCCACGATCACCCCATAGCCCTCCTTGTGTCGGCGCTGGGCGCGGGAGCGGGCCTGGCTGGCGCTGGCGGCCGGCACCACCGTGGCGGTGGAGCGGTTGCGCCAGAACACCAGATACCAGGCCATCGCTCTACCGGCGAGATGAATCAGCGCCGCGGTGCAGCAGCCCTGGGCGTGGTGCCCTTGACGGCCTCCAGATAGAGCTCGGCCGTACTCAGGGTCTGCAGATTCACCGCCCCCCCGTGCTCATGGCCCGTTTCAGGCACTGCAGCGGAATAGAGGCCGCTCCGCTGCTGGAACAGGAAGCTGTACACCGGGTGGCGGCGTAGCTCCTCCATGTAGTCGCCATCGCTGAGGGCGACACCGTCGGCTGTGAGGGGCTGGCCCTTGCCGTCCACCGGCAGCAGCCGCTCGCGGCCGTCCACCTCGCCCAGCTGGAAGTGGCCGCCGCACAGCGTCACGAAGGTGTCAAAGAACGTCCCCCGTTCATCACCGCCCACCCGGCCTTCCGCTTCTGAAAACAGCCGTTCCATCAAGCGCTCCTTGCGCAGGTTCTGCACCTGTGAGCGGGCCTCGTCCCGTTCCTTTTCCACGCTGCGCACGCGGCGCAGGTTGGCCTCATTGAGCTGGCGTTCGCGCTCGCCCACCTGGCGTTCGAACTCCTCGCGCTTGCGCTCGGCGTCCTGCAGGCGGGCGTACTCGTCCGGGTTGATCTCGGAGAAGCGGGACAGCTGGGCTCGGGCCTTGCGCAGCTCTTTCTCGAGTTGGTTACTGCGGCGCCGCTCGGCCCGCAGGGGATCAGCACTGCTGGGAGCAGCGGCAGGGGGGTCGTCGTTGTCGCTGGGGCTGGAGTCCTGTGGCAGGGAGAGATCGAGGGTGTCGTCGCCGTCGGCAGCATCCAGACCCGCGTCAGCAGCGCCGTCGCTGTTGAGCAGGTCGGGGTCGGCGGCAGGTTGGACAGAGCCAGCAGAGCCCTGGTTGGGTTGTTGCTGCTGTTGGCGGTAGGTCTGCCATCGGCCAGGAGGGACCATGGGACCTGGAGCAGCGCCGCTGTTGGCGACGCTGGAGTCAGAGGAGAAGAAGGAGGAGGGCATCACCCATCACGGCTGTGGTGCTGCGGGCGCCCCGTCCGGGCTGCGCTCGCTCTCCCTGTTGCCAGCTCCTCAAAAGCCCTGCTCAGGCAGCTCATCCAGCACGGGAGCAGAGCGCCGGGCCGGCAGGTAGATCCACTCCCCCGCCGGCAGCGGGGTTGAGGGCATGTAGCCAGGCACCAGCAACTGCATCCCCGCCGGGATGGAAGTGGTGGAGCGGTAGACGGGCAGGAGCAGGGTGGTGCCAGCCGGCAGCGGTTCCTCGCTGGGCCAGCTGCTCAGCTCCGGGTTGAACTGGCGCAGCAGAGTGAGGCTGAGGTTCTGCTCGGCCGCCACGCTGCTGAGCGTTTCGCCTTCGGCGCTGATGTAGGTCTCGCTCTGCTGCAGCACCGGGTTGAGGCTGCGCAGCTTGCTTTCGGTGGTGCCATAGCGACCGGCCAGCACCGCCAGGGAGTCGCCCTCGACGGCGATGATCGTCTGGGTGCTCTCCAGCTGGGGGTTGATCCGCCGCAGGGTGGCCACGGTGGTGCCGTAGCGCTCAGCGATCAGGTTCAAGGTGTCGCCATCGCGCAGCACCAGCACGCTGTGGGGTCTGAGCACCAGCTGGATCGCTTCCCCCAGCAACGGCTGCAGCAGCAGGCCGATGCCGCCCGGGCCGTAGTCCGCCCCGAAGTGCATCACCTGGCAACCGGCGAACTGGGCCCGTCCCCCCGAGGGAAGTCCGCCCTGGGGCTGGAGCAGGGCCAGGTCCCCCAGCCACATCACACCCTGACAAGGAGCCTGCACAGTTCCCAGCAACGACGGGTCCCAGGGCAGCGGCGCCTCGTCGCGGAAGCCTGGGGTGGCCCAGTCCTGCTCAGCCGCCAGCCAATCGAAGGTGTTGCTGGTGCTCACCGGCAGGATCGCCGCCCGGCAGAGGTAGCCGCGCAGCAACACGTCCCCAGGGTCGGTGAGGGCGGTGTCGTTGTAGCCGCTGACGATGCCGCTCTGCTCGAGGAAGCAATCGATCACATGCCGGCGGATTGGAACCGGATTGCGGCTGTCAGGCCGGTCCACCTCGAACAGGCAGAGGCGGGCATTGGCGTAGGGCTGCAGCGCCAGCCACAGGGGCAGAGCCGCGGGCTGAGCTATCCGGCTGTCAATCGCTGAAGCGGCTGCAGGCAGGGAGACCAACTGGCCCCACAGCGGCGCACCCCGCAGGGGGTTGAGGCCCTGGTTGAGTGGCGAGAGGGGTAGCTCCATCGCTCAGCCCCGTACCAGCGATCCCCGGAAGGGGTCGGGGTTGCACTGGCGCCAGTTCTGCAGCCGCGGCAGCAGCAGCGCCAGCTGGCCGATGTGCTGGCTGCGCTGCCGGTTCAGCACCACCGCCGGTGAGGGGCCCGCAGGGTTCCACTCGCTCTCGGTTTCCTCCAGCAGCAGCTCGGTGGCGTACTCCACCACCGCCAACTTTCTCAGCGGCAGTGGGTTGGGCACCACGCCACCGGCCACGCCCTTGCGCCGGCTGCGCACCGGGCTGTTCACCTCTGCCGGTGTCAGTGCGGCCAGCTGCTCATTCAGCGCCGCAATGGCATCGAGGTGGCCCTGGGCGGTGCAGACCCCTGTGGGGTAGTGGGTCTGCAGCTGGGCCATCTCCCGGTTCAGGGCCGCAAGGGCGGCACTGGTCACCGGGATGGACAGGGCGATGCGCAAGGCCTCGGCATCACCGGGACGCCAGGTGCAGGTGGGTGGGGAGGACTGGGTCATGCCCTCCCTTGCCAGATCAGCTGCCTCTGCCCCCGTTGGGCTCGCCCAGCCCCAGCTGCTGGCGCAGCTCGGCCCCATCGATCACACCCCGTTCATGCAGCACCAGCCACTCCTGCACCGAGGGCTGGGGCTTGCGCGGTGGCTGGGGCGGCGCCAGTGGGCAGATCTCCACGCTGCAGGCCGGTGTGTCGGAGAGCTTCTCGCCGGTGAGGCGGGTCCACTGGCGCAGCAGGGTGCTGAGCATCGAGCGCTTCTGACCCGCCAGCGACTGCAGCACCGCAAAGCTCTGGCCAGCAGTCAGGGAAATCTCCAGCTCGGTGCGGGCCGGGCCCTGGCCGCCGGCCGGGATCAGGGCATCGCGACGCATGGCGTCTTCCAGCTGCTGCAGGTAGGCCCGATGCTCCGCCAGCGACCGGGCCTCGATTTCGACCCACTGGAACGTGGCCCCCTCGGGCAGGTCCATGAAGGAGGAGGTGGAGAGCACCAGCCGCTGGGGGCGTTGAGCATCAGTTCCGCCGGCAGCCGCACCAGAGCCGAGTGCCCCATCACTGCGGCGGAAGCCGTAGGCATCCACCAGGCCCGTGCGCACACCCACCGGCAGGGCAGTGCGCGAGAGAAGGTCCTCGTATTCGCTGCGGCAGCGGTAGTGGTTGAGGTACTGGTGCGCCAGCCCCAGGTGGGGCAGATCGCCCTCACCAAAGGCGGTGCCATCCACCGAGTACCAGAGGGCGGGCAGGTCAAAGCGCTGGGGCAGCAGCGAAGGCTCCCCCACCGGCACCACGTCGTAGCCATCGGCGGCGCCGGGGTTGGGGTTGGCCTGCCAGCTGCGCAGCAGCAGGCCGTCATCGCCCACCGCCAGGCTGCGGTAGAGCCAGGCCTGTGGATCGGGCACCAGCCCGCCGTGGGCGTCGAGCACCACCGTGGGCACGGCGGCATGGTCGCTGGAGTAGCGGGGCGGCAGGGCCTGGCGGCGCGGTTCCCGCCAGACGATCTCCACCGGCCCCGACGCCGGAGCACCGGTGGAGCCGTCGGTGGGCAGGCGCCAGTTGAGCAGGTCGCCCCGGGGCACCAGCTGCAGCCGCGGCAGGGAGAGCCGATCGCCTTTGGCCAGGGCCTCCAGCCGGTCCCCTTCTGAGGGCCAGCGGTGCTGGGGCGGCAGCTGCAGGATCAGGCAGCCGCCATCGCGCAGGGTGAGCAGGTCGGCCAGGAACAGGAACACCCCCAGGTCCGTGCCCTGGCCGTCCACATCGGTGGCCACCCTGGTCAGCGAGTCGGGCAGCTCCTGCCAGACAAGTCGCGACAGCATCCCCGCGTAGGTGCGCAGGGCATCGCGGTAGAAGCCGGTGGGGCGGGCAGCTTCCAGCCGCTTGAGGTAGCAGGTCTCGGGCTCCTCGATGCCGCGGGGCAAATACACCGGCCGGCGGCTGGTGCCGTCGGGGAGCTCCAGCAGGGTCCAGCAGTCGTAGACCAGCTGCAGGCGGTCTCTCAGGCCCGAGAGGATGGGGTGTTCCAGCCAGGGGGGCTGGGCAGGTGGCTGAGCCTGCGGCGCTGGTGGCGAGGAGGAGCTGCAGGGGGTAGTTGTCCTGCGGCGCCGGGTAGTGGGCACGGGCTGCTTGCTGGGTAAACGCCTTTGCCAGCAACAGCAATTGGCCGCGGGGGCATTCCATACAGAATCTGCATTCTTTTGGCCATAGCGTCAGGGCAGACGGGTCGACCAGCCCGAAACCCTAGGTTGATGCGTGGGTTCGCCGAGGTGTCAGACGCGATGAATTTCCTGCCAAGGATTCGCAGTCAAGCGACAGACAGACATCTGCATTAAGCGACCTAGAATTATCACGCGAGTCACGAAGGGGCTGGTCACTCAATGCTGAGGGTTCGTCCACCTTTAACCATGCCTCGTAAACCTCTCTCATGTTCAAGTGGATTGCACAATGACTACCCTCAACCAGGTATTCGGCGTCAGCGCAGACCCAGTGCTGTCATACATCGTTCGCGACAACATTGACGGACTCTTCACTGCCGTATTAAACGAGGATAAGCATGTGGTTGTGTACGGAGCGTCGAAGCAGGGCAAAACAGCGCTGGTTTCACGGTATCTGCCATACGACCAGAATGTTGTTGTACGCCTCTCGCCGAATAGCAACGTGGAGGACATTTACTCGAGCATCCTCCGCCAATGCGGAGTAGATATTGAGATAGGCAAGGTGGAGGAGAAGGATTCAGAGGCTTCGGCAACTCTGGGGATCAGGGCAAAGGCGACAATTTGGTTCTTTGGCGAGGGCGAGGCGAATGCGTCAAGCGGACTCAAGACTGTGGATAAGAGCCAAAAAAACCTCAAAACGATTCCTTTTAACCTGGCCGTTGCTCAAGATATCGCCGAGCTCTTAAAAAGCGTGAACTTTAAGAAGAAGATCGTCCTAGAGAACTTCCATTACCTTACAGAGGAGAAGCAGCGCCAGCTATCCTTCGATCTGCGCTCTTTTCAGGAAATGGGCGTCATCTTTGTAGTGCTGGGAGTGTGGCGCCAAAAAGACAAGCTCCGAATCTATTGCCCCGACCTCACTGACCGAGTCGTTGATGTTGCCGTAGAGCCTTGGACTGAAGATGAGTTTCACAGAGTTGCCACGGACGGGGCAAAGCACCTGAATGTCGATTTCGCGCCTGATGTGATTCAGCATTGCATTGAAAATTCTTTCGGAAGTATTGGCGTTTTCCAGGAGTTGTTGAAGCACACATGCATCGCTGCAGGAGTATCAGAGTGGAGGCAGTTGTCGCAACAGATCTCTAGCATTGACTTCTCCAACACGGCGATTCAAGAGAAAGCGGAGCAATACGGAGCCACGCATCTTCAAGCGCTTGAGCTTATCTCCTCTGGCAATGTTACTCACTCAAAAGATAAAGAAAAGACCCCACTTCACTTGCCGTACTATCTCGTCTGCGCAATCCTGGAAATGGGATTCGCCGGCCTCGAGCATGGAATCAGTCGCTCCGACATTGCGGATAGGATCAAGCAGCATCATCATCGCAAGGATGATGTGCGCCCATCTGACATGAGCAATCTGCTTCACAATCTCTCGACTCTTCAGCACAAGAAGGGCATCAATCCGCCCTTGATTGACTACGATATTGGCAAGCGTCGGCTATACGCGATTGATTCTACCTTCTTTTTCTTCCTCCGAAACTGTGATCTGGGCTTAGTCAAGGATGAGCTTCCCTGTCCGGTAAGCGCCGGGTAGGAATGAGATGTCAGCCACACGCACGCTTAATCAACAGGGAATGCAACCACCCGCACTGAGCAGGCCTCAGCAATCTGAACCCACTGCTCGCGACTGATCTCCAATCGCTGCAGCATCTCCATCACTCCCACCCCTGAGGTCAGCAACCGCTGCCCCCGCGCATGCAGCTCCCGCCATGTCGGCGGCACCTTCAGCAGGAAGCCGTTGTCCCGCAAAAAGTGCGTGATCTCCCCATTGGCATAGGTGCGCCCGTAAGGCCGGAATAGGCCACGTGACGGGTCGTAGCGCCGCGCCGCCTTGATCAGCCCGATCATCGCCAGCTGCAGCAGATCCTCCTTGGGATGGATGGTGCGCCGCGCGAAGTTGCCAGCGATCTTCTCCGCCAGATCCATGTGCTCCAGAGCCAGGGCATCGGCCGCGGCATGGGGCCGCATCGGGCGCTGGCGACGGGGTCTGCAGCGCCGTGGCCGCTGACCCTGGGCTCTGGGGTGGTGACGCTCCGGTTCCTGGAGGTTGATCTCCAGCTGCTGCGCTCGGGCGTGGCAGGCCGGCCTGCGGTAGCGCCGTTGCCGCAGCATTCGCTCCACCTCGGTGGCATCGCCGATGAGCACCACCGTGATCGGCAGCACCAGCTGCACCACGGCCGGCGCCAGCACAGCAGCCCCTGGGCTCGCCACAAGCGATGGCCTGGGATTTTCCCGCACCGCGGACACCATTGGCTCGCTCACCGACTTACCAGCAGCGGCGTCACCACCGGCTGGATGCCCTGGGCCTTCCAGTAGCGACCCTCCAGCCACAGGGCACCGTGGCAGAAGGCATCCACCAGGTCTTTGCTGCCCTTGGGGAAGCGTATGGCTTCCTCCACCAGCGGCTGAGCACGGTGGTGAAAGCGGATCTGCCCGGCCTCCACCAGGGGGGCGACGGCATGGGCGCGGGTTTCCTTACTGCCTCTCGCAGTGATCGGCAGCATCCCCGGCACCCGCCGCCGCAGGGACTGCAGCACCGCCGGCCCGTTGGCGGCGTCCTCGATCAGCACGGCATTGGGGCGCAGCCCCTGCTGCTCCAGCGCCTCCAGACAGCCCAGCAGGAAACGGATCACCTCCGGCAGGCCAAAGCGGTGCCGAGCGGCCCAGAGCACCTCGATCTCCAGTGCCGCCGTGGTCATTTGCCCCTGCGGTTCACCCGTTCGGGGGATGGCATTCCGGACCGGTGGTGCCAGCAAGCCGGCCAGGCAGAAGCCGCAGTAGTCGCTCTCCGCCTCCCCCTTGAAGCTGAGGTCACAGGAGAGCGCCAGCAGCGCGTACTGGCGCTGGCTGCCCTCCTCACGGGGGAGGGGCGGCCGAATCCACTGCCGCAGGAAGATCGATCCGCTCGCCGGGCTCGGCCGCTGCTGGTACAGCGCCGCCCACCAGTAGGCCCCCAGGCGAGCGCGGATCTTGAGCAGTTCCGGCAGGGGGAACCGCTCAGGACACAGCGCCTCTCCCGCCGGCCGCCAGTCGGGGATCAGGGTGCAGGTGGGCGGCAGCTTGGCCCGCTCGGTTGGCTCCTCAGCGATGGCCGGCAGGTCCAGCACGGTCCAGTGCTGCGGCGCCTCCCCCAGCTCCTGCTCCAGCAGCCAGCCGATCACATCCTGGTGGTCCCAGCGCGTGAGCACCACCACCTGGGCCGAGAGGTTTGGCTGCTCCCTGCCGTCCGGGCCCAGCACCGACGCAGGTTCGGCGCGGGTGAGCCACACCGAGCGCAGCCAGTCGATCAGCTTCTGCCGCAGCGCCGGGCTGGCGGCATCGCCAGGGCCCTTGTAGGGGTCGTCGATGACCCCCAGGCTGTAGCCCTTGCCGGTGAACGGGCCATCGACGCCGGCAGCAATGCAGCCGCCCCGCTGCCGCGTCAGCCAGTTGCCCACCGCCGCCGAGTCGCGGGCCAGCAGGTGGCCGGTCACCCGGTAAAAGTGGCGGGCTTCTCGGGAGTGGGCGTAGGCCAGCTCGGCCGAGTACGAGGCAATCGCCGCGAAGAGATGCGGGTAGCGCTGCAGGAAGTAAGCCGGGAACAGCTTGGAGACCAGGAGGCTCTTCCCCAGCCGCGGCGGACAGGTGACGATCAGCCGGCTCAGCTGGCCATCGGCCACCTGCTGGAGCAGTTCGATCAACACCTCGGCCCAGCGGTGGAAGCCGTAGCGGGGGTAGGCCTCAGCGATGAAACTGCGCAGGGTTTGGGGTTCCGAAGGCTCGACCTTGGCGGACGTGGGGAGGAGCAGCAGGCCGCCATCGCCCCAGGGGTCAAGCTCCGGCAGCAGCAACCCACCTTCGGTGGGGGTGGCAGCCTGAAGCCCCACGGCTGGCGTCGCGGTGGCGGGGGTGCTTGCACTCACGCCCTGGGCTCCGGCGGCTTGATCGGTGCCCGCAGAAGCCCGCCGATCTCAGCAATCACCCGGAAGGCGCCCACAGCCGCGTTGAACTGCTCGGCGTCCATCGCACGCCTGGCGCAGTCATTGAGGGCAAAGATCTGCTCGGCCTGATGCCTGCGGCGGTCGGTGATCAGCTCCTCCACCATCCGCTGCCGCGCCAGAGCCAGGTAGCGGCTGATCGTTTTGATGTTGGTGATTCCCCAGTTCTGGGCTGCTTTTTCCCTGATCTTTGCCAGTGGCAGCCGCTGGGCGATCCACAGCTGCGCCTCGGCAATGCGCGTCTCCACCTCCATGTGGGTGGCGCGCGGTTTGTGGTTCTGGCTGCGGCGGCCCCGTGGCGGGTTGCCCTTGCCCACCGGTCGGCTGGGATCCGCCGCCGGCCAGACGGGCTGGCCATCGGCATCCTGTTGGGCCGGCGCCTGGCGCAGCTCGTTCAGCAACGCCTGATCGGCATCCGGGGTCTGGGGTTCTCCGCTGCCGGCTGGCTTGGCTGAGGCACGGCGGCTCACAGCAGGCCCTCCCGCAGGATCAGCCGCACATAGGCGGCCCACTGCTCGGGGGTGAGCACCACCCGCCAGGTGCCGCCGCGAAAGCGCACCAATGTCGCCGCGAACGGCACGGCGGCGTGCTCGGCCTGCAGGGCGGCCTCATCAGGCTTGAGACGGGCCGCGGCGGCGGTGTTGGCCCAACTGGCCACCTGGATCACATGGGCCGGCACGCCATCGAGGTCGCCGGTGTCACCACCGGCCGTGGTGGTGCGGCCGGCGCCGAGCTTGCGGCGCACCACCAGGCCCAGCAGATCGCTCAGCAGCTGGGCCGCTTCCCGCTCGGCCGCATCCCCCTTGCGCTTCTGGGGATTGGCCATCGTTCAGCTCCGGCCCGGCTTGATCGTCCAGAACGCCTTGCCGTGCTTCTCCCTGGCGGCGCCGGTGGCGACCGCCAGCCGCTGGGCCTCCTTGAGGGCCTGCTCCTGCTGTTGCAGCGGCTCGGGGTAGGCGTAGCTGGTGCGCCCGGCCGACCAGCAGAAGCTGCAGCCGTTGTGGGAGAAGGAGGCATCCAGCTCGCCGGCCTCCAGGGCCCCGCTGAGTTGCTCCAGCAGCGGGGAGAGCTCGGCGTCGATGCTTTTTTGCTGCAGCTTGAGGACCGTGATGCGATCGAGCAGCGCGTCGAGGGCGGCGCCAGCCATTCGAGCAGAGCTGGCGGTGGTGGCAGCCATCAGCAGAGCCAGCGAAGGAGCAAAGAGGCGCGAGCAAGCGACCTGCAACAAACCATAGCGGCTCGATAGTCCGAATACATCGGTTCGGAGAGTCCATCACCAGGGCCGGAACCTGCTCACGTAGCCCGCCCACGCCGCTGCCCAGGCGGCCAGGCATTCCTCGCGGGAATACAGCGGCGAGAAGCGGGTCTCCCCCGGCCGGGCCCAGATCGTCTGGCCTGCGTCGTAGTGCACGCCCCAGGTGGCTTCCAGTGCCATGTAGCCACCCAGCTGGGCGCGGGTGCAGTAGCTGCCCGATCCGGGCCTGGAGAGGGTCTTGAGGTCAGCGAGCACCCGCAGGCCATCGGCCTGCTGGATGTAGCCGGTGTCGTAGGTGCCGGCCAGGTTCCGGATCAGGCAGCAGGTGGGGCGCTCGGAAGCGATCACCGTCACCTGCTGCCAGTGGGGGTGGGCCAGCAACGGCTCGATCCAGTCCCGGTAGTCGCCAGAGCGCAGGTGCTGCAGCAGTCGGCTGGCCTGCTGGCGTTGCTGGGGCAGGGGATGGAAGCGGCTGTGCAGCAGGGCCTCCAGCGCCAGGTGCACGGTGTGGCCCCGCGGCTCCCAGACGTGGCGGGTGGCCTCGATGCGGGCCATCGCCCATTCGCTCTTGGTTGAGCCGATCACGCCGGTGACGGACACCGCGAACAGGTGCTCCCCCAGCCAGTAGCGGTGCTCCGGGTCGGTGCGCCGCAGGCCTGGGATCGGCCTGAGCCAGGGACCGGCAGCGATCTGGCGATCGAAGACATGCGCGGAGGTTGTCGTCGGCATCACCAGAACCTCACGAGATACACCAAATTGGTTGGATTCTTTGGACCCCGTTGCAGCGCAGGGGATCTGGGCAGAAGATCGAACGTGAGATTCTTTGGATACTTTGGATTCTTTGATCCCCAGGGACTGTCTGCTGCAGGGAGTGAGGTCCCCCAAAGAATCCCAAGAATCCAGAACGGATCCAGCCCGCTTGGCGCTCCAAAGTGGCTGCGCTGGTGAGGGGGCCAAAGAATCCAACGAATCCAGCTCCTTCTCCAGCGGTTGTGGTTCAGTCGCCCGTGAGCAGCGTCGGACTGGCGGTGGCCAGCAAAGAATCCAGAGAATCCTGAGAGAGTCCGCTCTGCCAGAAGCGTCAGATCAATTGCGCTGCAGGAAGATCCAAAGAATCGCAAGAATCCACCCCCTATAGATCAAACTCACGCGCCAGCCACTCCGCGCCGGCGTCACTGAGCCCATAGCGGAGGTAGTAACTGGCGCCGCTGGTGCCCACCCTGGTGGCTGTAACCAAGCCGTCCAGGCTGCCGAGGAAGCGGCCCATGGCCTTGTAGGTGGTCAGCGCTTCCCCCTCCAGGTCCCGCTTGAGCCGCGCCTCCGCCGGCGCCATGCCGATCGCCTGCTGCAGCTCCAGCAGGCCCACCCCGGCCAGACCGTTGGTGTGCAGCGCCTGGAGATAACGCAGGGCCTCCTTCTGCTTTTCGCTGGCCTTGCGCACCCGCTGAGCGGCGCGATCGAGATCGCTCTCCTGCTCCTGCTGCTCCTGCAGGTCGTCGTAGGTGCCCAGCCGGGCAAAGGCCCCGGTGTTGCCGTCGATCGCCACCACCAGATCGGCGGGTGGGCCGGAGCGGGCCTCGCGCACCAGGCGGCGCTGGGGTGAATCCTTGATCAACCGATTGCCCTTGGCCAGGTAGTGGAGGGTGAGGATCGTGTTGGCCGCCCCGGCAATGGCGTTGTGGCCCGAGAGGGCCTCGGTGCCGGTGGTGTCGTTGGCCTTATTGCAGTGGTGGATCAGCAGCAACGTGCCGCCGGCATCGGTGATCTGGTGCTTGAGGTCATAGATCAGCGACCCCATCTCCGGATCGTTCTCGCCAAAGCAGCAGCTGCGGGTGATCGAGCGCAGCGAATCGAGGATCACCACCGCCCCAGGGTGGGCGGCCAGACAGGCCAGCAGGGCATCGAGGTTGGCCTCCGTGGCCCGGAACCGGCGCGACCAGAGCAGCAACGGGTGATCCCAGATCCCGAGCTGCTGCAGCATCTGGGCGGTGTCGCCGTCGCCCTGGTCATCGGTCACCAGGATCACCGGCCGCGGTTCCTCCGGCGCCCCGAACCCGAGAAAGTCCTCGGCGCAGAGCAGGCAGCGGGCCAGGGCATGCACCAGCCGCGTCTTGCCCACCTTGGCCCGGCCGCCCACGATCGAGAGGTCGCGGCGTGGGATGCAGCCGGGGATCTCCCACGCCACAACCGGTTGCGGCATTGCCAGCCGCTCGGCCTGATCGAGGCCGCGGAAGCGGTTGCCATTGCGTAGGTCGTGGGCCTCGAGGATCAGCTGACCGATCTCCTGCAGCCGCAGGGCGGTTTTGAGTTGCAGGGCGGCATGGGACTCGCGCACGCGGGCCGAGCGGCGCAGGCTGTTGCGCTCACGGCCCACTAGGGATCGGATGCAGTGCTCCAAGGCGTTCAGGCGGCGGTTGATCGGCAGGTGCACCTTTCCCCAGCGCACCCGGGTGTCGGGCCGAGGCGAGAAGCGCTGCGGGCCTGCGCCAGAGCCAGCTCCTTTGGTGCCCCTGGCATTGCTGGTGTGGTCGGTGCCCTTGCCACCGGGATGGCGCCCACCGGTGTCGCCCTGGTGTCGGCGGCTGCCTGTGGCGTGCGCACCAGGAGGCCTCGGGGTGTGGGCAGGCTCCGGCGGCAGCCAGCCGTGCTGACGCGCGTGGAACCAGAAAGTCGCCGCGCTGATCTGCTCGCCTCCAGAGCTGGCCACCTGGCGGATGTCCCAGCCGCAGCTGGCCGAGGGGCTGTGGGCTTCCATCAGGGCGATCGCCAGCTCCCGGTCGTGGCCGGCCTGCTCGCAGGCCTGAATCAAACCCCAGAGGAGATTGCGGTAGTCGGAGTAGGTGTTGCTGCCGGCCACCCGGCGGGGGATGGCGGCCAGGGCGGTGCGGATCTGCTCCAGCGGCCGCGGCGGCCCGAAGTCCTCATCGCCCAGCTCAGGCAGCGGAATTCCAGTGCCGGAGGCTTCACAGGGGGCCTCCAGGGGGATTGCTTGCTGGGCTGAAGGGTCTGCAGCGGGTTCGGCGAACTCATCGGGCAGCAGCGCCAGGGAGATGTCATCAGGGGCGTAGCGCTGGCCGCTCACATGCACCAGCTCCACCAGGGCGGTGGGCTCGCCGGCCGCATCCACGTACCAGCAGCCCGGCAGCCGCATCACCCGTGAGGCGTCCTTGCAGTGGGGATCACCGCTGGCATAGGCGATCAGCTCGGCCTGCAGCGGCGCCCACTCCTTTGGCGGGATGGGCTGCTCCAGCAGCCAGTAGCAATGGGCAGATTTGCCTCCGCTGAGCACGATCAGCGAGGGCTCGGGCAGCCCCAGCTCCTTCCAGGCGTTCAGCTGCCAGGCGATAGGCCGGTCGTCCCATTCCACAAAGAACGCCCGGCAGGCCGTGATCTCGCTCTTGCGGTCGCCGCCGTCGTTGATCACCAGGTAAATGCCGCGGCCTTCCCGCTGCCACTGCTCCGCCACCGCCAGCTCGAAAGGACCCTTGCGGGCGCCGATTGCTCCCTTGGCGGGGTTGCCGCGATGGGGGAAGGCACGCAGCCGGGCGCTGGCAGGGTCCTTGCCCAGCAGGGAGAGGAACTGCTCGGCTGCGCCGCGGTCGATGCAGGCCTTTGCGGGACTGGTGGCCGCTTCAGGGCTGGCCATCGAGCACCTGGCGCTGGCGGGGCTTGCTGGCGAGCTGCTCGCGTTCCATGGCCTCGGCCACGATGAGCCGAATCACCGAGGAACGCGAGAGCACGCCGCCGCGGGTGCGCGCATCCAGCCAGTCCCGCTGCTCAAGCGTGAACTGCACGGAGAGCGGAGTCATCATCGAGGACATGGAAACCTCGGCATGCCGAATCAGTTTATCCATGCTGGCACAGGCTCGCTAAGCTGATCCAATTGGCGAATAGGGCATGGTCGACAGCGCAGCGGCGGATCGGGCAGCGGAGAAGGTCCGCAAGCTGGTGGCGATGACCGCCTCACCCCACCTGGAGGAGGCGCGCACCAGCGCCTATCTGGCATGCCGCCTGATCCGTGAGCACGGCCTGCAGGTCAGCGGGCAGCCTCCCTCTGCAGCGTCCGCGCCCGGGTTTCCCACGGCAGGAGTGCCCCACAGGCAGCCCACAGCCGACCCCCATGGCTTTCGCCGCATCCGCGTCCGCCATCCCGGCCATTGCCGCTGTTGCGGCAAGCCGATCGCCCTCGGGGAGTGGGCGCTCTGGTGCCGTGGCAATGGCTTGCGTCACCCGCTCTGCACCCCCTGAGCCGTTGCAGCGCCGCCGAGATCCAACAGGCCTTGCGGGCGCTGCTGGCGGGTGAGGCCTTCCTGGCAGACAGGCCCTGGAGTGAGATCTGGTGGGGCCGGATGCGGCTGGATCTGGCCAGCGGCTGGCAGCTGGAGATCGCGATCGAGCGCGACCAACTTGGGGCGCTGCTCTGGGCGCAGGCGCCAGGCGGCCGTGATTGGGTCTACGGCTGCCAACGCGACGACTGGACCCTTGGCCCGGACAGCCGCATCGTCGAGCCCGTGGCGTTGCTGGAGCCGGAGCAGCGCCAGCAGCTGGAGCAGCTGCTCCGCGAGGCCATCTGCTGGCCTGTGCCCGTGGTCACCGGCGGTTGGGTGGTGCCGATGGGCAAGGTGAAACCGTCGCCATACGCCCGGCGTGGAGGGCGGCGCCAAGCCCATCGCCCCGTCACCAGCGCTGGTCGAGGCAAGTCAGGCCGACCGTCCAGGACAGGATCGTCAGCGCCCACACCGCCCTGAAACAGACAGGTCACCTGTTCATGGTCATGATTGGGATGCCTTAGCCTTTCGCTAATGGCCAGATCCAAGCCCTGATGAGCTCTGAGTACCGGTACATCGAGGCCAAGCAGCTCGAGGCCGGCCAGCAGTTCGGGCGCATGCTCAGGCGCTGGCGGGAGCTCAACAACTGGACGCAGTACACGGCCTACAAGTGGGCCCGCGAGGCGGGCTTTGAGGTGATGGCACCGAGCACGCTGAGCGTGTTCGAGAACGGCAAGGCGCCCAAGCCCAGGCCGGAGAGCTTCTTTGCCCTTGCCGAGGTCAACCGCCGGCTGGCCGCCAAAGAATTCAGCGGCGTGCGCACCCGGGCCCTCAAGGATCTGATCAGCCAGGCCAAACCCCTGGTGGATGACGAGGAGCGGGTGTGGGGGCCAGCAGAGTTCTGGAGCTGCCACCTGGGTCTGTTGCCGGTGCCGAGCGCCTACCAGGCGCCTGTCGTGCCGGCCCAGCCTGAGGTCGATGCCGCAGAAGCGGCGAGGCTGAGCGAACAGTGGCGCGGCCAGCTGGTGCAGACCGCCAAGCTGCACGGCATCGGCGTGATGGAGGCCCTGAGTTCTGCCGCCAAGGTGGCCCCAGCCAAGCAGCGGCAGGCCTTTCAGGCGATGCTTGCCGGCTTTGAGCCCTACTCCGCCGAGCAGCTGCAGGGCATGTGGGACGGAGAGGCGTGGCTGCCCCAGCGCTGGCTGGAGGAGTGGTCCACCAAGACGGGCCCCAGCTGAGGCATGCACGAACACCTCCCGGACAGGTTCGGAGTAGGCCATGCCTTGCGTCGCGCAAGCTACAGATTCGGATTAGCGAGCCGCTAATATCCGAGGCAAGCGGGCGCCGGTCCCGCAGTGCCTTCGATGACCACCACCCCCTGCGGGCGGATGGAGCCGACGCCAGGTCCCACCGCCGCCTTTGATCTCAGCCAGGCTCTGCTGCAGAGCCGCGAGCGGGCCCGCGCCCAGTGGGCCGAGGGCCTGGCCCAGTTCCAGTCCCAGATGGCTGCCATCGCCGACACCTCCATGCAGGAGGTCGTGCAGGCGGCTGCGCCGGCCTTTGCCCTGGGCTTCTCGTTCAGCGCCCAGAAGCTGATCAACGAGGAGCACGAGGTGCTGCGGGTGACCCTGCGGCACCGCGGCGGCGCCGAGGAGTTCAGCGAAGCTCAGGCGCCCCAGGAGGGCAGTGCGGCCTGGCATGCGCTCACCGCTTCCCTGTTGGCGGGCCTGCTGGGCATTCCTGTGGGCAAACCTCCTCGGACTATCGAGCCGAATCAGGTGCGACCGCAGTCTTCGGTTTCCGCTTCCGGTACTGAGGCCGCGGCAACTTCTGCAGCCCCTGCCCCCGCTGCGGACGACCCTGAGGCCGCAGACGACGAGTGGGACACCGGCGCTCCGGATGGGCCGGAAGTCGGCGACTCCGGCCTGGAGCCGTTGTCGGCCGAGGAGATCACCACCCTGCACAAGTTCCTCGGGGCGATGCCTCAGGAGGCGCGCAAGCGCTTCACGATCGAGTTCCGCCACCACTTCCAGGTGCCCCGGGAGGTGCGGACGATCAAGGACCGCATCACCCAGCGACGCCACAAGGACTTCATCGACGTGTTCGAGCGCGAGCTGGCGGGGGGAACGCCATGAGTGTCTGCCGCCGCGCCTACGCCAGGCCCCAGCCGCGGTCGCAGCACGGCCGTCACTACCTGTGCGTCTGCGTGCACAGCGATGTCTACCGGCAGGTCAGGCAGCTGTCGGCCGAGCACCAGCTGAGTCTCTCCGGCGCCGCCCATCACCTGCTGCGGCTGGGTGCCGGACTGGAGCCCCTGCTTCCCCTGTCTTCTCCCTCTTCCACTCTGAACAGCAAGTCCCATGGCGATTGAACTCAACGACGGCAGCCGCATCGCGGCGCCGGTGATCCGTCAACAGCGCCTCGGTGAGGTGGCCTATCTGGCGATCGTGCGTCCGGAGCAACGCGACCGCTTGCGCAAGAACCTCAGCAGCGGCGCGATGGAGCCGATCCCCAACGGCACCGACCGCCAGGGCCGGCCCAAGGTCAAGCAGGAAATGGTGGTCCATGCCATCGCCATGCCCGGCACGACGATGGAGGCCCGCATCGGTGATGAGGGCGGGGTGCCGGCCCCGGGGGATCGGGTGCGGCTGATCCTCAAGGCGAAGGGCTTTGGCGAGTGGATCGAGGCTCGCCGTC
>JBATEO010000034.1:0-67426 GCA_049664045.1 Prochlorococcaceae cyanobacterium
GGTGCGCAGCTTGCGGATGATCTGCTCGGGGGTGTGGCGCTTGCGTTTCATGGGGCTTCTCCTGGCCAAGTCTGGCCGGTAGGGAAGCTCTCATAAGGACTGGTTCAGTTTCCGGGGTCCACGTCAGGGGCAGCAGGCGGCCAAAGCCCTGAATCAGCACTGATTAGCCTTGGCCAAGGCCGTGAGGAATTCGATGGGAGAAGCCAGGCGTCGCAACATCCAGGGCCTGCCGCCGCGGCAAACCAAGCCGCAGAGCAAGTCCGCGCCCACCGCCAGGGCCGACGATTCGCCCCGGCTCGCGCCGTGGCTGCCCCTCACCCGCAACCAGGCCGACCGCTTCGTGAACATCACCAGCCGGGGCGCCTGGATCGGCATCGCCGCCCTGGTGATCTTCTGGGTCACCGTGCGTTTCATCGGCCCCGCTGCCGGCTGGTGGACCCTGGCCGACGGCTGAGGCGGGCTGCCGCGCCGGGGAGGCAGCGATGGAGTGCCGGAACCCTCACGCGGGCTCTCCACACTCGCGAAAAGCTGAAGAAAACCTTATAGTTGCTTCATCTTCTGTCCTTGGTCATGTTCCCGCGCCTGGCGGAGCAATACCGCTGCCTTGTTCACGATCTGGTGCTCAGCCTCCACGCCCTGGCCCGGAGTCTTCAGGACCGTGGCATGGCCGCCACCTGCTACAGCTGCGGGGACGGCTCTGATGGCCGCGGCGCCTCCTTCGTGGCCAACCTGGGCACCAATCACATGGTGCGCTTCCTGGTGTCCGACTTCGGCATCAGCTGGGTGGAATCCCGTGACGGGCATGAACTGGTGAAGTTCGAGGGTGCCGAAGCGATCCAGGAACTCCACCGCGTCGCCCAACTGCTGCAGGAGCCAATCACACCCGGAGCGGAGTCAAGAAGCAGTGGCGGTGGCGTGGCACTGCCGGGCAGGCGGGCCTCCTAGAGGCTCCTGAGCTTTCCGCACAGGGCACTCGGGGTCAGCCGGCCACCGGAACTCCTGCTGCCCGGGCCGCCGCAGCCAGGGGCTTCATCGAATTCGCGGTGACTTCAGAACCCTCGGTGAGCTTCCGGCGGGTGAGGTGCTCCACCTGGGCACACTGCTCAGGATTCTGCTCCAGCCAGGTGATCGTGTTGTCCCTGCCCTGGCCGATGTTGTCGCCCTCATAGCTGTACCAGGCGCCCTTGCGCACCACGACGCCCGTCTCCTCGGCCAGGTCCAGCAGACAGCCCAGGGTGCTGATGCCACGTCCGAACAGGATGTCGAACTCGGCAATGCGGAAGGGCGGGGCCACCTTGTTCTTCGCAACCTTCACCTTGGCGCGGATGCCGTATTCCTCCGTACCGCGCTTGAGAGTCTGGATGCGGCGAATATCCAGACGCACCGAGGCGTAGAACTTCAGAGCATTGCCACCAGTGGTTGTTTCGGGATTGCCATAGGTGACACCGATTTTCTGCCGCAGCTGATTGAGGAAGATCACCGTGCACCCCGACTTGCCGATGTTGCCGGTGATCTTGCGCATCGCCTGGCTCATCAGGCGAGCCTGGCTGCCCACCGCCAGATCACCCATCTCTCCCTCGATCTCCGCCCGGGGAGTGAGCGCGGCCACCGAGTCGACGACAACGATGTCGACGGCGGCGGAACGCACGAGTTGGTCCACGATCTCCAGCGCCATCTCGCCGGTATCAGGCTGGGAGACCAGCAGATTCTCGATGTCGACACCGAGGGCCGCGGCATACACCGGATCGAGGGCGTGCTCGGCGTCCACGAAGGCGGCGACACCGCCTCGACGCTGCACCTCGGCGATGGCATGCAGGGTGAGGGTGGTCTTGCCGGAACTCTCGGGTCCGTAGACCTCCACCACCCGGCCCTTGGGATAGCCGCCGCCCAGGGCCAGATCAAGGGTGAGCGCCCCGGTGGAGATCGTCTCCACCCGCATGCGGGAGGCATCGCCCAGGCGCATGATCGAGCCTTTGCCAAAATTGCGCTCGATCTGGTTGAGCACCAGACCGAGGGCCTTGTCACGCTCGGCGGCGGCCTTGGCATCGGCGGCGCTCAGAGCCGCCGTGGTGGCGGATGCCGCAGGGGAACCGGCCGCATTGCCGGCTGACGCCATGGCACCGGCAGCAGGCGTGGCAGCGGCTGCAGGCACGGCAGCGGCGGCAGGCATGGCGGGACTGGTCATGGTGCTGGGGGCCTTCGGGTCGGCAGGCATGGGACCGGGCATGGAACGGATGGTGCGATGGAGCGGGCCGCGGAGCGATCCTGCCGGAAGGGTTCCGCCAGGCGGACACCCTGCGGTCCCAGCAAGCAAGTGCCACCGAAGAGGGCCGGCGTCTCAGAGGCGCCTAGTACACACGTACCTTATCGGATCCCGGCCACTGCGCCAGGGGCATCTCGAACTGGTGGGGCTCCAGCCAATGGATGGCCACGGGCAGAGCCTGGGCATCGCCGGGAGCCAGATAGCCCCAGCTGGCCAGGAAACAGCGCACGCCGCCGAGATCCGGCCGTGCGCACACCTGCTCGAGCGTGGGCCGCCGGTCCTCGACGAACCACAGCGGACGGGCTTCCGCCAGCAGGCGCGCGAGAACGTCGGGCTTGCTGCCCTGCTCATGGCCGAAGACCGCCCGGGGCTCCAGCCCCGCATCCTCAAGGATGCGGCGGGCGAAGGCACCCCCCTTGGTGGTGAGCACCAGCCAGTCGCTGCCCTCGCCGGGAAGGCGCTGCAGCCGCTCCACCACCCCTGGATAGAAGCGGTGCAGGGCCAGCCAGGCCGGCAGGTCATCGCCGAGGGCCTGGCTGCGCACCTGCTCCAGGGCGCTCTGAAGCTGGTCAGCGTTCCAGCCCCAGCGGCCAAGGGCATCGGGCAGAGCCCTCTCGTACGCCCCCAGCAGGGCCTCCAGGTCGAGATCGGCCCGCGACAGTTCAGCCGCCATCAGCACCATCTCCCAGCCCTTGTGGATCAACGGGCGCAGTCGGGCGAAGCCTGCCGGAGCCTCCTCCGGCAGGTCGAGACCGGGCTGCAGTGTCAGGGCGGCCTGGCGGGCCGCCCACCAGTACTCCGGCATGCCGTCCACGAGCACCCCGTCGAAATCACACACGAGCAGCGGCGTTCCCGGCACGGTGCGCAGAGGAAATGCTGAAAACTGGGCCGCTAGGATTCGAACCTAGGAATGGCGGGACCAAAACCCGCTGCCTTACCACTTGGCGACGGCCCAACAGGAGCGCGCGCAGCCTGAGCTCACGCGGCACGCCCGGCGCTGTCGCCGGAGTGCTTAGACAGTTACCCACAGCGCCCCGCCCTTCGTCAACGGCTCCCCGGCAGGCACCGCCCCTCAGGCGGGGAAGACCCGCAGACGCTGCTGATCCCCCCTGCCGAACACGGCCGTGCGCAGGCGGTAACGGGCGGCAAGCTCCGCCTGCATGCCGCGGATCTCCTCACTGCGGGGGAGCAGCTCCACCGGCTGGCCCGTGGCCAGCACCACCTGTTCCACCGCCAGCCGGCACTCCTCCATCGCGCCATGGGCGTCATCACCGGCAGCACCAGCCGCAGTCGGCTGCGGCTGGTGCCCGCCATGGCGCTCCAGCAACCGCTCCAGGGCCCGCTGCAGCTGGGGCGCCGCCGTGCTCTTGATCACCAGGATCGGCAGCCCCAGCTCGCGGGCCTGGCGGCGCAGCTGGGGGTCGCGGCCCAGCTGCTGGCGCACGCTGAGCAGCACATCGGCCGCGTCCACGCTGCCCACGACCTGCACCGGCAGCGACCGGGAACGCACCACCTGGTCGAGCAGCACCCGGGGGATGCCGGCGCCGTACACACGCAGCAGCTGCGGCCGCGCGGGGGCGGGTGGAGGCAAGGGTTCCAGGAGCGGGGAGCGGGCTGGGGGCGCACTCTCCTCCGAACGGGGCGGCAGGGACCGGGGTGCCTGCCGGGGCCGCAGCAGGACAGGGGTGCCTGCCGGTCTGGGATGGGACTCCGCACAGCTGACGCGGCCGTCCTCCGCCAGCTCCCGCACCTGGGGCCGGGCCGCCTGGCCGCGCAGCAGGGCATCCACCGTGGCGGCCACGTCAGGGTGGACCAGCCAGCGCCGGCGGCTGTGCATTTCCACCGCCAGCGGGAACGTGGGTTCTGCGGCCCGCTCCAGCACGGTCTTCTGGGTGCGACGGCGGCGGGCCTCCTCGTCGCCCAGGGTCACCGACTGGATCCCACCCACCAGGTCACTGAGGGTGGGGTTCTTGATCAGGTTCGCCAGCTCGTTGCCGTGAGCCGTGGCCACCAGCATCACCCCCCGCTCGGCGATGGTGCGGGCTGCCTGGGACTCCAGCTCGGTGCCGATCTCATCGATCACGATGACCTCGGGCATGTGGTTCTCCACCGCCTCGATCATCACCTGGTGCTGCAGCTCCGGCCGGGCCACCTGCATGCGCCGGGCACGGCCGATCGCCGGATGGGGGATGTCGCCGTCACCGGCGATCTCATTGCTGGTGTCGATCACCACCACCCGCTTGCCGAGCTCATCGGCGAGCACACGGGCGATCTCCCGCAGGGCCGTGGTCTTGCCCACCCCGGGGCGTCCCATGAGCAACAGCGACTGCCCGGAATCGAGCAGATCGCGCACCATCGCCACGGTGCCGAACACGGCCCGGCCCACCCGGCAGGTGAGGCCAACGATCTCCCCGCTGCGGTTGCGAATGGCGCTGATGCGGTGCAGTGTGCGCTCGATGCCGGCCCGGTTGTCGCCACCGAAGACACCCAGCCGATCCACCACCGACGCCAGGTCGGCGCGTTGGACCGGAAGGCTGCCCAGCTCCACCACCCGGCCCGGGTAGCGGGCCTCCGGCACCCGGCCCAGATCAAGCACCACCTCCAGCAGCTGATCCCGCTCCTGGCCGGCCGGCAGGGCCGCGGCGACCGGGGCCGGCAACACCGCTAGCAGCCGGTCAAGATCGTCCGTGATGCGCTGGGGTGACTGCGGGCTGGACACCGGGGAACCACAGGGGTGGATCAGGACCGTTCTAGCCAGGGCCGCAGCAGCGACCGGGCCAGCTCCAAGGCCCGGGGCCAGAGCTCGGGGTCATGGCGCAGCGCCCGGCCGCGCCCCTGGGCCGCCACCAGCAGCGGCTGCAGGAGACGGCGCGCCACCCCCCCGAAGGCCACCCCGGCGCAGACCGTGGCGACGTCCGGCCGGGCCTGCAGCAACGGCAGGCTGCGTCCGTTGGTGCCACCGGCCAGCTGCAGCGGGCCTGGTGGCATCCTGGCGCTGCGGGCAGCCAGCAGGGCCACGGCTGCCCGGGCGGTGCCATCACCAACATCACCGCTCATCGGCCGGCCATCGAGCTGCCAGAGGGGTCGGTACCCGCAGGCGCGCAGGGCGGCGAACCGCTGCCAGAGCTCCGCCGGGGCCACCTCCGCGCCGGCACTCACGGCCAGGCGGCGCAGCGCCAGACCGCCTTCGAGCAGCTGCCGCAGCCGCTGCTCGAAGGCCTGCTGCCGCCCGGGGCTTGTGTGCACCTCCACGGCATCGGGCTGCAGCCTGGCCAGCAGGGGAGCCACCGTGTCCGCCTCCAGCACCCGCGATCGCTCCTCGATCAGTCCCTGCGGGCAGGCGGGCAGACAGCGGCCGCAGCCGTAGCAGCGCTCCTCCAGCACCCCCGGGGCGCCCGTCGCCCGCTCACCGATGGCCAGGGCCGGACAGACCCGCTCGCAGGGGCGCGGGCAATCAGGCGGACAACGCAGCGGGTCGAACCAGGCCTTGCGGAAGTGGGGGTCCTCCCCGTCGCTGAGGCTCACCATCACCCAGGGCCGCGCGCCGCCGTGGGCCTCCGCCCAGGACAGGCCGCGGCGCGCGGCCGCCACCACCGCCGCATCCGCCGCCAGATCCACGCAGTGAACGCCGGCCAGGGCGTAGATCGCGGTGAGATCCTCGATGGATTCCAGATCCTGATTGCTGGCGCCGGCGATCCACTTCACCCAGCGGCCGCTGGCCAGGGCCCGATCCGCAGGGGTCAAATCAGCTCGGCCAGGGGCTGCCAGCGCAGGGCCCTGGCACCGCCCATCTCCACCACCATGCGCAGGCGGGGTTCGCGGCGGGTGAGGGAGACGAGCGCCGCGAGCTCGGTGGAGGACAGCACCTGCCCCTCCAGGAGCCAGAGCAGCATCGGCTGGCTGCCCTCGAGCAGCGGTCCGAGCTGGGGCATCACGCGCTGCACCTCACCCACGGCGGCACCGCGCCCCACGCTCTGGTGGCCCAGATGGGGCGGACGAACGCCGTGAAGAGCGAACAGGAAGGATTCCGGATCACCCAGCCCCCGCGCTGAGGTGAGCTGAGCCCGGTAGCCGGCGGCCCTCAGACGGCGCAGCAGCCGGGTTTCCGCCCCGCCCTCCAGGGGAGCGAACAGCGCCAGCGCACCGGCCCGCTCCAGCTCCTGACGGAAACCTCGGCCGGTGAGCAGCAACGGCATCGTGAGCTGGAATGCTCAGGAGAGTCTGACAGCCGGGAGGGGAACGGGAGGCAATGGACGCCGCCTGGAGGGGAGGAGGGCCATAAGGTACAGTCATTCGCTGTGCCAGAAGTCTGCGCCCGTCCGCTAGCCGGGCCTCCAGACCCTGACACCAGATCACCAGTGGTGGTGATCTTCATCCGGCTCTCCGGAGCGGGCTTGAGGCCCCCTCCACAGGGAAACTGTCTGAACGCGCCGCTCCGCCGGTCCGGTCCAGGCAAGTCCCAGCCGCTGCTGAACGGGTCCTGATCCGTCTTGCTAGCCCCCTGGATTTCGCATCGGGACTGCCCGTCAGCCCCGTGCGGCCGCCAAGGCCCAGCCCGACCGTCACGACTGCTGCAGCCCCACCGGTTCCACCCGGGTCCCGGCCTTGGCCGGCCCAGGCGGTCACCGGATGTCCAGCTGGCGTCTACCTCTCTCCCATGTCCATCGGAATTCTCGGGAAGAAACTGGGGATGTCCCAGTTCTTCGACGACGAAGGCAGGGCTGTCCCGGTCACCCTGATCGAGGCGGGCCCCTGCCGCGTCACCCAGCTCAAATCCAACGCCACCGACGGCTACAACGCCGTCCAGCTCGGATTCGGCGACGTTCGCGAGAAGCTCGTCAACAAGCCGTCCCGCGGCCACCTGGCCAAGTCGGGTGACCAGCTGCTGCGCCACTTCAAGGAATACCGCGTCGAAAGCGTCGATGGCCTGGAGCTGGGCTCCGCCATCACCGTCGGCGACTTCGAGCCTGGTCAGAAGGTGGATGTGAGCGGCGACACGATGGGCCGGGGATTCGCCGGTTACCAGAAGCGCCATGGCTTCAGCCGCGGCCCGATGAGCCACGGCTCGAAGAACCACCGCCTGCCCGGCTCCACAGGCGCCGGCACCACGCCGGGCCGCATCTACCCCGGCAAGCGCATGGCGGGCCGCTACGGCGGCAAGCAGACCACCACCCGTGGGCTCACCATCCTCAAGGTGGATGCGGAGCGCAACCTGCTGGTGGTGAAGGGCTCGGTGCCCGGCAAGCCCGGCACCCTGCTCAACATCCGCCCGGCCAACCGGGTGGGCGCCAAGAGCGGCAACTGAGGAGCGAAACGATGGCTGATTGTGTTGTTCGCGACTGGCAGGGCAAGGAGGCCGGCAAGGCCAGACTTGATCTGAAGGTCGCCAAGGAAAGCTCCGCCGCCGACCTCGTTCACCGCGCCGTGGTACGGCAGCTGGCCCACGCCCGTCAGGGCACGGCTAGCACCCTCACACGCGCCGAGGTAGCGGGTGGTGGCCGCAAGCCCTACAAGCAGAAGGGCACCGGCCGGGCCCGCCAGGGTTCGATCCGCACCCCCCTGCGGCCCGGTGGCGGGGTGATCTTCGGACCCAAGCCCCGCAGCTACGGCCTGGCGATGAACCGCAAGGAGCGCCGCCTGGCCCTGCGCACCGCCCTGATGAGCCGCATCGACGCCATCACGGTGGTGAAGGATTTCGGAGCCTCCCTGGATGCACCGAAGACCCGGGAGATCACCGCGGCCCTGTCCCGGCTCGGCATCGCCGCCGGCGCCAAGGTGCTGGTGGTGCTTGACAGCCCCAGTGAGGTGGTGCGCCGCTCGGTGCGCAACCTCGCCAAGGTCAAGCTGATCGCCGCCGATCAGCTCAACGTGTTCGATCTGCTCCACGCCGACCACCTGTTGGTGGGCGAGGCGGCACTCGCGAAGATTCAGGAGGTCTACTGCGATGGCTGAGCGTTTTGCAGGGCGACTCGCGGATGTGATCCGCCGGCCGCTGATCACCGAGAAGGCCACCCGCGCCCTCGAGCTGAACCAGTACACCTTCGAGGTGGACCACCGCGCCGCCAAGCCCGACATCAAGGCGGCCGTCGAAGAACTCTTCGACGTCAAGGTGGTGGGTGTCAGCACCATGAACCCGCCCCGCCGCACCCGACGGGTGGGCCGCTTCGCGGGCAAGCGCGCCCAGGTGAAGAAGGCCGTGGTGCGACTGGCGGAGGGCAACGCCATCCAGCTGTTCCCTGAGTCCTGAGGGGTCTGAAATTCCATGGCAATCCGCAACTACCGCCCCACAACCCCCGGCACCCGCACCCGCGTGGCCAGCAACTTCGCTGAGGTCACCGGACGGGATCGCATCAAGGGATTGGTGGTGGCCAAACACCGCCGCAAGGGCCGCAACAACCGCGGCGTGATCACCTGCCGCCACCGTGGCGGCGGTCACAAGCGCCTCTACCGCGTCGTCGATTTCCGCCGCGACAAGTACGGCGTGGTGGCCAAGGTGGCGGCCATCCACTACGACCCGCACCGCAACGCACGCTTGGCCCTGCTCTTCTACGCCGATGGTGAGAAGCGCTACATCCTGGCTCCGGCAGGAGTGCAGATCGGCCAGGAGGTTGTGTCAGGCCCCGAGGCCCCGATCGAGAGCGGCAATGCCCTGCCCCTCTCGGCCATTCCCCTCGGCTCCAGCGTCCACAACGTGGAGCTCTATGCCGGCCGAGGCGGCCAGATGGTGCGCACCGCTGGAGCCAGCGCTCAGGTGATGGCCAAGGAGGGCGACTACGTGGCCCTCAAGCTGCCCTCCACCGAGGTGCGCCTCGTGCGCCGCGAGTGCTACGCCACCCTCGGCGAGGTGGGCAATGCCGAGGTGCGCAACACCAGCCTGGGCAAGGCCGGCCGCAAGCGCTGGCTGGGCCGACGGCCCGAGGTGCGCGGTTCGGTGATGAACCCCTGCGACCACCCCCACGGTGGTGGTGAGGGCCGTGCCCCGATCGGCCGCTCCGGCCCGGTGACCCCCTGGGGCAAGCCGGCGCTCGGCCTCAAGACCCGCAAGCGGAACAAGCCCAGCAACCGGTTTGTGCTCCGGAAACGTCGCCGCACCTCCAAGCGGAGCCGTGGCGGACGCGACTCCTGATGACCAACGCCGCTCTGCTCACCTCCTGATCCGCCATGGGACGCTCACTCAAGAAAGGTCCGTTCGTTGCCGACAGCCTGCTGCGCAAGGTTGAAAAGCAGAACGCCGCCGACGACAAGTCCGTGATCAAGACCTGGTCACGGGCCTCCACCATCCTCCCGATGATGATCGGTCACACGATCGCCGTGCACAACGGCAAGTCGCATGTGCCGGTCTACGTCACCGAGCAGATGGTGGGCCACAAGCTCGGGGAATTCGCCCCGACCCGCACCTTCAAGGGCCACATCAAGGACAAGAAAGGAGGCCGCTGATTCATGGCTAACACCACCCCTGCCCAGGCCCTCGCCCATGGCCGCTACATCCGCGGCTCGGCTTCGAAGGTGCGCCGGGTTCTCGACCAGATCCGGGGACGCACCTACCGCGATGCCCTGATCATGCTCGAGTTCATGCCCTACAGGTCCACTGGGCCGATCACCAAGGTGCTGCGCAGCGCCGTGGCCAATGCCGAGCACAACCTCGGCCTCGATCCGGCCAGCCTGGTGATCAGCCAGGCCACCGCCGACATGGGCCCGTCCATGAAGCGCTTCCGGCCCCGCGCCCAGGGTCGCGCCTACGCGATCAAGAAACAGACCTGCCACATCAGCATCGCTGTGGCTCCTTCCACCTGACCCCGAGGACACCGCCCGATGGGACACAAGATCCATCCAACCGGCCTGCGCCTGGGGATCACCCAGGATCACCGCTCCCGCTGGTACGCCCCCAGCAAGACCTATCCCACCCTCCTCCAGGAGGACGATCGGATCCGCCGGTTCATTCACAAGAAGTACGGATCGGCCGGCATCTCCGATGTGCTGATCGCCCGCAAGGCCGACCAGCTGGAGGTCGAGCTCAAGACCGCCCGGCCCGGCGTGCTGGTCGGCCGCCAGGGCAGCGGCATCGAGGAGCTGCGCGCCGGCATCCAGAACACCGTGGGGGATGCCCATCGCCAGGTGCGCATCAACGTGGTGGAGGTCGAGCGGGTCGATGCCGACGCCTACCTGCTGGCCGAATACATCGCTCAGCAGCTTGAGAAACGCGTGGCCTTCCGCCGCGTGATCCGCATGGCCGTGCAACGGGCCCAGCGCGCCGGTGTGCTGGGCCTCAAGATCCAGGTGAGCGGGCGCCTCAACGGCGCCGAGATCGCCCGCACCGAATGGACCCGGGAAGGGCGCGTGCCCCTCCACACCCTGCGGGCGGACATCGATTACGCCACCCGGGTGGCCAGCACCACCTACGGCGTGCTGGGCATCAAGGTGTGGGTCTTCAAGGGCGAGGTGCTGCCCGGCCATGCGGATCAGGTGCCCATGGGCGCCGCCCCGCGCCGCCGGGCCAGCCGGCAGCCCCAACAGTTCGAAGACCGCTCCAACCAGGAGTGATCAGGAGGCCTGAACCATGCTGAGTCCAAGACGCGTCAAATTCCGCAAACAGCAGCGCGGCCGCATGCGCGGCATCGCCACCCGGGGCAACACCATTGCCTTCGGTGAGTTTGCCCTGCAAGCCCAGGAGTGTGGCTGGATCACCTCGCGCCAGATCGAGGCCAGCCGCCGGGCGATGACCCGCTACGTGAAGCGGGGCGGCAAGATCTGGATCCGGATCTTCCCGGACAAGCCCGTCACCATGCGCCCGGCGGAAACCCGGATGGGTTCCGGTAAGGGCAACCCGGAATTCTGGGTGGCTGTGATCAAGCCTGGCCGCATCCTGTTCGAGATGGGTGGTGCTGACATCACCCCCGAGATCGCCAAGGAAGCCATGCGGCTGGCGCAGTACAAGCTGCCCGTGAAGACCAAGTTCCTGACCCTGGCCGACCAGGAGGCCGCTGATGCGGCATCCGGCTTCGAGGCCCAGGGGTCCGAGGCTGCAGAGCCTGCCGTTTCCGTGGAGTCCTGAACCATGGCCCGCCCCGACATCACCGATGTGCGCCAGCTCGCGGCAAGCGAGTTGGACGAGCAGATCAGCGCCACCCGGCGTGCACTGTTCGATCTGCGCTTCCAGCAGGCCACCCGCCGACTGGAGAACTCCCACCGCTTCAAGGAAGCCCGCATCAAGCTGGCTCACCTGCTGACGGTGCGCAATGAGCGTCAGCGCTCCGGCAGCCCGGCTGCCGCCTCGACCGAAGCCGCCTCCTGATTCCCCCTCGATTCCCCATGGCAACCAAGGAAAGGGTCGGCACCGTCGTCAGCGACAAGATGGACAAAACGGTGGTGGTGGCGGTTGAGAACCGCTTTCCCCATCCCATCTACAAGAAGACGGTCAGCCGCACCAAACGCTACAAAGCCCACGACGAAACAAACGGCTGCAAAGTCGGCGATCGTGTGCGCATCACCGAAACCCGCCCACTCAGCCGCACCAAGCGCTGGAGCGTGGCCGAGGTGATCAACACCACCGACGCCAACTGAGGAGGACCCCACCATGATCCAGCAGGAAACCTTCCTCAACGTCGCCGACAACAGCGGCGCCAAGCGGATCCAGTGCATCCGCGTGCTTGGCACGAACCGTCGCTACGCCCATGTCGGTGACGTGATCGTGGCCGCCGTGAAGGACGCCATGCCCAACATGGGCGTGAAGAAATCCGATGTGGTCAAAGCGGTGGTGGTGCGCACCAGAGCCACCCTGCGCCGCGAGACCGGGAACGCGATCCGGTTCGACGACAACGCCGCGGTGATTCTCGGCAACGAGAACAACCCCAAAGGCACCCGTGTCTTCGGACCTGTGGCCCGTGAACTGCGTGAGCGCAACTTCACCAAGATCGTGTCCCTCGCTCCGGAGGTGATCTGACATGGCGACCGCAACTCCCAGGGCCAAGACCCCCGTGCGCACCAAGATGCGCCTCAAGAAGGGCGACACCGTTCAGGTGATCGCCGGCAAGGACAAAGGCAAGACCGGCGAGGTGCTACGCACCCTGCCCTACGAAAACCGGGTGGTGGTGCAGGGGATCAACCTGCGCACCCGCCACGTGAAGCCCACCCAGGAGGGCGAAACCGGTCGGATCGTCACAGAGGAAGCCTCCCTGCATGCCTCCAACGTGATGCTCTATTCCACCAGCCAGAAGGTGGCGAGCCGGGTCGAGATCGTGGTCGACAAGGACGGCACCAAAAAGCGCCGTCTCAAGAAGACCGGTGAAGTTCTGGATTGATCCACTCCGGATCCCCCTCAGGACCCCGGGGCCCCACCGGCCCATCCCCTACAGCAGACACTCCAGCTCTCTCCCCCGTTCCGCCTTCTGACCCAGACCAGAAGCGCATCCACTCCCTCCCCAGTCATGTCCCTGAAACAGCGCTACCGGGAGACGATTCAGCCCAAACTCCTCAAGGACCTGAATCTCTCCAACGTCCACGAAGTCCCCAAGGTGGTGAAAGTCACCGTCAACCGGGGCCTTGGTGAAGCGGCGCAGAACGCCAAGGCCCTGGAGGCCTCAATCGAGGAACTCGCCACCATCACTGGTCAGAAGGTGGTGGTGACCAGGGCCAAGAAGGCGATCGCCGGTTTCAAGATCCGCCAGGGCATGCCGATCGGGGTGGCCGTCACCCTGAGGGGTGAGCGCATGTACGCCTTCCTGGAGCGGCTGATTCACCTGGCTCTGCCCCGCATCCGCGACTTCCGCGGTGTGAGCCCCAAGAGCTTCGATGGACGCGGCAACTACACCCTGGGAATCCGCGAGCAGATCATCTTTCCTGAGATCTCCTTTGACAAGATCGATTCGATCCGTGGCATGGACGTCACGATCGTGACCACCGCCCGTAACGACGAAGAGGGCCGGGCCCTCCTCCGCGAGATGGGAATGCCGTTCCGCAGCAACTGAGCCCTCTTCGGACCTGACCATGGCCAACCACGACCCGATTTCCGACATGCTCACCCGCATCCGCAATGCGAGTGAGAAGCGTCACGAAACCACCAGCATCCCAGCCTCCAGGCTGTTGCGTAACATCGCCGATGTTCTGCAGCAGGAAGGCTTCATCGCCGGCATCAGTGAGGAGGGCGAAGGTGTGCGGCGCCAGCTGGTGCTGGAGCTCAAATACAGCGGCAAGCACCGCCAGCCCACGATCCGCTCTGTGCAGCGCGTCAGCAAGCCCGGCCTGCGCATCTACAAGAACAACCGTCAACTCCCGAAAGTGCTCGGGGGCCTCGGCGTGGCGATCATCTCCACCTCCAAGGGTGTGATGAGCGACCGCGACGCCCGCAAGCAGGGCGTGGGCGGTGAAGTGCTCTGCTACGTCTACTGATCAGGGAGATCCAGCCATGTCACGTATCGGTAAAGCACCCATCCCCGTCCCCGACAAGGTGAGCGTCAGCCTCAGCGGCCTCGACGTCACCGTGAAGGGTCCCAAGGGAGAACTCAGACGCACCCTTCCAGAAGGGGTGACCATCAGCCAGGAGGGCGACACCCTCGTGGTGGCGCCGGCGGAGAACAGCCGCCGCTCCCGCGAGCGCCACGGTCTCTGCCGCACCCTGGTGGCCAACATGGTGGAGGGCGTCAGCCAGGGCTACACCCGCAAGCTGGAGATCACCGGCGTCGGCTACCGCGCCGCGGTCCAGGGCAAGAAGCTGGTTGTGAGCGCCGGCTACAGCCATCCGGTGGAACTGATGCCCCCCGACGGCATTGTCTTCGCTGTGGAGAACAACACCACCGTGCTGGTGTCCGGTGCCAGCAAGGAGCTGGTGGGCAACGAGGCCGCCAAGGTGCGGGCCATCCGGCCCCCCGAGCCCTACAAGGGCAAGGGCATCAAGTACGAGGGCGAGCGCATCCTGCGCAAAGCCGGCAAGACCGGCAAAAAATGAGGTCTGTCTGAGCGCATCTAGCCTGTATTCCCATGTCTTCCCTCTCCCGCAAACAGCAGACCCAGAAACGCCACCGCCGGCTGCGCCGCAACCTCAGCGGCACGTCCGAGCGGCCGCGCCTGGCGGTCTTCCGTTCCAACAACCACATCTACGCTCAGTTGATCGACGACAACGCCCAGAGCACCCTCTGCTCGGCGTCCACCGTCGACAAGGAGCTGCGCACCAACCTGAAGTCCTCCGCCAGCTGCGATGCTTCGGTGGCGGTGGGCCAGCTTGTTGCCCAGCGCGCCCTCGCCAAGGGCATCTCCCAGGTGGTCTTCGATCGCGGCGGCAACCTGTACCACGGCCGGGTCAAGGCCCTGGCTGATGCCGCCCGGGAAGCGGGCCTTCAGTTCTGATCCCTGCTCTCACCATGACCGAAACCAACGATCAGCTTCAGTCCAGCGCCATTCCCGGAGCGGCCGATGTGCCGTCTGCCGCCGAGGGTCAGCAGGAGCGGCGCGGCCGCAGTGAGGGACGGGGCGGTGAGCGCCGTGGCGGCCGTGGCCGGGAGGGCCGCCGCGGCCAGGAGCGCGACTCCGAATGGCAGGAGCGCGTGGTGCAGATCCGCCGCGTCTCCAAGACGGTGAAAGGCGGCAAGAAAATGAGCTTCCGGGCCATCGTCGTCGTGGGCAACGAGAAGGGCCAGGTGGGGGTGGGCGTCGGCAAGGCCGGCGACGTCATCGGCGCCGTGCGCAAGGGCGTGGCTGATGGCAAGAAGCACCTGGTCAAGGTGCCCCTCACCCGACACAGCTCGATCCCAACCCTCAGCAACGGCCGCGACGGCGCGGCCAGTGTGCTGATCCGGCCCGCCGCCCCCGGCACCGGGGTGATCGCCGGCGGCTCGATCCGCACGGTGCTGGAACTCGCCGGCATCAAGAACGTGCTGGCCAAGCGCCTCGGTTCCAAGACCCCCCTCAACAACGCCCGCGCGGCCATGGACGCCCTGGCCACCCTGCGGACGCACAAGGAGACCGCCAAGGAGCGGGGCATCTCCCTTGAGCAGATCTATTCCTGAGGCCTCGCCATGAGCATCACTCTCCAGTCCCTCAAGCCCCAGAAAGGTGCCCGTCGGCGCAAGCTTCGCAAGGGCCGCGGCATCGCCGCCGGCCAGGGCGCGAGCTGCGGATTCGGCATGCGCGGGCAGAAGTCCCGCTCCGGCCGTCCCACCCGGCCCGGGTTCGAAGGGGGTCAGATGCCCCTGTACCGCCGCATCCCCAAGCTCAAGCACTTCGAACTGGTGAACCCCAGCCGGTTCACGGTGCTCAACGTGGCCCGGTTGGCCGCCTGCAAGGCCGGCAGCACCGTGAATCTGGACAGCCTGGTCAAGGACGGCATCGTCACCAGCCCCAAGCATCCGCTCAAGGTGCTCGGCAACGGCGATCTCACCGTGAAACTCACTGTGCAGGCTGCGGCCTTCACGGCCAGTGCCCGGGCCAAGATCGAAGCTGTAGGTGGCACCTGCGAGGTGATCTGAGCTGCTACGGCGCCCCGCCGCTCTAGGGTCTGAGCCGTCCGCCATGTCACCGGCGGGCGGCTTTTTGCTGGCCACGTCCGGCTGGCCTGCCATCCCCGGCGCCCGTCTCCCCCGGCGCCGCCCCTTCTCCCAACCGCCCCAGCCACCATGCTCGTCAGTCGGGGACGCAATCCCAGCGCCGGCGAAATTCTTAGCCAGCTGATTCAGTCCAAGGGTCTGCGCGACCGGGTGCTCACCACCCTCGGCCTGCTTCTGATCGTCCGGCTGGGCATCTACATCCCGGTACCCGGCATCGACCGTGTGGCCTTCCAGGACTTCCTGGCCCGCGGCGGGCAGCTGCTGGGCTTCCTTGACATCTTCACCGGCGGTGGCCTCTCGACCCTGGGGGTGTTCGCGCTGGGGATCCTGCCGTTCATCAACGCCTCGATCATCATCCAGCTGCTCACAGCGGCCCTGCCCCAGCTGGAGGACCTGCAGAAGAACGAGGGGGAGGCCGGGCGGCGCAAGATCGCCCAGATCACCCGCTATGTGGCGCTGGGCTGGGGCATCCTGCAGAGCACCGTGTTCGCCCTGATCCTGCGGCAGTACGCCACCCAGGGCCTGTCTGAACCCGTGTTCGTGCTCCAGACCGCCCTCGCGCTAGTCACCGGCTCGATGGTGGTGATGTGGATCAGCGAGGTGATCACCGAGCGGGGCATCGGCCAGGGGGCTTCCCTGGTGATCTTCGTGAACATCGTCGCCACCCTGCCCAGGGCCCTGGGCTCCACGATCGAACTGGCCCAGAGCGGCGACCGCAGCACCGTGGGCGGCATCGTCGTGCTGGTGCTCGTGTTCCTGGTCACGATCGTCGGCATCATCTTCGTGCAGGAAGGCAACCGGCGCATTCCGATCGTCAGCGCCAAGCGCCAGGTGGGCGGGGCCGGGGTGCTGGCCGCGCGCCAGAGCTACCTGCCCCTCAAGCTCAACGCCGGAGGGGTGATGCCCATCATCTTCGCCTCGGCTGTGGTGTTCCTGCCGCTCACCATCGCCAACGTCACCGGTGCGCCGTGGCTGATCCAGCTGGCCGGCTACCTCAACCCCAACAGCAGCACCCCCTGGCTCTATGCCCTGCTGTTCTTTGGCCTGATCTGCGGTTTTGCCTTCTTCTACGCGTCCCTCACGGTCAACCCCGCGGACATCGCCACCAACCTCAAACGTGGCGGCGTGGCGATCCCTGGGGTGAGGCCGGGATCGGCCACCGCCAGCTACCTGAGCGGCGTCCAGAATCGGCTCACCCTCCTCGGCGGCCTGTTCCTGGGGGCCGTGGCGATCATCCCCTCCGCCGTGGAGGGGGCCACCCAGGTGCGCACCTTCCAGGGCCTGGGCGCCACCTCACTGCTGATTCTGGTGGGCGTGGCCATCGACACGGCCAAACAGGTGCAGACCTACGTGATCTCCCAGCGCTACGAAGGCATGGTGCGGCAGTGAGCCTCCCTCGCCCCTACCCAGCCTCCTGTGCCACCGTTCCACCTCCCGTTCCCTGACGCGATGAAGCAACGCCTTCTGTTTCTCGGCCCCCCTGGCGCGGGCAAGGGCACCCAGGCCGAGAGGCTTGCAGCAGACTGCGGGCTGCTGCACCTCTCCACCGGCGACCTGCTGCGCGCCGAAGTGGCCGCCGGCTCGGATCTGGGGAAGCAGGCCGAAGCGGTGATGGCCCGGGGCGAGCTGGTGAGCGATGCCCTGGTGCTGGCGATCGTGCGCAGCCGGCTGGAAGGGCCGCCCCAGCACGGTGGCTGGCTGCTGGACGGCTTCCCACGCAACCTTGCGCAGGCCGAGGCCCTGGCGGAGCTCCTGGAGGATCTGGGCCAGCCGATCGAGCTGGTGGTGCTGATGGAACTCGATGACGGGGTGCTGATCCAGCGGCTGCTCAGCCGCGGCCGGGCCGACGACAACGAAGCGGTAATCCGCCATCGCCTGGACGTATACCGCGAGCAGACCGCGCCACTGATCAGCTACTACCGGGAGCGGGGGCTTCTGGAGGCCGTGCCTGCCGACGGCACGATGGACGCGGTCGCCGCGCGCATCGCCGCCCTGCTGGGCTGAGGCGAACCCCCCCAGGACCAGGATTGACGCCTGTGATAGGGTGTCGGTTTGCAAATTCGGAGAGCCCACCCCCCATGAAGGTGCGCGCCTCAGTCAAGAAGATGTGCGACAAGTGCCGCGTGATTCGGCGGCACGGACGGGTGATGGTGATCTGCACCAACCCCAAGCACAAGCAGCGCCAGGGCTGACGCCCGCGCCAGCCGCCAGCAGGCGGCCAACCAAGCCCACCGGCAGGTGGGTCCCTCTTGCCCCTCACTCATTTTCCTGTGGCTCGGATTGCCGGCGTCGACATCCCCCGCGACAAGCGGATTGAGATCGCCCTCACCTATGTGTATGGCATCGGTCTCACCCGTGCTCAGAAGATCCTCGCCAAGACAGGGGTGAACCCTGATATCCGGGTGAAGGACCTTGATGACGCCGACGTGCAGAAGCTGCGCGGCGCGGCGGAGGCCTACACCCTGGAAGGTGACCTCAGGCGCCAAGAGGGCATGGCCCTCAAGCGACTGCAGGACATCGGCTGCCTGCGGGGCCGCCGTCACCGCCTCGGGCTCCCCGTGCGCGGCCAGCGCACCCGCACCAACGCCCGCACCCGTCGGGGCGCCCGCAAGACCGTGGCAGGTAAGAAGAAGTAAGGGCCACGACGCCTCGCAGCGCCCGGACATCCTCACGCCCTCGGTTCTGCCGGAACGTCCGCCTGGCGGTCCGTCACCAGAACCCCCTCCGTTTTCGATCACCTTCCCTGCATCCGCAGGTCGTTTCCCATGGCCAAGCCTCCCCAGAAGTCCGGCCCCAAAAAGGCCAAGCGCAACGTTCCCAATGGCGTTGCCCACATCCAGAGCACCTTCAACAACACCATCGTGTCAATCACCGACACCGCCGGTGAAGTGATTGCCTGGAGTTCCGCCGGCGCCAGTGGCTTCAAGGGAGCGCGCAAAGGCACCCCCTTCGCCGCCCAGACCGCCGCCGAAGCCGCTGCCCGCCGCGCTCTGGATCAGGGCATGCGCCAGATCGAGGTGCTCGTGCGCGGCCCTGGTTCCGGCCGTGAGACGGCGATTCGCGCCCTGCAGGTGGCCGGCCTGGAAATCACCCTGATCCGCGACGTGACGCCGCTGCCGCACAACGGCTGCCGCCGTCCCAAGCGCCGTCGCGTCTGAGTCTCCCGAACCCCGAGAGCGGGCAACCCGTCAACCTTCCGAGCCTTCAGACCGTGCTGCACTACCAAATTGACCGGGTCGAGCACCAGGTCGCCGATGACCGGTCTCAGACCGGGGTGTTCCTGATCGGTCCCCTCGATCGCGGTCAGGCGACCACCCTCGGCAACGCCCTTCGCCGGGTTCTCATCGGCGGCCTCGAGGGCAGTGCCATCACCGCTGTGCGCATCGCAGGCGTCAACCACGAATACGCCACCGTGCCGGGCGTCCGCGAGGACGTGCTCGACATGCTGCTCAACTGCAAGCAGGTCGCCGTGAACAGCCGCAGCCGGGAACTGGAGATCGGACGTCTCGTGGTGAACGGCCCGGCCACCGTGACCGCCGCCGACCTGCAGTTCTCCTCCCAGGTGCAGGTGATCGATCCCTCCCGACTGATCGCCACCGTGGCCGACGGCCACAGCCTGGAGATGGAGGTGCACGTGGAGCGCGGTGTGGGCTACCGGCCCGTGGACCGCCACACCGAGGACACCAGCGCCATCGACCTGCTGCAGATCGACGCCGTGTTCAAACCCGTCAAGCGGGTGAACTACACGGTGGATGAGACCGCCGTTGGTGAAGGCGGTTCTGCCCGGGAACGGCTGCGGCTGGAGATCGAGACCGATGGCAGCATCACCCCCGATGACGCCATGGCCCAGGCTGCCAATCAGCTGATCGCCCTGTTCCAGCCCCTGGCGAGCCTCACGGCGGTCGAGGAGCCGGGCCAGGAGCCGGAGCCTTCCGCCGAAGCCCAAATTCCCCTGGAGGAGCTGAACCTCTCGGTGCGCGCCTACAACTGCCTCAAGCGGGCCCAGGTCAACTCGGTGAGCGACCTGATGGGCTTCAGCTACGAGGATCTGCTGGAGATCAAGAACTTCGGCTCCAAGTCGGCCGACGAGGTGATCGAAGCGCTCGAGCGCATCGGCATCACCCTGCCCCAGAGCCGCACCAGCGCCTGATCGGCGGCCTTCGACCACCCCCGGACCCAAGCACCATGCGACACCAATGCCGAGTCCCCCAGCTGGGACGCCCCGCCGACCAACGCAAGGCCATGCTGCGTGGACTCACCACCCAGCTGATCCGCGAAGGTCGCGTGACCACCACCAAGGCCCGCGCCAAAGCCCTGCGTGATGAAGCCGAACGGATGATCACCCTGGCCAAGGACGGCAGCCTGGCCGCCCGCCGACGGGCGATCGGGTACATCTACGACAAGCAGCTTGTCCACGCCCTGTTCGACAAGGCCCAGGAGCGCTACGGAGACCGCAACGGCGGCTACACACGGATCATCCGCACGGTGGCGCGCCGCGGCGACAATGCCGAAATGGCGATCATCGAGCTGGTCTGAGACCACGTCTGAGTAACGCTGAAATCCGCCAGATCGCCTCAACCACTGGGGCGCCTGCGGCGCTGCGCCGGATAGCCCTCTGTTTCCAGTACGACGGCAGTGCCTTCCATGGCTGGCAGCGCCAGCGCAATGCCTCGAGCGTTCAGGCCACGCTTGAGGCTTCGGTGCGCGCCCTTGATCCCGACGGTCCTGGCCACTGCGTGGCGGCCGGCCGCACCGACACCGGGGTCCACGCCTCCGCCCAGGTGGCCCATTTCGACTGCGCGGGGCCGATTCCGGCAGCGCGCTGGCCCAAGGCCCTCAACGGCAGGTTGCCGCCCAGCATCAGGGTGCGCGCCGCCGCTGAGGTGGCCCCCGACTGGCATGCCTGCTTCTCAGCCTGCTACCGCCGTTATCGCTACACCATCCACAACGGCCGCAGGCCCAACCTCTTTCTCCAGCCCTGGAGCTGGCATCGCTACCGCCTGCCGATCGCCGAGGAGCCGATGCGCAGGATGCTCGAGCTGATGCTGGGCGAGCACGACTTCGCTGCCTTCCAGCTGGCAGGCAGTCGCCGCAGCCACAGCCGCACCTGCCTCCAGGAGGTGCAGGTGGAGCGGCAGGGGGATCTGATCACCGTGGAACTTCAGGCCAGTGGCTTCCTGTACGGGATGGTGCGGCTGGTGATGGGGCAGCTGGTGGCCGTGGGGGAAGGGCGAATGAGCGCTGAGGAGTTCGAACGACGCTGGCGCCAGGGAGAACGGACGGCGGTGAAGGAGGCGGCCCCGCCCCAGGGTCTGTGCCTGCTGCGCGTCGGCTATCCGGAACCGGTTTTCCCTCCCCCAGCCTGGTACGATTGCCAACCGCGGTATCAGCTGGGTCTCTCCGATCCACCGGACCACTTCTCAGGCTGAGGAAACTCAACCTGAGGCAACTCAGGCTTAGGCAGCAGGGAGGGGCGCAAACCCCGCCTTCCTCCCCGACTGCCGTCCAGCTGCTTCCCACCCAGGAGTTCCCATCATCCGGGAAACCCTGACCCCGCTGGGAAGCGGAGCGACGTCCGGTGCCACAGAGAGTCTGACCCTGCCCGATCCGTCGAGCCGCAGGCCCTTCACACGGCCGAGCGGTAGGTTGAGTGACGGATCTGACTGTCACGGCCCGGCCAGCTGCCAGAGCAGCCGGCTCCAGCCACAACGTCAGCCACCTCAACCGCCAGCCCTGCCCCCTACGGCCTGCCGGTGCCCGACCAGGCGCTATGAACAAGACTCCTCTGCCATCCACCGATTCGATCGACCGCCAGTGGTATCTGGTGGACGCTGCGGATCAGACCCTCGGCCGCCTGGCCAGCGAAGTGGCCTCCGTGCTGCGGGGCAAGAACAAGCCCAGCTACACCCCTCACCTCGACACCGGTGACTTCGTCATCGTCATCAACGCCGACAAGATCCGGGTGAGCGGCAACAAGCCCACCCAGAAGCTGTATCGGCGCCATTCCGGACGGCCCGGTGGCATGAAGACCGAGACCTTCGCCCACCTGCAGGCCCGGATCCCCGAGCGCATCGTGGAGAAGGCCATCAAGGGCATGCTTCCCCACAACGCTCTCGGCCGCCAGCTGTTCCGCAAGCTGAAGGTCTACAAGGGCAGCGAGCACCCGCACGCCGCCCAGAATCCCCAGGTTCTCGCCCTCGACCCCGCCACCGCCGCCCAATGAGCTCCGCCAAAGTCGTCTACTGGGGTACCGGTCGTCGCAAGACCGCCGTCGCCCGCGTCCGGGTGGTGCCCGGCACCGGTTCGGTGACCATCAACGGCCGCCCCGGGGACAACTACCTCAACTACAACCCCGTCTACCTGGCTGCCGTCAAGGCCCCGCTGCAGACCCTGGGTCTCGAAGCCCAGTACGACCTGCTGGTGAACGTGCGCGGCGGTGGCCTCACCGGTCAGGCTGACGCCATCAAGCAGGGCGCTGCCCGCGCCCTGTGTGACCTCTCCCCGGAAAACCGCAGACCGCTGAAGACCGAAGGGCATCTGAGCCGCGATCCGCGCGCCAAGGAGCGCCGCAAGTACGGCCTCAAGAAAGCCCGCAAAGCCCCCCAGTTCTCCAAGCGCTGACCATGCCCAAGGCCGACATCCATCCCACCTGGTACCCGGAAGCCAAGGTGATCTGCAATGGGGAGGTGGTGATGACCACCGGCTCCACCCACCCCGAGATCCACGTCGATGTGTGGAGCGGCAACCACCCCTTCTACACGGGAACCCAGAAGATCCTGGACACCGAGGGGCGCGTCGACCGCTTCATGCGCAAGTACGGCATGGGTGGAGCCGCCGCTGCCGGCCAGCAGGCCGAGGGGAGCACCACCAAGGCCGACTCCTGAAACCGGGCCTGGAACCGTTCCAGCGGGCCGCCGACGCACAGGACCTTCTCTGGCCGGATGTCCATGGGCATCCGGCCTTCGTCATGGTCACCGTCATGGCCGCCACTCCAGGCATCGCCGCATCTCCAGGGTGTCCGGTCCGCGACTCCCGCCGCTGGGCACCCAGCATCGTCCGGCACAGTCGCCGGTGCGCTCCCCCGTGATGGACACCTCCCTGCTGCACGAGCGCCTGGAAACGGCCCGCCGCACCTTCCACACCCTGGAACGGCAGCTCGCCGATCCAGATGTGGCAGCAGATCCCGTGCAGCTCCAGAGGATCGCCCGGGAACGGGCCCGGCTGGAGCCCCTGGTGGTCGACCAGCAGCAGCTCCACCGTCTTGAGCAGGAGCAGCAGCAGGCCCGAACCCTGCTCCGTGAACACCTGAACGACGAGGCCATGGCAGGCCTCGCCAGTGAGGAACTCGCAAGGCTGGAGCAGGAGATCACCGCACTGCGCCAGCGGCTCACCCTGGCCCTGCTGCCCCGCGATCCCCGCGATGAGCGCAGCGTGATGCTGGAGATCCGCGCCGGCGCCGGTGGCGATGAGGCGGCCATCTGGGCCGGTGATCTGGCGCGCATGTACGAGCGGCATGCGCAGAGCAGCGGCTGGCGTGTGGAGCCGGTGAGCGCCTCGGAGGCCGAACTGGGCGGCTACAAGGAACTGATCCTGGCGATCCGGGGCGAGGGGGTGTACAGCCAGCTCAAATTCGAGGCCGGTGTGCATCGGGTGCAGCGGGTGCCGGCCACCGAATCCCAGGGGCGGGTGCACACCTCCACCGCCACGGTGGCGGTGATGCCGGAAGCCGATCCGGTGGAGGTGCAGATCGATCCGGGCGATCTGGAGATCAGCACGGCCCGCTCTGGGGGGGCCGGGGGCCAGAACGTGAACAAGGTGGAGACGGCGGTGGATCTGCTGCACAAGCCCACGGGTATCCGCGTGTTCTGCACCCAGGAGCGCTCGCAACTTCAGAACCGCGAGCGGGCGATGGAGATCCTGCGCGCCAAGCTCTACGAACGCGAACTGGCGGCAGCCCAGGCCCAGGAGCGCTCCGCCCGCCTTGCCCAGGTGGGCAGCGGTGATCGCAGCGAGAAGATCCGCACCTACAACTACAAGGACAATCGCATCACCGACCACCGTCTAGGCCGCAACTTCACCCTCGAGCCCGTGATCAACGGCCAGCTGGCAGACCTGATCGGTGCCTGCGTCGCCGCAGACCAGAACCGCCGGCTGGAGGAGCTGGCCACGCTGTCCAGCGGTGATGTCAGCTGATCAGGCCGGGTTAGGCGGCCCGCCGGCCGGCGGAAGCGTCCTCGAAATCGATCACATCCAGTCCGATCACATACTTGGCCCACTCCCTGTGCAGCCCGGAGCGCACCAGGCGAGTGGCCTCGAAGCCAGGACCGCTCAGGGGCCTGTGGGGCTCCCGCGCCAGGTTCATCCCGGCTTCTCGTGGGGTGCGGCTGCCCTTGCGCACGTTGCAGGGCAGGCAGGCGGTGGTGACGTTCTCCCAGCTGTCGCTGCCACCACGGCTCCGGGGCAGGATGTGGTCGACCGAAAGGCGGTCGCCGCTATAGCCGCAGTACTGGCAGCGATGCCCATCACGCTGGAACAGGTTGCGGCGGGTGAGCGGCAGGGGCTTGTAGGGCACCCGCACGAACTGGCGCAGGCGAATCACGGTGGGCAGCAGTAAATCGTCGCGGATCACCCGGCCTGGGTCATGCTCGAGGCCCTCGGCCTTGCCCTTCAGGAGCATCACCATGGCCCGTCGCCAACTGGTGATGTTCAGGGGTTCATAGGAGGCATTGAGGACGAGAACGTGCCCCATCGCCACAACCAGAATCGCCAGAATGCTAACGAGGTCGATGCCTGGGGTCGGTGTCGTCCACGACCGGGCATGCCGCCGTAACCCCCTGCCCCATGACCCTTCCCGCACCACGAGAGCTGGTCGGCCTGCTGGATGGCGAGCTGCGGGGAGTGCCGGCTGAGCAGCCCCTGCGTGCGGTGGCGATCGACTCGCGCCGGGTGCTGCCGGGCGATCTGTTCATTGCCCTGGGGGGCCTCCACTGCGACGGCCACGACTTCGTGGAGGCGGCCGAAGCCGCCGGGGCGTCGCTGGTGGTGCTGCGGCGGGACCGCTGCCCCGAGTCCGGCCCCGGGCGGACGGGCTGTGCCCGCCTGCTGGTGGACGATCCGCTGCTGGCCCTGCAGCGACTCGCCGCCTGGTACCGCCGCACCCACATCCGCAGGGTGGTGGCGATCACCGGCAGCAACGGCAAGACGGTGGTCAAGGCCGCCCTGACCGCTCTGCTGGCCGGGCGCTTCCGTGTGGCCGCCAGCCCCGGCAGCTGGAACAGCCAGGTGGGCGTTCCCCTGGCGGTGCTCACGGCTCCGCCCGGCACCGAACTGGGGGTGTTCGAGGCCGGAATCTCGACACCGGGCGAGATGGCGCGCCTGGCGGCGATCCTGGCGCCCGACCACGGCGTGCTGGTGAACGTGGGCCTGGCCCACCTGGGCAGCTTCGGCAGCCGCGAGGTGACGGCACGCGAGAAGATGCGCCTGTTCCAGAACATGGACGAGCTGGGCTGGGTGATCGCCCCGGACGACCCACTGGTGAACGCCCAGCCGCTTCCCTGCCCCCGCATCCACCCCGGCTCCGGGCCGCCGCGGCTGCTGGGCCAGAGCCCCCAGGGCAGCGGGACGCTGCTGCACCTCGATCTGGGCGGCAGCAAGGCCCAGGTGTCGGTACGCACCCGCTCCCAGCCCCTCATCGAGGACCTGATCATCGCCATGACCGCCGCCCAGCAGCTGGGGGTTCCCGCCGAGGAGATGGTGGCGGTGCTGCAGGACTACACGTTCGGTCCCACCCGCATGGAGACCTGGCGGACTCCGGAGGGCATCACGATCGTCAACGACACCGCAAGCGACGATCCGCTCTCGGTGCAGACCGCCCTGGCCACGGTGGCCTCCTCCCCAGAGGGCGGCCGGCGCCTGTTCGTGTTCGGCGGAATGGCGGACCTGGGCTCAGGCGAACAGCGGGAACACGAACTGATCGGGCGGATGGCGGCCGAGCGGGGCTTCTCGGAGCTGCTGCTGCTGCCCCACCCTGCCCGCACCCACACCGCCGCGGCCTGGAATGCGAGCCATCCAGGCCGGCCGGCCCGGGAACTGGGCGACACCGCCGCCCTGCGGGACACGATCCGGCAGCTCGCCGAACCCGGAGACACCGTGCTGCTCAAGGGTGCCTCCCGCCAGGAGCTGAGCAGCGCGGCCCAGGCGATCTGGGAATCAATGGCTCCGCGCCGCCTGCTGGTGGATCTCGACGCCATCCGCGACAACGTCGCCCGCTTCCGCGCCCTCTGCGGCCCCGGGGTGGCGATGCTGGCGGTGCTCAAGGCCTGGGCCTACGGCACCGAGTTGCCGCGGCTTGCGACGGCGCTGCAGGACAGCGGCATCGACTGGATCGGCGTCTCCGCCGCCGACGAGGGTGCCGCCATCCGCCGGGCCGGGGTGCACCGGCCGGTGCTGGTGATGCTGATGGACACCGATGAGGTGGACAAGGCAGTGCGCTGGCGGCTGACGCCGGTGGTGTATTCCCTGCCGTTCGCCCGCACCCTCGTGGCAACGCTGCAGGCGATGGGCGCCCGCCTCGATGTCCACCTCGAGATCGAGACGGGCATGGGTCGCCTCGGCGTGGCGCCGGAGGAGGCCCTGGCCGCCGCCCGGCTGCTGCGCGATTCCGGCGTCGTGACCGTGAGCGGCGTGATGACGCATCTGGCCAGCGCCGATGATCCCGCCGCCGATGGCGACACCACCGCTCAGCTGCAGAGGTTCGACGCGGTGGTGGACGAGCTGCGCCTGGAACTGGGCACGCCCCTGCTGGTGCATGCGGCCGCCACCGCCGGCGCCGTGCGCTTCCCCGCTTCCCGTTACGACATGGTGCGGCTGGGTCTGGGACTGTTCGGCCTGCATCCCTCGCCGGCCGTGGCCGGCGCGATCGAGCTGGAGCTTGCGGTGGCGTTCATCAGCCGCCTTGTGCAGGTGCGCCACTGCAGCAAGGGCCAGCGCATCGGCTACAACGGCACCCATCAGGTGACCGCCGAAAGCCAGCGCATCGGCATCGTGGCCGCTGGCTACAACGACGGCGTGCCCTGGCAGTTCAGCAACCGTGGCGAGGTGTTGATGCAGGGTCGGCGCGTGGCGGTCCTGGGCCGGGTGTCGATGGACTCGATGGCGATCGATCTGGAGCCGCTGCCGGAGGCGGCGGTGGGCGATGAGGTGCTGATCTTCGGAGCCCACGAGGGCCAGGTGCTGCGCCCGGAGCAGGCGGCCATCCAGGCAGGCACCATCCCCTATGACCTGCTGGTGAAGGTCGACGGCCGGCGCGTGCAGCGCATCTTCCGGGGGGGCTGAGGCGGAAGCCGACCCAGCCCCGGACCGACCGGAGTGTTCAGGTAAGCTCATGAAGCCGCTGGAGAGGTGGCTGAGTGGTTGAAAGCGGCTCCCTGCTAAGGAGTTACAGGAGGCAACTTCTGTCGAGGGTTCGAATCCCTCCCTCTCCGTTGACCATCACCCGAGCCTGCAGGCCGCGCTGAGCTGGCGCGCGATCTCCGGCAGCAGGGATTCGTCCGCCGCGCAGGCCTCCCCTTCGCTGAACGCCACCAGCAGGAATGGCGCATGCCCGTCGGCCTCCACATAGGCCGCATCGTGGCGTGCCTGGCTCATCCAGCCCGCCTTGCTCCACAGCCGGGCGGCCGCGGGCAGACCTTCGCCCAGAAAGCCATCCACCTGATTTTCAGGATCGGCCGCACGCTGGGCCGGATCGAGGCTGCGCGCCAACAGATCCCGCATGCGGGCACAGGCCGGCGGAGACACCATGGCAGAAGCCATCACGGCCTGCAGCAGCCGGGCCGTGGCATCGGTGCTGAGACGGTTTCGATTCTCGCGTTCGGGTCCGTAGAACTCGCTCTCACGGCCGAACGGCCCGTCGCTCCAGGTTTTCTGGCAGGCGTTCACACCGTCCAGTTCGGGCCAGCCCAGTCCGGAGAGCCACTGGTTCACCAGCTGCCGCTGGCTCACCCAGCAGTCCATGGCGGCGGGAGGCAGCTCCGGGCCGCTGGTGGTGCCCGTAAGCAGATCCACCACCAGGCCCGTGGCGTCGTTGCTGGAGTCGCGGATCATCGCCGCCAGGGCGCGCCGCAGCTCGGGGCTGTCCTCCAGCAGATCATCGTTCAGCCAGGCTTCAGTGGCGATCAGATACACCAGCTTCACCACACTGGCGGGGTAACGCTTGCGCCCCCCGCCCCAGCTGGCCCCCAGTGCCCCCGCCACGGCCGCATCGCTGCCGGGATCGCCACCGGAGCCCGTGAGCAGGGAGGGGTAGCGCACCCACGTGATGGAGAGCCGCTGGGCCAGTCCGGCCCGGCCCTCCAGTTCCAGAGCCCGGACCAGATCCGCCAGGATCTGGTCCATGGCCGGACTGGGGCTGTAGAACGCCATCGCTTCCGGCATCTGTTGCGGCGACATTAGGCATGGCTCCCCTGTCCAGCGTTCCTTCCCTCCCTGGCCTCGAGAGCGGCACTCCGGTGGCTGCCGAACTGCTCTGTCCGGGCAGCATCTGGGCGCTCCAGAGAGCGCTGAACCTGCATGCCGGGCCGCGGGGCGAAGGGCTGGCCACCCAGGCTGCGGCAGGCCGGCACCTGCAGGTGCTCGGCTCTGCCCAGGCCAGCCGGACCGCTGAACCAGGGGCAACCCGGCGACTGCGGGTGCGCCTGCTGGACGATGGCTATCCGGGCTGGGTGGATCCGCAGGCGCTCATGGGGGTCGCCGTGGCGGCCGCCAGACCCAGGCCCAGGTTGCTGCAGCGGGCTGCCATCGAGACCCTGCTCGAGGAGGTGCTCGCCTGGGCCCTGGCGGCGGCGGCAGGGCCGAACACCTACCTGTGGGGCGGCACCACCAGGCCGGACTTCGACTGCTCTGGCCTGGTGCAGGCCGCCTACGCCAGCGTGGGTGTGTGGCTGCCCCGGGATGCCTACCTGCAGGAACGCTTCTGTCAGCCCGTGGCCGTGCACCCCGGGCAGACCCACCTCCTGGTGCCTGGAGATCTGATCTTCTTCGGTACGCCCCGGCGCTGCACCCATGTGGGTCTGCATCTGGGAGGCGGTCGCTACCTGCACAGCTCCGGCCGTGAGCACGGCCGCAACGGCATCGGCATCGACGACCTGAATCCGCGCAACGACGATCCGGTGGCCCGCCACTACCGCGGGGAGCTGCGCGGCGCCGGGCGGGTGATGCGCTGTCATGACGGCAGCCCCCTGCCCGCGTAAGTTCCCTCCATCCGCACCGCAGCCTTGGATCTCTCGGTGGTGGTGCCGCTGTACAACGAAGAACAGAGCCTGGCTCCGCTGGTGCACCAGGTGTTGGCAGCGGTGCGCCCGCTGGGTCTGCACTTCGAACTGGTGCTTGTGGACGACGGCTCCAGGGATGGCACCGCTGCGGAACTGAAGCGCCTGCAGGCGGAGGTGCCGGAACTGGTGGCGGTGCTGCTGCGCCGCAACTACGGCCAGACCGCAGCCATGGCCGCCGGTTTCGATGCCAGCTGCGGCCGGGTGATCGTCACGCTCGATGGCGACCTCCAGAACGATCCAGGAGACATTCCGCTGCTGCTGGAGCGCCTGCAGGAGGGCTACGACCTGGTGAGCGGCTGGCGGCACCGGCGCCAGGACGCCTCCCTCAGCCGGCTGCTGCCCAGCAGGGTGGCCAACCGATTGATCGGCAGGGTGACGGGCCTGCGCCTGCACGACTACGGCTGTTCGCTGAAGGCCTACCGGCGGGAAGTGATCGAGGACCTCAACCTCTATGGCGAGCTGCACCGCTTCCTGCCGGCCCTGGCGGCGATCGAGGGAGCGCGGATCACGGAAGTGCAGGTGAACCACCATGCCCGTCGCTTCGGCCAGAGCAAGTACGGCATCGACCGCACCTTCCGGGTGCTGATGGACCTGCTCACCGTGTGGTTCATGAAGCGCTTCCTCACCCGGCCGATGCACGTGTTCGGGCTCGGCGGTCTGATGGCGATGGGGGCGGGGCTGCTGATCAGCCTCTGGCTGGTGGCCGAGAAGCTCCTGCTGGGCATGGAACTGGGGGACCGGCCGCTGTTGCTGGTGGCGCTGATCAGCTTTCTCACCGGCGTGCAGCTGTTCTGCTTCGGCCTGCTGGCAGAACTGCAGATGCGCACGTATCACGAAAGCCAGGGGCGGCCGATCTACCGCGTCCGCGACACGTTGCGGGGCAGTGGCACCGGAGTCCGGGACGTGCCTGCCTGAATGCGGGGACAGCAGCGGAAACGCTCCATCCCCCTTGCCGCCTCCTGCACAACGGCCGGGTCCACATCACGGAGTCCACGGCGCAGGACGGGCAAGGCTGCGGCGTGTCCCCACTGACTGGCTGCGCGCATGGCCTCGAGACGCAGCGGCGCATCCCCGTCCAGCTGGCGCCGCAGCGTGGCGAGGAGCTGGGCGCGCTGACGAACATCGGCGGGCCGGATCAGTGCTGTGGCAACCGCGGCCAGAGGCAGCTCGGGCAAGGCCAAGGCGCCATCGGCGCTCCGGGGGGCGGCGTCGCCGCGCACCAGGGCGATCTGGGCCCGGTTAAGGGCGGCGATGGCAGTGGCATCGGTGGAGCGCAGCAGCACCGGCGAGCGGCGGCGCAGGGACCAGTAGACGAAAAGCAAGAGGGCGGCGACTCCGCCGAGGAACGTCGGGCTCATGGATTGAACTTTTATGTCGCCAGCGGTAGGGCCGGGAAGCCCCTCTCAGAGCGATCTTTACAGTACCCGCGGTAACTATGGCCCATGTCATGACTGGAGATTTCGCCGCCGCCTGGCTGCCATCGGTGTTCGTTCCACTCGTGGGAATCATCGGACCAGCCGTGGCCATGGCCCTGCTGTTCAACGTGATCGAAGCCACCGAATGACATCGCCAGGGGGCTCCGGGGCCATCGTGTCGGCCTGCGAGCACCTGATCCCTGTCAATCGCCACAGCTGAGCCCCGCCCAGCTCAGCCATCCACAGCTCAGCCATCGAGAACCATCCATGACCGTGACCCCCGTGGCCGACCCCTGCGTCGGCAATCTGGCCACACCCGTCAACAGCAGCTACTTCAGCAAGGCTTTCCTGAATGCGCTGCCCGCTTACCGTCCCTCCCTGTCCCCGAACCGCCGGGGGCTGGAAGTGGGCATGGCCCACGGCTACCTGCTCTACGGCCCCTTCGCCGTGACCGGTCCCCTGCGCGCCACCGAGTACGCCAGCACAGCCGGACTGCTGGGGGCCATCGGTCTGGTCTCGATCCTCACCGTCTGCCTGTCGATCTACGGCACGGCCGGGACGGGCCCCAACGTGGAGCCGGCCGACGCGACGATCGAGAACCCTCCGGCCGATCTGTTCACCAAGGCAGGCTGGGCCGAGTTCGCCAGTGGCTTCTGGCTGGGCGGCTGCGGTGGTGCCGCTTTCGCCTGGTTCCTCTCGAGCATGGCTCTCACCAGCCCCCTCGCCCACCTGGGCGGCATCTGGGGCGCGAGCTGAAGCACCCCCCTGCATCTTCCCTTCTCCGCAGCACAGCATCACCTGGCCCCGCAACGCGGGGCCTTTTTCATGGCTGATGCCATGCCGTTCCGTTCCTGCTCGACATCCCAGTCTCGTTGACCATGACAAACCCACTCCACCATCAGGCGTCGCGCTTTGGCCTGTGGCACCTCCAGCTCCCCGTTCTGCTGGCGACCGGCCTTGCGCTGACGGGGTGCAACCTGCAGGCCAACGAAGCACTGATGCGTCAGGGACATCAGGCGATGGTGGAGTGTCAGCACGGTGAGCGCGCCATCACCGATGGTGATGAACTCCGCTGTGAGGACTGGGATTACGTGCGCAGCAACTACCTGGAAAACAGGCGCTCTGAGCAACAGCAGCCCTGAGCAACAAGAGCGCTGAGCAACCGACTGCATGAACACGCTGACAGGCGGCAGAGCTTCGCCTTCATGGGAGACATGACACAAAAAACCCCGGCCTCGGCCGGGGTGATGTGTCCCTCGAGAGGAGGACAGGTGAACTCAAACGAGAGCACCTGTCCGGTTCAAGGTCGTTGAGTCATATCGGCAGAAAGGCCTTGATCCCGGATGGGGATCAGCCGAACTTTCCGGACGTAGAGGCGATCAGGAAGGCGGCGTAGGTGAGGAAGTAGCCCACGGTGAAGTGAGCCAGACCCACCACACGGGCCTGAACGATCGAGAGCGCCACAGGCTTGTCACGCCAGCCCACCAGATTGGCGAGCGGAGTGCGCTGGTGTGCCCAGACGATGGTCTCGATCAGTTCCTGCCAGTAACCCCGCCAGGAGATCAGGAACATGAAGCCGGTGGCCCACACCAGGTGCCCGAACAGGAACATCCAGGCCCAGACGGCCAGGTTGTTGGTGCCGGCCGGGTTGTAGCCGTTGATCAGCTGGGAGCTGTTGAGCCACAGGTAGTCACGGAACCAGCCCATCAGGTAGGTGCTGGATTCGTTGAACTGGGCCACGTTGCCCTGCCAGATGGCGAGGTGCTTCCAGTGCCAGTAGAAGGTGACCCAACCGACGGTGTTCAGGGCCCAGAAGACAGCCAGATAGAAGGCGTCCCAGGCACTGATGTCGCAGGTGCCACCACGGCCAGGACCGTCGCAAGGGAAGGAATAGCCAAAGTCCTTCTTGTCGGGCATCAGCTTCGAACCCCTGGCATCCAGGGCGCCCTTCACCAGGATCAGAGTGGTGGTGTGGAGACCAAGCGCGATGGCGTGGTGCACCAGGAAGTCACCAGGACCGATCTGGAGGAAGAGGGAGTTGGTGCCGGAATTGAGGCTCTCCAGCCAGCCAGGCAGCCACACTGCTCCGTAGTTGGGCCATGCGGTGGCGGCGATGCTCTCGGGGTTGGAGAGCAGCACGTCCATGCCGTAGAGGGCCTTGCCGGACGAGGCCTGCACGAACTGGGCGAACACGGGCTCGATCAGGATCTGCTTCTCGGGTGTGCCGAAGGCCACGACCACGTCGTTGTGGACGTAGAGGCCGAGGGTGTGGAATCCGAGGAACAGAGACACCCAGCTCAGGTGGCTGATGATCGCTTCCTTGTGCTCGAGCATCCGGGCCAACACGTTGTTCTTGTTGGCTTCGGGGTCGTAGTCACGGATGAAGAAGATCGCACCGTGAGCGAAGGCACCGCACATCAGGAAGATGGCGATGTACTGGTGGTGGGTATACAGCGCTGCCTGCGTGGTGTAGTCCCTGGCGATGAACGCATAGGACGGCAGCGCATACATGTGCTGCGCCACGAGGCTGGTGATGACACCAAGGCTGGCCAGGGCCAGGCCCAGCTGGAAGTGCAGGGAGTTGTTGACGGTGTCGTACAGCCCCTTGTGACCCGCACCGAGGGCACCACCGAAGGGAGTGCCCTTGGGGGGATTGTGAGCCTCAAGGATCTCGCGGATCGAGTGGCCGATCCCGAAGTTGGTGCGGTACATGTGGCCGGCGATCACGAAGATCACGCCGATCGCCAAGTGGTGATGGGCGATGTCCGTGAGCCAGAGGGCCTCCGTCTGGGGGTGGAAGCCACCCAGGAAGGTGAGGATCGCGGTGCCGGAACCCTCAGCGGTGTTGAACACCTGGTAGGGGGTATCCGGGTTCTGGGCATAGACGCCCCAGTTGCCGGTGAAGAACGGAGCCAGGCCGGCGGGGTGGGGCAGGACGGACAGGAAGTTGTCCCAACCCACGTGCTGACCCCGGGACTCGGGAATGGCCACGTGCACCAGGTGGCCGGTCCAGGCGATGGAGCTGAAGCCGAACAGAACCGCCAGGTGGTGGTTGAGACGGGATTCAGCGTTCTTGAACCAGGCGAGGGAGGGCCGGAACTTGGGCTGCAGGTGGAGCCAGCCGGCGAACAGCGCCCAGGCCGACAGGATCATCATGAAGATGGCGCCCTGGTACAGCTCGGCGTTGGTTCGCATCCCGATCGTGTACCACCAGTGGTACAGACCGGAGTAGGCGATGTTCACCGGGGAGGAGGCACCGGCCTGGGTGAAGGCGGTGATGGCTCCTTCACCGAAGTGGGGATCCCAGATCGCGTGAGCGATGGGACGGACATGCAGAGGATCGGTGACCCACTGCTCAAAGTTGCCCTGCCAGGCGATATGGAACAGGTTGCCCGAAACCCAGAGGCCGATAACGGCCAGGTGTCCGAAGTGGGTGGAGAACAGCTTCTGGTAAAGCCGCTCCTCGGTCATGCCGTCGTGGCTCTCGAAGTCGTGAGCCGTGGCAATGCCGTACCAAATCCGGCGGGTTGTCGGGTCCTGTGCCAGACCCTGGCTGAACGAAGGAAATTTCGTTGCCATTGGGAAAGGTCAGGAAAGGTCAGCCGACCGCAATCATGCGGGCCAGGAAGAACGACCAGGTGGTCGCGATGCCGCCCAGGAGGTAGTGAGCGACACCCACGGCGCGGCCCTGGGTGATGGACAGCGCCCGAGGCTGGATGGCCGGCGCCACCTTCAGCTTGTTGTGAGCCCAGACGATGGACTCGATCAGCTCCTGCCAGTAGCCGCGGCCGCTGAACAGGAACATCAGGCTGAAGGCCCAGATGAAGTGGGAACCCAGGAACATCAGGCCATAGGCACTGCTGCTGGAGCCATAGCTGTTGATCACCTGTGCGGCCTGAGCCCACAGGAAGTCGCGCAGCCAGCCGTTGATGGTGATCGCACTCTGGGCGAAGTTGCCGTTGGTGATGTGCTGAACGCTGCCGTCTGCGTTGACGGTGCCCCACACGTCGCTCTGCATCTTCCAGGAGAAGTGGAAGATGACGATCGACAGGGAGTTGTACATCCAGAACAGACCCAGGAACACGTGGTCCCAGGCCGACACCTGGCAGGTGCCGCCACGGCCGGGGCCGTCGCAGGGGAAGCGGAAGCCGAGGTTGGCCTTGTCAGGAACGAGGCGGGAGCTGCGGGCATACAGCACACCCTTCAGCAGGATCAGCACGGTGACGTGGATCGTGAAGGCGTGGATGTGGTGGACCATGAAGTCCGCCGTGCCCAGAGGAATCGGAGCAGCGGCAACCTTGCCACCCACAGCAACCACGGAACCGTTGAACACCTCGCTCACACCCGCGAGGGCATTGGGAGCGGTGGTGCCGGCGGCTGCGGCGTGAAGACCCTGGATCCACTGCGCGAAGACGGGCTTCAGCGCGATGGCGGAGTCGCTGAACATGTCCTGGGGACGCCCCAGGGCACGCATGGTGTCGTTGTGGATGTAGAGGCCGAAGCTGTGGAAGCCCAGGAAGATGCACACCCAGTTGAGGTGGCTGATCAGGGCGTCGCGAGCCTTGAGCACCCGATCCAGCACGTTGTCGATGTGCTTGGCAGGGTCGTAGTCGCGCACCATGGCGATGGCCGCGTGAGCGCCTGCGCCTACCACCAGGAAACCGCCGATCCACATGTGATGGGTGAACAGCGAGAGCTGGGTGGGATAGTCGATCCCGAGGTAGGGGTAGGGCGGCATCGCGTACATGTGATGCGCCACGATGATCGTGAGCGAACCGAAGAGGGCGAGGTTCACGGCCAGTTGGGCATGCCAGCTGGTGGTCATGAACTCGAACAGGCCATCGTGCCCATTGGGAGCAGGGAACAGCAGGGGATCACCCTTCTGACCCTCGAGAATCTCCTTGATGCTGTGGCCGATGCCCCAGTTGGTGCGGTACATGTGGCCAGCCACGATGAACAGCACCGCGATCGCCAGGTGGTGATGGGCGATGTCCGTCATCCAGAGGCTGCCGGTGACCGGGTTCAGACCTCCTTTGAAGGTGAGGAAGTCGCTGTAGGCCGCCCAGTTGCCGGTGAAGAATGCCGAGATACCAGCGCCGAAGCCTGGATACAGCTGGGACAGGACGTCCTGGTTGATGAACTCGTGGGGAAGCGGGATGTCCGCGTAGGAGGCGATGGTCTTGCCATTGATGGCCAGCGGTTGGCCGGCATCGATGGCATCCATCAGTGCCGTCGTCGGCAGGGACACGTGCAGGAGGTGTCCGGTCCAGGACAGGGAACCCAGGCCCAGCAGGCCAGCCAGGTGGTGGTTGAGCATGGACTCAACGTTCTGGAACCACTCCAGCTTTGGAGCTGCCTTGTGGTAATGGAAGACGCCCGCATTGAGCATCAGGCCGGCCATCACCAGAGCACCGATGGCGGTGCAGAGGAGCTGGAACTCATTGGTGAAACCCCAGGCCCTCCAGACATGGAAGAGGCCGGAGGTGATCTGAATGCCGTTGAAACCGGCACCCACATCACCGTTGAGGATTTCCTGGCCGAACACGGGCCAGACCACCTGAGCTGAAGGCTTGACGTGCAGGGGGTCAGCCAGCCAGCCGGTGTAGTTGGAGAAGCGGGCACCGTGATAGAAGGCGCCGCTCAGCCAGATGAAGATGACGGCCAGGTGGCCGAAGTGAGCGGAGAAGATTTTGCGAGAGACCTCTTCGAGGTCGCTCGTGTGGCTGTCGAAGTCGTGAGCGTTGGCGTGGAGGTTCCAAATCCAGGTGGTGGTTTTGGGACCTTTGGCCAGGCTGCGGTCGAAATGCCCGGGCTTTTCGAAAAGCTCGAACGTGGCCGGAACGCGGTTCCGGTCGACCATGGCCTCGGCCTTTTTCCCACGCTCGGGTGGGCTGATGGTCATCGAGACGTTCCTCGAGGGACGGAGTCGAGGTGGGGGTCCCCACCCCTGCCGGCGGCACAGCGCCTGCTGGGGTCAGCAGGCGCCACGCCATCGGCGGGCCCCATGGAGCCTGAGGGACAAGCCCGTCGGTCCATGGGCTCCAGCCGCGGGAATCCGGTGAAAACTCACCAAACACCCTGGTGCGGCTGGGGCTTGGGCCCCAGTTAGGGGACCGCTCGGCGCAGTATAGGGGCCAGTTTCAAAGGGCTTCGGGCCTCAGTTACAAAGGTTCAATACGGCCGCTTCCCAGTCGTGGACTGGGCTTTTGAGGTCAGTAAGCCCTATCCAAAAATCCCCAATCAAGCGACAATGCTTATATTCTGGTCGCGAAGATCTCTGCGGGTCCTGCTCCGGTGCTCCAACCACCCCGGCCAGCAGAATGCCCCAAGAGCAACCCATTGGAGAGGTGCGGGTGGAGCGGGCTGGCAGCAAACCATGGCGCACCCACCCCTGGGCAGCGCCCCTCCGGCTCCTGCTCACGGCGGCCATGCTGCTGGTGCTACTGGTGCCCACGGGCTGTTCCCGCACCAGCCGGATGACCGGATCCCAGGGTGCCGGCCCGTCGGATGCCGCCCGGCAGACAGGGCGTCTGCAGGAGGTGGCGCCGCCGGCGGCGGTGCAGCAGCTGGCGGCGGCGCTGTCCGCACGCCATCCCCGGGTGAGCATCACCGCTCCCCGGGACGGCAGCCTCCTGCCTCCCGGGGGCTGGAACCTGGAGATCAACGCCAGCGACTGGCCTCTGGCGGATGCCGGGGAGCTGGGGCTGGGGGCCCACATCGCGGTGCAGGTGGATGAGGGTTCGCCACTGCGGCTGACCGCCGCGCAACCGGCCCCGGAAGGCTTCCGGATCAGCGTGCCGATGGCGGAACTCACCCCTGGCAGCCATCGGATCACAGCGTTCGCCGCCAGACCCTGGGGGGAAGTGGTCAAGGCCCCGGGGGCCTCCGCCCAGATCCGGTTGCATCGCGCGGCCGTCAATCCGCTGGGGCTGCCCGCCGCCGGCAGTGCACAGCTGATTGCCGCCAGCCCGGCAGAGCTGAGCACCGCCGAACCGGTGCTGATCGACTGGCTGCTGAAGGATGCCCCGCTCCAGGGCCTGCGGGAGGGCGACCAGCGCTGGCGGCTGCGCATGACCGTCAACGGTGACAGCGTCCTGCTGGACCGAAACGCACCGCTGTGGCTGAAGGGATGGCACAGCGGCAGCAACAGTGTGCTGCTGGAACTGGTGGATGAACGTGGTGAGCCCATCAATCCACCCTTCAACAGCCTCGTGCGCGAGGTGACCGTGGGGGGCACCGCCCGCCAGCCCCGCTGGCTGGGGGGACCGCTCAGCGAAGCGGAACTGGCGGCGCTGCTGGGAGAGATCCAGCTCCCACCCCCCTCAGAGGCCCCCGCCGGCGCGCCAGCTGATGCCCCCTCCGATGCGCAGGGCGACGCCCAGCTCGCCCCCCCTGTTGCCGCCCCCCATCACCTGGATCAGGCCGGAGATGGGAGAAGCGACCCGGAGGACGGCGAGGAAACGCCTCGCGATCAGGACGCACCGCCCGCTGCGGCCGCGGCTTCTGAACCCCTACGTGCCGCGGCAGAGCCGGATCCGCCGGGGGATGTCCCAAGGGAGAACCTGCCGGACGCAACCGCCGACGCCAGCAAGCCACGGGAGAACCAGGCGTGATGGAACGCCAGGGCGTCTGGGGGCTGAGCTTCAGTCCCGGTGGTGAAGTGCAGCTTGAGCCCCTGCGCCAGGCCGCCGTGGTCGATCAGCCCCTGGTGCTCTGCGGCGATCCCCAGCTGTCCGCCAGCCTGGCCGAGCACTGGGCCCGGGCCCGAGGCTTCGTGGTGGTGGGCGCCTGCGGGCTGGTGGTGCGGCTGGTGGCACCGCTGCTCACGGGCAAGCAGCAGGATCCGGCCGTGGTGGTGCTCGACCCCGAGGGGCGCTACGCCATTCCCCTGCTGGGAGGGCACCGGGGTGGTGCCGAGCGGCTCGCTCAGCAGGTGGCGGCCGTGCTCGACGCTTGCGTGGTGAGCACCGGCAGCAGCAGCGGCAGGATGCGTCTGCCGCTGGACAGCTTCGGCCGCGACTGGGGCTGGCGGCGGAGTGGTGCCTCTGACGACTGGAGCGCCTTGATGAAGAAGGCCGCCCAGCCGGAGGATGAGCTGCGGGTGGCGCAGGGCAGCGGCTGCCGCCACTGGCAGCGGCTCGAGGCCGCCCACCATCTCACCGCGATTGAAGAGCTCCAAGAGGAGAAACCGGAACCGCTGGATCTGGCCATCACCATCCGTCAGGGCCCCGGCTGCCGCTGGCACCCTCCCAGCCTCTGGCTGGGGCTGGGCTGCGAGCGGCACACCTCCCTGGAGCTGCTGGAGCGGCTGGTGGATGGGCGCCTGAGGGAGCTGAACCTGGCCCCCCAGGCCGTGGCCGGGATGACCAGCATCGACCGGAAGGCCGATGAACCGGCCCTGCTGGAACTGGCGCGCCGACGGCATTGGCCGCTGCGCTGGTTCCCCGCCGCCGAACTGGCGGCGATAGCTGTGCCCAACCCCTCAGCGGTGGTGGAGGCCGAGATGGGCACCGCCAGTGTCGCCGAAGCCTCGGCGCTGCTGGCCGCCGGGCCGGCGGCACGCCTGCTTGCCGGCAAACAGGTGGAGCGGGCCCGGAACGGCGAGCAAGGCGCCGCCACCCTCGCCATCGCCCTGGCCGAAGAGCAGTGGCTGCCGCAGCATGGGCAGCTGCATCTGGTGGGCAGCGGCCCAGGGCGCCTTGACCTGCTCACCCCCGATGCCCGCCGTGCCCTGGCCGTCGCCAAGGTGTGGGTGGGCTACGGGCTCTACCTCGACCTGCTGGAACCCCTGCGCCGCCCCGACCAGCTGCGCTGGGACGGCAGGCTCACCGAGGAGGAGGCCCGCTGTGCCCTGGCCCTGGACCTGGCCAGCCAGGGCCTGGACGTGGCGCTGGTGTCCTCCGGCGACAGCGGCATCTACGCCATGGCCGGGCTGGCGCTGGAGCTCTGGCTGCAGCGGCCCGTGGACGGGCGCCCCGCATTCACCGTGCATCCGGGCCTCACTGCGCTGCAGCTGGCCGCGGCCCGGGTCGGGGCGCCGCTCATGCATGACTTCTGCACCGTGAGCCTGAGCGACCGCCTCACCCCCTGGGAGGTGATCGAGCGGCGGCTGCGGGCGGCTGCGGCGGGAGACTTCGTGGTGGCGCTCTACAACCCCCGCTCCCGGGATCGCCACTGGCAGCTGGAGCGAGCCCGCGAGATCCTGCTGGGAGAGCGCCCCGGTTCCACGCCGGTGGTGCTGGCCCGCCAGCTGGGCCGCCCCCAGGAGCGGGTGACGGTGCACACCCTGGCCTCGCTGCCGGTGGAGGAGGTGGACATGCTCACCCTGGTGCTGGTGGGCAACAGCACCAGCCGCAGCAGAGGGGGCTGGGTGGTGACGCCCCGCGGCTATCCGGGGGCGGAGATCACCGGCAAGTCGGGATGACAGGATTCGAACCTGCGGCCCCTTCGTCCCGAACGAAGTGCGCTACCAAGCTGCGCTACATCCCGATGGGCTGACTGTAGGGGATGACGCTGCGGCCAGGTGCCGCAGGTCTCCCGCCGCCGCCCAGAGCGCATGCCACGGGCCGCTGGCCCCAGGCGTTTCTAGAGTCCTGAGCCCTCCCAACCGGCCCGCGCGGGGTCGCCGCCGTCTTGCTGAAACCCGACTGGCTGCGCGTCAAGGCTCCACAGCGCGAACGCATCGGCGCCGTGGCGGACCTGCTGGTCGACCTGAAGCTCAACACGGTGTGCCAGGAGGCCAGCTGCCCGAACATCGGCGAGTGCTTCGCCGGCGGCACTGCCACCTTCCTGATCATGGGGCCAGGCTGCACCCGCGCTTGCCCCTACTGCGACATCGACTTCGACAAGAGCGTGCGCGGCCTCGATCCAACCGAGCCGGAACGGCTCGGGGAGGCGGTGCAACGGCTGAGTCTCAACCACGTGGTGATCACCGCCGTCAACCGCGACGACCTGGCCGACGGCGGTGCCAGCCAGTTCGTCGCCTGCATCAAGAAGGTGCGCAGGGGATCGCCGCACACCACGATCGAGCTGCTGATCCCCGACTTCTGCGGCAACTGGGATGCCCTCGCCACCGTGATGGAGGCGGCCCCCCATGTGCTCAACCACAACATCGAAACGGTGCCGCGGCTCTATAAAACAGCCCGCCCACAGGCCGTCTACCAGCGCTCCCTGGAGCTGCTGCGACGGGTGCGCGAGAGCTGGCCACGGGCTTACACCAAATCAGGCCTGATGGTGGGCCTGGGGGAGAGCGATGACGAGGTGCTGGAGGTGATGGCCGACCTGCGGCGTCACGCCGTGGACATCGTGACCATCGGCCAGTACCTCTCGCCCGGCCCGAAGCACCTGCCGGTGGATCGCTTCGTGACACCAGAACAGTTCGAGGCCTACCGACAGCACGGCGAGCAGCAGCTTGGCTTCCTGCAGGTGGTGAGCTCTCCGCTGACGCGCAGCAGCTACCACGCCGGGGAGGTGAGGCGGCTGATGCTTCAGCACCCGCGCTGAGCGCGGGTGCCTGATGCTGGAAACGGCTGTCTGAGCCGCCTGCTCAGGCAGCCGCCACCACCTCCCGCTCGGCGAGGCCCATCGCGGCCTTTTCGCTGGGGGGCACCAGCAGCCGGAAACGGGACTTCCAGATGGGCCAGTCGGTCAGGATCTGGGCGGCACGGGTGCTGCCGGTGCCTTCCAGATGGCGTTCCAGCAGAGGCTTGAGCATCAGCTCCTGCTCAGAGGTCGTCAGCTCGGTGAGGGCCACGGTGTCGGGATTGACCCGATCGGCGAGGCGGCCATCCTCATCGAGAATGAAGGCCACTCCGCCGGTCATGCCGGCGGCAACGTTGCGACCAGTGGTGCCCAGCATCACCACCACGCCACCGGTCATGTATTCGCAGCAGTGGTCACCGGCGCCCTCCACCACGGCCACCGCGCCGCTGTTGCGCACGGCGAAGCGCTCTCCGGCCCGGCCGAGGGCGAACAGTTCGCCGCCTGTGGCTCCGTAGAGGCAGGTGTTGCCCAGGATCACCTGGCGGCCGGGATCGATGGCGCCGGCATGGGGCACCACGGTGATGGTGCCGCCGTTCATCCCCTTGCCCACATAGTCGTTGGCATCGCCCAGCAGGTGGAGAGACATGCCCTGCAGGAGGAATGCACCGAAACTCTGGCCTGCGGCACCCTCGAAGCGCAGATCCAGTTCGCCGCCGAAGCCGGTGTTGCCGTGACGGGCAGCGATCTCACCGGCGAGGCGGGCACCCACGCTGCGGTCGGTGTTGCTGATCGCCAGGGTGCGTTGGAGGCGGCCATGGTCCTCGATGGCGGCCATCACCTCGGCATCGGCCAGCAGCTGATCTTCCAGGATCGGACCGTTGCCATGGGCAGCCCGGTCGTGCTCCAGCCAGCTCCGGTCGGCAGCCTCGGGAATCGGGTCCAGCAGGCAGGAGAGGTCCACGCAGCTGGTCTTGGCCAGGGTGACGTCACGCATCGCCAGCAGATCGCTGCGGCCGATCAGCTCGTCCATGGTGGCCACCCCCAGCACGCTCATCAGCTGGCGCACCTCCTCGGCCACGAACAGGAAGAAGTTGACGACGTGCTCGGGAATGCCGGTGAAACGCCGGCGCAGAGCCTCCTTCTGGGTGGCCACCCCCACGGGGCAGTTGTTGGTATGACAGACGCGGGCCATGATGCAGCCCTCCGCGATCATGGCGACCGACCCGAAGCCGAATTCCTCGGCTCCCAGAAGGGCCGCGATCACCACATCCCAGCCGGTCTTGAGGCCACCATCGGCCCGCAGCAGCACCCGGTCGCGCAGGCCGTTCTCCAGCAGGGAGCGGTGCACCTCGGTGAGGCCCAGCTCCCAGGGCGTGCCGGCATGCTTGATCGAACTCAGCGGCGAAGCGCCGGTGCCGCCATCGTGGCCGGAGATCTGGATCACATCAGCGTTGGCCTTGGCCACACCGGCGGCGATCGTGCCGATGCCGATCTCCGCCACGAGCTTCACGCTCACCTTGGCGGCAGGATGCACCTGATGCAGGTCGTGGATCAGCTGGGCCAGGTCCTCAATCGAATAGATGTCATGGTGGGGCGGCGGTGAGATCAGGGGCACACCCGGTTTGCTGTTGCGCAGCCAGGCGATGTAGGCATCCACCTTGGGTCCGGGAAGCTGGCCGCCTTCTCCGGGCTTGGCACCCTGGGCAACCTTGATCTCGAGCTGCTGGCCGCTGCGCAGGTATTCGGGGGTGACCCCGAAGCGGCCTGAGGCCACCTGCTTGATCGCCGAACAGGCCGAATCGCCGTTGCGCAGCCCGCCGATGGTGGGAAGGCTCGGCGAGCGACCGTCCTGGTCCACGTCGTTGAGGACGTGGAAGCGGGCCGGATCCTCACCGCCCTCGCCGCTGTTGCTCTTGCCGCCGATCCGGTTCATCGCCAGGGCCAGCACCTCATGGGCTTCGCGGGAGAGCGCCCCGAGGCTCATGCCACCGGTACAGAAGCGGCGGCAGAGACTCTCCACGCTCTCCACCTGCTCGAGCGGCAGGGGTGTCGCGGCCGGCCGGAGCTCCAGCAGGTCCCGCAGGGCGGTCACCGGCCGGTTCTCCAGCAGGGTCTGATAAGCGCTGAAGTGGTCGTAGCCAGGGCCTGCCTTGACGGCCGCGTGCAGCACCTTGGCCATCTCCGGGCTGTTGAGGTGGAACTCCCCACCGGTGCGGTACTGCACGAAGCCCATGAATTCGAGCTTGGTGCGGTCCAGTTCGGGGAAGGCCTTGGTGTGGAAGGTGAGGGTTTCGCTGGCCAGTTCGCTCAGGCTCAGGCCGGCGATGCGGCTGGTGGTGCCCCGGAAGGCCAGATCGATCAGATCAGCGCCGACGCCGATGGCCTCGAAGATCTGGGCGCCGTGATAGCTGGCCAGCAGGGAGATGCCGATCTTGGAGAGGATCTTGCGTAGGCCGTCCTCCAGGGCCCTGCGCACGTTCGCCTGGGCCTGCTGCCCATCGAGGGGCGGCAGCTTGCCGGTTTCGATCAGCTTCTGGATGCGCGGCTGGGCAAGCCAGTGGCGGGTGGTTTCCCAGGTGAGCCAGGGACACACCGCACTGGCCCCGAAGCCGATCAGACAGGCCACGTGGTGGGTGCTCCAGCACTGCGCCGTGTCCACCACCAGGGAGGCCCTCAGGCGCAGACCCAGCCGCAGCAGGTGGTGGTGCACCGCGCCGACAGCCAGCAGCGGCGGCACGTAGGTGGTGGTGGCATTGATGCCGCCGGGGCGGCCGTCCAGGCTGATGCGATCAGTCAGCACCAGGATCTGGTTGCCGTCCCGCACGGCGGCCTCGGCCTCGCTCTGCAGCCGCAGCACGGCCTGCTCCAGCCCGGCCGGCCCGCACTCCACGGGCACCAGGGTGGAGATCCGGGCGGTGGGCAGACCCTGGTCCGCCAGCGCCGCCAGCTCGCTCTCGTTGAGCACCGGCGTGTCCAGGTGCAGCACGGCGGCCCCGGCAGCATCGGGGCGCAGGGGGGATCCGCGGCTGCCGAGATGCATCTCGAGGCTCATCACCAGCTTCTCCCGCAGGGGGTCGATCGGCGGGTTGGTGACCTGGGCGAAGCGCTGCTTGAAGTAGTCGTAGAGCAGATGGGGCTTGCTGGAGAGCACCGCCAGGGGAATGTCATCGCCCATGCAGTAGGTGGGCTCCTTGCCCGCTCCCGCCATGTCCTCGATCACCAGGTCGAGATCCTCGGCCGTGAACCCGTAGGCGGTCTGCTGCTGCAGCAGGTCCAGATCGCCCAGCAGGCGCTCCTGTCCCCAGGGCTGGGAAGACAGGCTGCGGCGCTTGTCCGCCAGCCAGGCGGCGTAGGGATGGCGGGCCGCCGCTTCCTCCTTCACCTCCCAGTTGTGGAGCAGGCGGCCCCGCTCGAGGTCCACCGCCAGCATCTGGCCGGGACCGAGGCGCCCCTTCTCGACGATCCGGGACTCCTCCAGGTCCAGCACCCCGGTCTCCGATCCCATCACCACGTAGCCGTCACTGGTGATGCAGTAGCGGGCCGGGCGCAGACCGTTGCGGTCGAGCGTGGCGCCCACACTGTGGCCATCGGCGAACACCAGCAGCGCCGGGCCGTCCCAGGGTTCCTGGGTGCAGGCGTTGAATTCGTACATGGCCTGGATGGCAGGGCGGCTCTCCAGGTCGGGCTGGTTGCGGAAGGCCTCCGGCACCAGTGTCAGGAGACTGTCAGTGATCGGCCGGCCGCTGCGCACCAGCAGCTCCAGAGTGGCGTCGAGATTCGCCGAATCACTGAAGGCGGGATTCACCACCGGCTTGAGGTCGGCGGCGGCATCGCCCCACACCGCATCGAGGTGGGTTTCGGCGGCCCGGGCCCAGTTGATGTTGCCGAGCAGGGTGTTGATCTCCCCGTTGTGCCCCAGCAGGCGCATCGGCTGGGCAAGGGGCCAGCGGGGCAGGGTGTTGGTGCTGAAGCGGCGGTGGTAGACCGCGAAGGTCACGGCGAAGCGCTCGTCGTGCAGGTCGGCGTAGAAGGCCGCGAGAACCTCCGAGCGCACCATGCCCTTGTAGACGACGGTGCGGCCACTGAGGGAGGCGAAGTAGAGGTCACCGGCATCAGCACCCCAGGCTTCGCGCGCGCGGTCGCCGCAGCGGCGGCGCAGGCGGAACAGCAGGGCGTCGAGGGCATCGCCCTGGGCCTTGGCCCCGACAAGCCACTGTTCGATGCAAGGGGCAGTGCCGCGGGCCATGGGGCCCAGCACATCCGGATCCACCGGCACGGGCCGCCAGCCCAGGCTGCGCAGGCCGAAACGCTCGGCCTCCTCGTTGCAGAACTGGCGGGCCTGCTCGCGCCGGGCCGGATCGGTGGGCAGGAAGACCATGCCCAGGCCTCGAGAGGCGCCGGCGCTGCCGGCGGCCTCCGGCCACACGGCCTCCAGGAAGCCCCAGGGGATGCCGCAGAGCACACCGGCGCCGTCGCCGGAGTCGCCGTCACCGCCGCAGCCGCCGCGGTGCTCCATGCAACCCAGCCCCCGCAGGGACTGCTGCAGCAGCCAGTGGCTGGGTTCACCGCGCAGGGAAGCTACGAAGCCCACACCGCAGGCATCCTTCTCCCCGGCCACGGCCGCCGGTGCGGGGCTGTCGCAGTGGGGCCATGCGGGGCGGGGAAGTCGAGGCATAACCCGAAGCGTTCCGGCGGAGTGTCTTGGCAGTGGACAGGGGGCATGTCTGGACCCGGGACGAATCCCGGGCCGGGGCCGTGTCGTCTTGGCCGGAGGGCCACGTCGTCTGGCCGGTGTGACCCGTGCTGGGCCGGTGTTGCGTGCGCCCGGAGGAGCATGCACCTGCGGGACGTCAGATCCTAGGGATTAACCGCCCCGAAACCGCCTTAACGTCAGCGGCCGAAGGTGGAGCGAGAGGCGAAAGGCCATGGCGAGCGCACAAGCAGCCCTGTCGGCGATCCCTCCGGCTCGGGCCGGAGGTGGCACAGGGACGCTGCGTGGTGCTGTCGTGGGCCTGACGGCCCTCAGCCTGGCCGTCACGCTGCTGGACGGCGTGGCGCTGGCCGCTCCCCGGATGCCTCCACCGGTGCCGCGCAGCAGCACCCGCACCAGGGTGGAGCTGACGCGGGAGGGCGCGACGCTGCTGGTGAACGGACGGCCCCAGCAGGCCCGCTGGCGCTGGATCGGGGCGGAGGCAAACCCCAGCGAGCTGTGGCTCCCCCTGGAGGTGCTCCAGAACCAGCTCGGGGTGAGCAGCCGCAGCCTCAGCGACGGGAGCCTCGATCTGGAATGGTTCGGCCGGCCCCTGAAGGTGCCTGCCGGGGCCCAGCAGTCCCTGGACGATGAAGTGGCGGTCGATGCCCTGCCCCTGCTGCAGGGCGTGGGGGTGCGGATCCAGGCCGATCAGGATCGCTTGCGGCTGGATCTGCCGGTGGTCAGCCTGCTGCAGGTGCGCAGTTCGAGCCAGCCCGGCGTGCGGCGGGTGGTGCTCGATCTGGCCGGCCCGGCGCTGGTGGAGACGGCAGCCGGCGGACTGCTCGTGGGCATCAGCGCCGATGCGGCGGGGCAGCAGCAGCTGCAGGCCCTGGGCCTGAGGACGCGGCCCGACAGCCGCGGGCTCGCTCTGAGCAGCACCGGAACCACCCCGAGCCGGGTGTTCACCCTCGGGGAGCCCCACCGACTGGTGATCGATCTGCCCGGAGGCGCCGGCCCGGCAGCGCCGTCGGCGCCGGCGCCCATTGATCCCCGCCTGCAGGCGCTGCTGGGCCGGGGCGTGCGCTGGGATCGTCTCGGCCGCGAGGGCATGCGCATCAACGCCGTGCGCCTGGAACCGGCCACCGCCCCCCTGCAGCTGATGCCGCTCGTGCAGCCGGGGGGCATGACCGGTCTGGGCACCCTCACCCAGCTGGCCCAGCAGAACCAGGCGCTGGTGGCCATCAACGGCGGATTCTTCAACCGGGTTCGGCGGCTGCCGCTGGGCGCCCTCAAGCGCGACGGCCGCTGGCTGTCAGGACCGATTCTGCACCGGGGCGTGGCGGCCTGGAACGGCCGCGAGCTGCCTCGCTTCGGACGGCTCAGCCTGGAGGAGTGGGCGGTGGGGGCCGACGGCAGACGGCTGCCGGTGGTGGTGGTGAACAGCGGCTTCGTGCAGCGGGGCATCAGCCGCTACACGGCGGACTGGGGACACGCCTATCAGGCCCTCAGCGGCGGCGAAGCGGCCGTGCTCGTGCGCGGCGACACCGTGCTCCAGAGCTTCGACAGCCTCTCCCTGGAGAGGGGCGTTCCGCTGCGGGCCGGGGACACGCTGTTCGTGGCCAGGGGAGGGGCCGTCCTGCCCTGGGGGGAAGGTGAGCGGGTAAGCCTGAGCAGCCGCTCCAGCAGCCCTCTGGGGGATGCCCAGCAGGTGATCGGCGGTGGACCGCTGCTGCTCCAGGACGGACGCAACGTGCTCAATGGCAGCGCCGAGGGCTTCGCCGCCACATTCATGAGCCAGGGAGCTCCCCGCACCGTGCTGGCCAGCGACGGGCGAGAGGTGTGGCTGATCACCCTGGAGGGTGAGAGCAACTCCGGCCCCACCCTGGCCCGGACGGCCCAGGTGCTGCAGCAGATGGGGCTGCGGGACGCCCTCAACCTCGATGGCGGCAGCTCCACGGGGCTGGTGATGGGGGGCAGCCTGCAGGTGAAGGGCCGGGGCGTTGTGGGCAGCGTGCACAACGGAGTCGGCCTGGTGCCCTGAAACCGGCTCAAGCTGCGACAGTGGATGGCGGGAGTCAGCGAAAGGATCGACATCTCCGCCATGCCCAAGGGCCACAGCCTGCGCCTCACCGCCGCTGCCGCCGCCGAGCTGGGACGCCAGGCGGCGGTGGCAGGAACCCCTGGCCTGATGCACCTGGATCTGGTGGAGGGGGGCTGCGAGCAGTGGACGATCCGCCTGCGGCCTGGCCACCTGGCGGGAGTGCCGATCGCCCGGGCCGATGGGGTGACCCTGCACGCGCCCCACGACCAGGCCCCGCTGCTCACGGGCCTGAGCCTCGACTACCGCGGGGACCTCAGCGGGGGCGGCTTTCTCGTGCGCAGCCGCGAAGGCGTGAGAACCTGCGCCTGCGGCGCTGCCTTCAGCCCCCTGGCCGGGAGGGGGCGGGCGACCCGGTAAGGTGGCGGATTGTCGATTGAGGTCGGAACGTCCGACCAGTCGTTTCGCAACCCGTTTCGTCACCGGCCCCAGTACTTCCGGCCCTCGATGCCCACCATTCAGCAGCTCATCCGTACCGAGCGTCAGCGACTCACGCGCAAGACCAAGTCGCCCGCCCTGCGCGCCTGCCCGGAGCGGCGTGGTGTGTGCACCCGCGTGTACACCTCCACTCCCAAGAAACCCAATTCGGCCCTGCGCAAGGTGGCCCGTGTACGGCTGACCTCCGGGTTTGAAGTCACGGCCTACATCCCCGGCATCGGCCACAACCTGCAGGAGCACTCGGTCGTTCTCATCCGCGGCGGCCGGGTCAAGGACCTGCCCGGTGTCCGCTATCACATCATCCGGGGCACCCTGGACACAGCCGGGGTGAAGGATCGTCGCCAGGCCCGCTCCAAGTACGGCGCCAAGACTCCCAAGGAGTGAATGCCGGGCCGCCGGACCCGCCACTGATCCGAACAGCCAGACCTCCGGCTTCCTTCCCATACGCCCTTTCACCGTTCCTCCATGTCTCGCCGCAACGCAGCCGAGAAGCGTCCGGTTCTGCCCGATCCCCAGTTCAACAGCCGCCTGGCTTCGATGATGGTGGCCAGGCTGATGAAGCACGGCAAGAAATCCACCGCGCAGCGCATCCTCTCCGATGCCTTCACCCTGATCAACGAACGCACCGGCAGCGACGCCCTGGAGCTGTTCGAAACCGCCGTGCGCAACGCCACTCCCCTGGTTGAGGTGCGCGCCCGCCGGGTCGGTGGCGCCACCTACCAGGTGCCGATGGAAGTGCGCCAGGAACGGGGCACTGCCATGGCCCTGCGCTGGCTGGTGAATTTCTCGCGGGCACGCAACGGACGCAGCATGGCCCAGAAGCTTGCCGGTGAACTGATGGACGCCGCCAACGAAGCCGGCAGCGCCGTTCGCAAGCGCGAGGAAACCCACAAGATGGCCGAGGCCAACAAGGCCTTCGCCCACTACCGCTACTGAGCCGAGGCTCAGCTCCCTCGGGGCGCCTGATCACTAGAGTAGGCCCCGCCTTTGTAGACCCTTCGGAGATCACACCCGTGGCCCGCGCCTTTCCACTGGAACGCGTCAGAAATATCGGCATCGCCGCTCACATCGACGCGGGCAAGACCACCACGACCGAACGCATCCTGTTCTATTCGGGCGTCGTCCACAAGATGGGCGAAGTGCATGATGGAGCTGCCGTCACCGACTGGATGGCCCAGGAGCGCGAGCGTGGCATCACCATCACCGCCGCGGCCATCTCCACCAGCTGGAAGGACCACCGCATCAACATCATCGACACCCCTGGGCACGTCGACTTCACCATTGAGGTGGAGCGCTCCATGCGGGTGCTGGACGGCGTGATCGCCGTGTTCTGCGCCGTCGGCGGGGTGCAGCCCCAGTCCGAAACCGTGTGGCGGCAGGCAGACCGCTACAAGGTGCCGCGCATGGTGTTCGTCAACAAGATGGACCGCACCGGCGCCGACTTTCTCAAGGTGCACGGGCAGATCAAGGACCGCCTCAAGGCCAAGGCTGTGCCGATCCAGCTGCCGATCGGCGCCGAAGGCGAGCTCAGCGGCATCGTGGATCTGGTCAAGAACCGCGCCTTCATCTACAAGGACGACCTCGGCAAGGACATCCAGGAAACGGACGTGCCCGCCGCCATGGTCGACGAGGTGGATGAATGGCGTGCGGTGCTGATGGAAGCCGTTGCCGAAACCGACGAGGCTCTGATCGAAGAGTTTCTCGACAAGGGCGAGCTCAGCGAAGAGCAACTGCGCAAGGGCATCCGCGAGGGCGTGCTCAAGCATGGACTTGTGCCGATGCTGTGCGGCTCGGCGTTCAAGAACAAGGGCGTGCAGCTGCTCCTGGATGCGGTTGTGGATTACCTGCCGGCCCCGGTGGATGTGCCCCCGATCCAGGGTGTTCTCCCCGATGGCAGCGAAGCGGTGCGCCCCGCCGACGACAGCTCCCCCTTCAGCGCCCTGGCCTTCAAGGTGATGGCCGATCCCTTCGGCAAGCTCACCTTCGTGCGCATCTACTCGGGGGTGCTGCAGAAGGGCAGTTACGTGATGAACTCCACCAAGGACAAGAAGGAGCGCATCTCGCGACTGATCGTTCTCAAAGCCGACGAACGTGAGGAAGTGGATGAACTCAGAGCCGGCGACCTCGGTGCGGTACTGGGTCTCAAGGACACCACCACCGGCGACACCCTCTGTGTCGACAGCGATCCCATCATTCTCGAGTCGCTCTACATCCCCGAGCCGGTGATTTCGGTGGCAGTCGAGCCCAAGACGAAGGGCGACATGGAGAAGCTCTCCAAGGCACTCACATCCCTCTCAGAGGAGGACCCCACATTCCGGGTGTCCACCGATCCGGAGACCAACCAGACCGTGATCGCCGGCATGGGCGAGCTCCACCTGGAGATCCTGGTGGACCGTATGCTGCGCGAATTCAAGGTGGAAGCCAACATCGGCGCTCCTCAGGTGTCCTATCGCGAAACCATTCGCGCCAGAGCCAAGGGAGAGGGGAAATTTGCCCGCCAGACCGGTGGAAAGGGTCAGTACGGTCATGTGGTGATTGAGATGGAGCCCGGAGAGCCGGGCTCAGGGTTCGAGTTCGTCAACAAAATCGTTGGCGGTATCGTCCCCAAGGAATACATCGGTCCGGCCGAAGCTGGCATGAAGGAAACCTGCGAGTCCGGCGTACTCGCGGGCTACCCGATGATCGATGTGAAGGTCACCATGGTTGACGGCTCCTATCACGACGTTGACTCTTCGGAGATGGCGTTCAAGATCGCCGGTTCCATGGCCTTCAAGGACGGCGTCAAGAAGTGCAGTCCTGTGCTGCTTGAGCCGATGATGAAAGTCGAGGTCGAAGTACCCGAGGACTTCCTCGGTTCGATCATTGGCGATCTCTCCTCCCGCCGCGGCCAGGTTGAAGGACAGTCCGTCGAAGATGGGCAGTCCAAGGTCCAGGCCAAAGTGCCCCTGGCCGAAATGTTCGGCTACGCCACCCAGCTCCGATCCATGACCCAGGGTCGGGGTATCTTCTCGATGGAGTTCAGCCATTACGAGGAAGTTCCTCGCAACGTGGCCGAAGCCATCATCTCCAAGAATCAGGGTAAGTCCTGATCTTTTCCCTACCCAACCACCCCCCGATTCTTTACCCCCATGGCTCGCGAGAAGTTCGAAAGGACGAAACCCCACGTCAACATCGGCACCATCGGCCACGTTGACCACGGCAAGACCACTCTCACCGCCGCCATCACCAACGTGCTGGCCAAGAAGGGTCAGGCCAAGGCCCAGGCCTACGACCAGATCGACGGTGCTCCCGAAGAGCGTGAGCGGGGCATCACCATCAACACCGCCCACGTCGAATACGAAACCGGCAAGCGTCACTACGCCCACGTGGACTGCCCCGGCCACGCGGACTACGTGAAGAACATGATCACCGGTGCCGCCCAGATGGACGGCGCCATCCTCGTGGTGGCGGCCACGGACGGCCCCATGGCCCAGACCAAGGAGCACATCCTGCTGGCCAAGCAGGTGGGCGTGCCCGCCCTGGTGGTGGCCCTCAACAAGTGCGACATGGTCGACGACGAGGAGATCCTCGAACTGGTTGAACTGGAAGTGCGCGAGCTGCTCTCCAGCTACGACTTCCCCGGTGATGACATCCCCGTGGTGAAAGTGTCCGGCCTCAAGGCTCTCGAGGGCGATCCCGAGTGGGAAGCGAAGATCGACGAGCTGATGGACGCGGTCGATGAGTCGATCCCCGAGCCTGAGCGCGAAATCGACAAGCCTTTCCTGATGGCGGTCGAAGACGTGTTCTCCATCACCGGCCGCGGCACCGTGGCCACCGGCCGGATCGAACGCGGCAAGGTGAAGGTGGGTGAGGAGATCGAGATCGTTGGCATCAAGGACACCCGCAAGACCACAGTCACTGGTGTTGAGATGTTCCGCAAGCTGCTCGACGAGGGCATGGCTGGCGACAACGTCGGTCTGCTGCTGCGCGGCATCCAGAAGGAGGACATCGAGCGCGGCATGGTGCTGGTGAAGCCCGGCTCCATCACTCCCCACACCAAATTCGAAGGCGAGGTGTATGTGCTGAAGAAGGAGGAAGGTGGTCGCCACACTCCCTTCTTCGCCGGTTACAGGCCGCAGTTCTACATCCGCACCACCGATGTGACCGGTCAGATCACTGCCTTCACCTCCGACGAGGGTGCCAACGTGGAAATGGTGATGCCCGGCGACCGCATCAAGATGACCGGCGAGCTGATCTGCCCGGTGGCCATCGAGCAGGGTATGCGCTTTGCCATCCGCGAAGGCGGCCGTACCATCGGTGCCGGCGTGGTCTCCAAGATCCTCGAGTGACACCATTCGCTCGAGTGAAACCTGGCGGGATTCCCCGCTGAACCTGCGGTCCGGGTGGGTCCACAGACCCCCCGGACCCAACTGCCGGGTCACCCACTCCAGCGCCCCATCCGTGAAGTCCCCTTCCGGAGCACCTCGACAATCCCCTGTACGGATGCCGGCGCGACAGCCAGGTCATCCTTCCCCCTTTCCTGCCATGTCCGCCACCATCGCTCAGCAGAAGATCCGCATCCGCCTGAAGGCGTTCGACCGCCGCATGCTCGATCTCTCCTGTGACAAGATCATTGAGACGGCCGATCACACCGCAGCGACCGCGATCGGTCCCATTCCGCTGCCCACCAAGCGCAAGATCTACTGCGTGCTGCGTTCGCCCCACGTGGACAAGGATTCCCGTGAGCACTTCGAAACCCGCACCCACCGCCGCATCATCGATATCTACAGCCCCTCCGCCAAGACCATCGACGCGCTGATGAAGCTTGACCTGCCCAGCGGTGTGGACATCGAGGTCAAGCTCTGATCATCCACTGAGTGCCGGTCCTGCGACATTCAGTCCGGCCCCGAAGTTGAGCGGATCCGCACGCCTGTGTTTCGCGGCTGACGCGGATCACTGTTGTTTTTTCTAGGATCGTGGGGCACCTCCTGGGAAAGCCATGGCAGAACTGGCCGTACGGGAGCTGCCCCTGTTTCCGCTGCCGGATGTGGTGCTCTTCCCCCAGGAAGTGCTGCCCCTCCACATTTTCGAGCCCCGCTACCGCATGCTCCTGCGCACCGTGATGGCCGAAGACCGGCGCTTCGGCGTGGTGCGCTGGGACCCCCAGAAGCGGCGCATGGCCGAGGTGGGCTGCTGCGCGGAGGTGATCCACTGCCAGACCCAGGATGACGACCGCAGCAACATCGTCACGATGGGGCAGCAACGCTTCCGGGTGCTGGACATCGTGCGTGAAGCGCCCTTCCGTGTGGCGCTGGTGAGCTGGATCGAGGACGACGCGGCGGAAGCCGATCCGAGCGAAGTCCACAGCCTGGCCGAGGAGGTACGGCAGGCCCTCCGCGACGTGGTGGAACTCACCGCCAAGCTGGTCGGCAAACCGGCCCAGCTGCCCAGCGATCTGCCCGATCTGCCGCGGGAACTCTCCTTCTGGATCGGCTCCCACCTGGGCGGGCCCGTGGCCGATCACCAGCAGGCACTGCTGGAGATCACCGACACCGCGGAGCGCCTGCGCCAGGAATTCCAGCTGCTCGATCACACCCGTCGCCAGCTGGCGGCGCGCACGGTGCTGAAGGACACGTTCCAGCCCCAGTAGCAGGTCCCGCGGAAGCGGCCCTAAGCATCCAGGCCCACTCCAACACCCATGACCCTGATGAGCTGGCCCCTGGCAGCGGGCCTGGCGGCGCTGGCCGCAACCGCCACCGGCGGTGCCCTCTGGCTGCAGCGCAACCGTCGCTACGCCGGGGCCGGCAGCGTGGCAGCAGCCTATGACCGCTGGACGGAAGATCAGCTGCTGGAGCGGCTCTGGGGAGACCACATCCATCTCGGGCACTACGGAGAGCCGCCGGTCCGGCCCGGTGCTGTGGACTTCCGCGAGGCCAAGGTGGCTTTCGTGCACGAACTGGTGCGCTGGAGCGGCCTCGATCAGCTGCCGCGCGGCGCCCGGGTGCTCGATGTGGGCTGCGGCATCGGCGGCAGCGCGCGCATCCTCGCCCGCGACTACGGCCTGGACGTGCTGGGGATCAGCATCAGCCCGGCCCAGATCGAGCGGGCACGGGCTCTCACCCCGGACGATCTGCCCCACTGCCGCTTCGCGCTGATGGACGCACTGGCACTGGAGCTGCCCGACGCGGGGTTCGACGCGGTGTGGAGCGTGGAGGCCTGTCCGCACATGCCTGACAAGCAACGCTACGCCGATGAACTGCTGCGGGTGCTGCGGCCCGGCGGCAGGCTGGCAGTGGCCGACTGGAACCGCCGCGATCCCGCCGATGGCGCCATGAACAGGCGTGAGCGCTGGGTGATGCGGCAGCTACTGGAGCAGTGGGCCCACCCGGAGTTCGCCAGCATCCGCTCGCTGCGCCGGAACCTCGAGAACAGCCCCTGGGCGGGTGGACTGCAGGTGGAGACCGGCGACTGGACCTCCGCCACCCTGCCGTCGTGGATTGACTCGATCCTGGAGGGCTTGCGGCGCCCAGGGGCGGTGCTGGGCCTGGGGCCGAAGGCGGTGCTGCAGGGCCTGCGGGAGGCCCCGACGATCCTGCTCATGCACTGGGCCTTTGCCACGGGACTGATGCAGTTCGGGGTCTTCCGGGGCGTGAAGCCTGCCGCTCAGACCAGGGTTGTGAGCGGGTAGGCACCGAAGAGCGTGAGGTGCTCGCAGAGGGGCTCGAGCTCCTCGAGGGCAGCGGCCAGGGCGGCGGCCGGACTCTGCTCCTCCGGGGGCAGCTCCAGATCCACGAAGAAGATGTATTCCCCCATCTCCCGCTTGGAGGGCCGCGATTCGATCCGGCTCATGTTGAGGTTCCTGTGAGCGAAGCAGGCCAGGGACTCGAGCAGGGCTCCGGGCCGGTTGGAGCGCAGCGAGAAGGCCAGGCTGGCCAGGGGACCGGAACGGCGGCGTGGACCGCGGCGCAACAGCAGGAAACGGGTGCAGTTGCCGGGCACGTCATTGATGGGGTAGGCCAGTTCGGTGAGACCGTGCTCAGAGGCCGCCTGTCGGGAGGCGATGGCAGCCCTGAAGCGGCTGCCGGCCACCATGCGGGCGGCATCGGCAGTGGAACTGGTGGGCAGCTGCAGAGCCCCGGGCAGATGCTCGGCCAGCCACTGGCTGCACTGGGCCAGAGCCTGGGGATGGGAGAGCACCTCACTGATGCCGTGGATCGGACCGCTGCCCAGCAGGGCGTGGCGGATCGGCAGCACCAGAGCCCGGGCGATCGTGATGTCGGGATGCTCCCAGAGGGCATCGAGGCAAGCCGTGACGCCGCCCTCCACGGAGTTCTCCACCGGCACCACCGCAGCCTCACAATCAGCGTCAGCCAGGGCCTGCACGACCCCGCGGATACCCAGCTGGGGCACCAGCTCTGCGTCGGCTAACCCCTCCAGCTGAATCAGCTGCAGCGCCGCCTGCTCGCCATAGGTGCCGGCGGGACCGAGAAAGGCGACACGCATCAGCCCAGAACGGAGGGAGGGGTGGCCCGGATCCGGGCCGATAGGATCATGCCGCGCCGGGCCGCAGGCCATGCCCCTCGCGTTCAGCGCCAGTCAGCAGCTTGAGCTGCCCGTGCGTGAGCAACGTGATCAACTGGCCAGCTACCTGAACGAGGGGGACAGGGTCGTCAAGGCTCTGCTGAATCCCAGTCAGCTGGAGATGCTGGCTCCCCAGAACTACCGCTACACCGTCACCCGCCTGCAGGTGTTCCAGCTGCAGATCCAGCCAGTGGTGGAGCTGCGCACCAGCTCCAGCCCCGGGCGGCTGGAGCTGGAGGCAGTCGACTGTCAGCTGGAAGGGCTGGGGCTGGTGGACGACTTTCAGCTCAGCCTGCACTCCTGGCTGGTGGCCGGGGACCAGGGGCTGGAGGGGGAGGCCACCTTGAGCGTGGAGGTGAGCCAGCCGCCGCTGCTGAAGCTGATCCCTGCCCGGGTGCTGGAGAGCACCGGCCGCTCCCTGCTGGCGGGCATCCTGCTCGGCATCAAGAGCCGCGTGGGCCAGCAGGTGGTGGAGGATTTCCAGCACTGGTGCCGGCAGAGCTGAGGCGGAGCAGCAGAGCCGGCTCAGCCGAGCAGACGGCCCAGAAAACTGCACCGGTGCAGTGGCGTTGGCCCCTGGTCCAGGAGGGAGGCGCGGTGCCGGGCGGTGCCGTAGCCCGCATGGCGCTCCAGGCCGTAGCCGGGATAGCGCCCGGCCAGCTCACGCACGAGTTGATCGCGGGCCTCCTTGGCGATCACGCTGGCGGCGGCGATGGCCGGACAGAGGCGATCGCCACGCACAAGCGTGGACTGGGCGCCCCGCCAGCCGCGCAGGGGCAGCACCCCATCCACCAGCACCAGCTCAGGCGAGGCGGGCAGCTTCTGCAGGGCGCGCAGCATGGCCAGCTCAGTGGCCGTGCGGATGCCGAACCGGTCGATCTCGGCAGCGGACGCCTGACCCAGCGCCCAGGCATGGGCCCACTGCCGGATCGCCGGCACCAGGGCGGCCCGACGACGAGCCGTCAGGGCCTTGCTGTCGGTGAGCCCGAGCTCGAGCAGAGGGGCGATCAATCCCCGAGGCAACACCACCGCAGCGGCGAACACCGGTCCGAACAGGGCACCACGCCCGACCTCGTCGACGCCGGCGCAATGCTGCGGATCCCGCCCCAGCCAGGGGTCGGTTGCCAAAGGGTCAGACCTCAGCGCACAGCCGATGAACGGCGCCGTCGCCGGCGGGGCTGATCGCTGTCGTCGGCATCAGCCTCCTGCGTGTCAGCCACGGGCAGGGGCACAGGCTCCTCACGTGTGCTCGTAGGCACCGACACGGTCACGACGGGCTCCGGCTGCAGTTGCACCGGCAGGGGCGTGATCTCGACGGGAGCAGGAGTGACAGCAGGGATGACGGCGGGTGGCTCGGCCACAGCTTCGGCTGCACCGCCTCTGCCGCCGCGGCCGCGCCGCCGACGCGAGCCACTGGCGGCCAGCTCGCCGCGGGCCTCCTCGAGCACGGCATCGGAGTCGTCACCTGGGCGGATCACCCGCACCACCACGCTCTCGCCTGCGGGGGGCTCCGGCAGCAACAGCATGGGGTTCAGACCGAGCCAGCCAAACACGGCTTCCTGGTCGGCATCCATGGGCACCGCCACCAGCTCCGGCTCGCCCCGCCGGCCAGGGCCGGCCACCACCGCTTCAGGAGCCGAATCGGCCGCGGGGGCGCTGGTGCCGACACCGGCCAGGGGCAGCTGAGCAGCAGGGCCGTCGAGAGGTGCCGCCGAACCGCGGCCGCGGCCACCACGGCGGCGGCGACCGCTGGAGACGGACTCCGATTCAGCTCCGGGTGTCGGCACCTCGGCCCTCGCGGACGCGGCCGAACGCACCAGACCGGCCGTGCTGGCCAGGGGCTGGAGTGTGTCGGTGCCGGGCAGCACGGCCACGTGGCCCAGGCCTCCGCAGGTGGGGCAGGCACGGCCGAAGAGCTCATAGATGTTCTGGCCCTGGCGCTTGCGCGTGAGCTCCACAAGGCCCAGCTCGCTGATCTGGGCGATCTGGGGACGGGCTGTGTCGTCCCGCAGGGCCTGGGTGAAGTGTTCCAGGAGCTGCAGCTGGTCGCGGCGGGAATCCATGTCGATGAAATCCACGATGACCACCCCGCCGATGTTGCGCAGCTTCAGCTGGCGGGCGATCTCCACCGCTGCCTCGCAGTTGGTCCAGAGCACGGTTTCCCGGGCATTGGCGGAGCGGGTGAAGGAGCCGGAATTGACGTCGACGACCGTCAGGGCCTCGGTGGGCTCGATGATCACGTAACCGCCCGAAGGCAGATCCACCCGCGGCTTGAGGGCATCGCGGATCGCCGCGTTCACCCGGTAATGCTCGAGGATCTCGCTGGGTTCGGAGTGAGCCTCCACCAGCACGTTGGCGTGATCGACGCCGAGGAAGGCATTCGCCCGGCCCACAGCTCCGGCGCTGTCAACCACAACCCGGTTGACATCGGGGGTGTAGAGATCGCGCAGCACGCGATGGATGAAGTCCTCGTCGCGGTTCAGCAGCACCGGGGGCGTCGCCGCTTCCGCGGCGGTCTGGATCGCCTCCCACTGGCGCAGCAGGGCCTCGAGATCATCGATCAGCAGGTCCTCCGCCACTCCCTCGGCCTCGGTGCGCACCAGCAGACCGGCGCCGGGCGGCTTGATCAGCACCCCCAGGGCGCGCAGGCGGTTGCGCTCGTGCTCTCCATCGATGCGCCGGGAGATGTTCACCCCCTGGCCATGGGGCTGCAACACCAGAAAACGACCCGGGAGGGTGAGGTTGCCGGTGAGACGGGGGCCCTTGGTGCCGGTGGGCTCCTTCATCACCTGCACCAGCACCTTCTGTCGGGGCTCGAGCAGTTCGGTGATGCCGGCGCCCCCTTTCTTGAGGCGCAGAGGGCCGAGATCCGTGATGTGAATGAAACCGTTTTTCTCGCTCTCGCCAATGTTGACGAAGGCCGCATCGATACCGGGGAGAACGTTCTCCACTGTGCCGAGATAGACATCGCCGATCTGGTAGCGGCCCTGGGCTACGACCAGTTCGTCCACGCGCTCATCGTTGAGAACCGCGGCGATCCGCAGTTGCTCGGCAATGACGATCTGCTGGGGCATGGGTTAGGGGAGTTGGGCCGCAGGGGGCCTGGCCAGGTGGAACGGCGGCAGCGGAATCGTGTGCTGATGGCAGAAGGCCCACACCGGGATCCAGCCGAGGGTGAGTGGCATCAGGACGTGCCACCGGAGAGTCAAGACGGAAGGCTTTCCGGGCGCTGCCCGCCCTGGAAAGGTTGAAGAGCGACGGACTCATCGCCAGCCGCGGTCAGCAGAAATTCTGGTTGAACTCGCGTGGCGCAGCGGATGCGATGAGTGAGGTGGGTACGGCGCAGAGAGGGGTCTGCGCTGTAGGCCACCTACTGCTGATGGCACTGATAAAGCTTGTGGCGCCGGTAGATCCAGCGGAAAGCCTGCGGCAGACAGCATGGTCGCCTTGGATGGACCCTAACATGGACGCTCGCCCGCACGCTCCTCCCGCAGCAGCAGGGCGGAGCGGCACTGGCGATCACTGCGCAGCGGCACCCCCAGCTCCCCGCCGATCCAGCGGGCCAGCTGATCGGGGCGCAGGCTGCGGCCGGCGGCGTCCACCGAGGCCTGCATGGCCAGCTGCACCCATCCGGGGGGGGGATCCACCATGCCATCCGTCTCGATCAGCTGCAGATCCAGCAGGTCAGGGCGGCAATCGCGCTGCCGTGGACGGCCTTTCTTGTCGGTGTCGTGCCAGGGCAGCGTCGTCGACGCCAGCACCCGGTCAATCGCCCTCTGCCACTCCGCCCGGCCGGGGTGGGATGGGCTCGGCGTGGCCTCGCTCCGGAGGCTGAAGTGCCACACCGCCGCCGCCAGCTCCTGGCTGAGGCTGGGGCCGAAGCTGGCCACCGCCGCCGCTGAGAGCAGCTGCAGCCCTGGCGGCAACTCGGCCTGCAGGCGCGAGCGCACCGCCACCGGATCCACCACCTCGGTGAACTCCAGATCCAGCCACTCGCCCGTGCCCTCCACCCCCAGGGGCAGGGGCAGGGCCACCTGCAGCCGGGGCAGGGGGTGGAAGCCGCCCGTGAAGCTCACCGGCAGACCCGTGCGGCGCAGGGCCCGCTCCAGCAACCTCAGCAGGTCCAGGTGACTGATCAGGGCCAGGGTGCCGGTCTTGGCGAAGCCGATGCGCAGGCGGCACACCCGCTCGCTGGCCGGAGCCCGCTGGGGCAGGGCCGGCGGCACCGGCGGCGGCGGGATCACCACGTTGTGGCCCAGCTCGGGGCCGCACACGCCGCAGCTGCTGCAGCCCCCAAAGGAGCAGTCGGGCACCACGGCGGCGGCCAGGGCCCGTTGCAGGTCGTCGGCCAGCCAGCGCTTGTCGAGGCCCGAATCGATGTGATCCCAGGGCAGGGGCTGGCGGCAGAAGGCCTTCAGGTCCGCCGCCTCCATCGCCTCGACGGCGCTCCAGGCCCCCAGCTCCAGCTGGCGGTAGCGGCCGCCCAGGCCTGCGGCCTCGATCGCGCCGGTCCAGGCGCCGTGGCTGCGCTCGGCCGACTCGAACCAGGCATCCAGCCCCGCCCCCGCGCGCCAGGCGGCCTCGATCACCGGCGCCAGGCGGCGGTCGCCACGGCCGATGAAGTCCTCGATCGCCGAGAGGCGCAGGTCGGTGAAATTGGTCTTGATGCCGCGCAGCTGGCGCAGGGCCGTGCGCAGCAGTTGCTGGCGGCGGCGGAATTCGCCGGTGCTCACGCTGTGCCACTGGAAGGGCGTGTGCGGCTTGGGCGTGAAGTTGCTGATCGTGAGGTTGAGCTCCAGCCGGCCCAGATCGCGGCACTGCTGCTGCAGGGCGCGGCAGGTGTCGGCGATGCCGAGCACGTCGGCGTCGGTTTCCCCCGGCAGGCCGATCATGAAATAGAGCTTCACCCTGCGGTAGCCGCTCGCCATGGCGGTGCGGATGCCGGCCAGCAGTTCGGCGTCGGTGAGCCCCTTGTTCACGATGTCGCGCAGGCGCTGGGTGCCGGCCTCGGGTGCGAAGGTGAGCCCGCCCTTTCTCGCCCCGCCGAGGATGTGGGCGATGTTCTCGTCGAAGCGGTCGACCCGCTGGCTGGGCAGGGTGAGACTCACGTTCTTGTCCGCCAGGCGGTTGCGCAGCTCCACCCCCACCGCCGGCAGGGCCAGGTAGTCGGAGCAGCTGAGCGAGAGCAGCGAGAAGTCGCTGTAGCCGGTGCGGCGCATGCCCTCCTCCACCGCCTCCACCACCGCCTCGGGCTCCACGTCGCGGGCGGGGCGGGTAAGCATGCCGGGCTGGCAGAAGCGGCAGCCGCGGGTGCAGCCGCGGCGGATCTCCACCGTGAGCCGGTCGTGCACCGTTTCGATGTGCGGCACCAGCCCCATGGCGTAGTGGGGCATCGGCGTGGCGGTGCGCCGCTGGATGCGCGCCGGCAGACCGGGCTCGAGGGGCTCGATCGACACCCCATCAGGGCCGGCGGCATAGAGGCTGGGGACGTACACCCCCGGCACCTGGGCCAGATCGCGCAGCAGATCACGGCGGCTCAAACCGGCGGCACGGCCCTCGGCCACCACCAGACCGATCTCCGGCAGCAGTTCCTCGCCATCGCCCAGGGCGATGAAGTCGAAGAAGGCGGCGAAGGGCTCGGGGTTGCTGGTGGCGGTGGGGCCGCCGGCGAAGATCAGCGGCGGCGCCTCGGGGTGGGCGAGCGGCAGGTCGCCGCGCTCGGCAGCCCGGATCGGGATGCCGGCCAGCACCAGCATCTCCAGGATGTTGGTGCCGCCCAGCTCGTAGCTGAGCGAGAAGCCGAGGATGTCGAAGGCGGCCAGGGGCCGGCGGCTCTCCACCGCGAACAGGGGCGCACCGCGCTCCCGCAGGCGCGCGGCCAGATCCGGCGCCGGCAGGTAGCTGCGGTCGCACAGCTGACCGGGAACGCTGTTGAGGATCGAATAGAGAATGATGTGGCCGCTGTTGCTGGCCCCCACCTCGTAGACCTCGGGGTAGGTGAGTGCCCAGCGCACGCCGGCTGCCTGCCACTCAGAGTTCCAGTCGCGCGGCTGCACCCCCAGCTCGTTGCCCAGGTAGCGGGCGGGCTTGCTGATGCCCAGGTCGATCAGGGCATCGAAATCCACGGCAGCGTCCAGGCGGGCATCAGCAGGGGACTCTGACCAGGTGGCGCCAGCTGCAGCAGCCACGGGGGCGGGGGGCATGGGCGACGGCACCGGAGGCACCCACCGATGCTATGGAGGTGCTCTGGAGGGTCGCCAGCCTGCAACACGGCCAGGCGCCGTAGCAGGATGCCGCCGACGATTCCAGCGCGACCGTGGTTCAGGTCAACGGCAACTACCTCAAGCTCAAGGCGGGTTACCTGTTTCCCGAGATCGCCCGCCGTGTGAAGGCCTTCAGCGAGGCCAACCCCGCCGCGCCGATCATCCGCCTGGGCATCGGTGATGTCACCGAGCCGTTGCCGGAGGCCTGCCGCGCAGCCATGAAGGCCGCCATCGATGAGATGGGCACCCGCGAGGGCTTTCACGGCTACGGCCCGGAGCAGGGCTACCTCTGGCTTCGCGAAGCGATCGCCAGGCACGACTTCCAGGCCCGCGGTTGCGACATCTCCGCCGAAGAGATCTTCGTGTCGGACGGCAGCAAGTGCGACAGCGCCAACATCCTCGACATCCTGGGGCCCGACAACCGCATCGCTGTCACCGACCCGGTGTATCCGGTGTATGTGGACAGCAACGTGATGGCCGGCCGCACCGGCGATGCCGATGACGCCGGCCAGTACGGCGGCCTCACCTACCTGCCGATCAACGCCGAGAACGGCTTCACCGCCCAGATTCCCAGCGAGACGGTGGATCTGATCTACCTCTGCTTCCCCAACAACCCCACCGGCGCCGTCGCCAGCAAGGAGCAGCTCAAAGCCTGGGTGGACTACGCCCGCGCCAACGACGCCCTGATCCTGTTCGACGCCGCCTACGAGGCCTTCATCCAGGACCCGTCGCTGCCCCACTCAATCTACGAAATCGAAGGAGCGCGGGAGTGCGCGATCGAGTTCCGCTCCTTCTCCAAGAACGCCGGTTTCACCGGCACCCGCTGCGCCCTCACCGTGGTGCCCCGCGGCCTGATGGGCACGGCCGCCAATGGCGAGACGGTGGAGCTGTGGGGCCTGTGGAACCGTCGCCAGTGCACCAAGTTCAACGGGGTGAGCTACATCGTGCAGCGCGGCGCCGAGGCGGTGTATTCGCCCGAGGGCCAGGCCCAGGTGAAGGGTCTGGTGAGCTTCTACATGGAGAACGCGGCGATCATCCGCCGGGAGCTGAGTGCCGCCGGCATCGCGGTGCATGGCGGCGAGCAGGCTCCCTACGTTTGGCTGAAGACCCCCGCCGGGCTCGACTCCTGGCAGTTCTTCGACCATCTGCTCGGCAAGGCCCACGTGGTGGGCACCCCCGGCAGCGGCTTCGGAGCCGCCGGCGAGGGCTATTTCCGCCTCTCGGCCTTCAACAGCCGCGCCAACGTGGAGGAGGCGATGCGGCGGATCCGGGCTCTTTAATGGGGGAGCTGTCATGTCAGCTGTGGCCATGACCACCCGACCCACAGCCACCCAGACCCCTGGCCGCGAAGGCGGTGCGGCGGTGATGGAGAAAGCCCCGGAGCGGGTGCGCAAGCCCTCGCCCCGCTACAAGGTGCTGCTCCACAACGACCCGGTGAACACCATGGAATATGTGGTGACCACCCTGCGCGAGGTGGTGCCGGCCCTCAGCGAGCAGGACGCCATCGCCGTGATGCTCGAGGCCCACAACACCGGCGTGGGCCTGGTGATCGTGTGCGACCTGGAGCCGGCGGAGTTCTACTGCGAATCCCTCAAGGCCAAGGGCCTCACCAGCAGCCTGGAGCCCGAGAGCTGATGGGCACGGTGGGCGAACCTGCCGCCCCACCTGCGCCCCACTGGCTCGGCACCCTGCTCTACGTGCCCCTGCTGCTGGCCGCCGGCTGGCTGCTGGCCAGGCCGCTTGCCCTGCTGTCCCCCGGCATGCGGCCCGATCAGCTCGATCTGGCCGGAGCCGTCATCGCCCTTGGGCTGCTGCTGCTCACCTTGCCCGGCCGGCTGCGCCGGCTATGGGGGGAGCAACGCCCCTGGCGGCGGCTGGGACTCGCCCTGCCCTGGACGCTGGCGCTGCGCAGCGGTGGGCGCGGGCTGCTGACGGCCAGCGTGCTGCTGCTGACGCTGAGCGCCGGCCTGATGCTCTCCGGTCAGGCCCGCTGGCTGGGGGACACCGACCTGGCACGGACCGTCAACGGCCTCGCCCTCGGGCTGGGCGTGGGCTTTGCCGAGGAACTGCTGTTCCGGGGCTGGCTCTGGGGCGAACTGGAGCTGCGACTGGCCCCCCGCCACGCCCTGGGCCTGCAGGGGCTGATCTTTGCGCTCGTGCATCCCTGGTACCGGGCACCGGGCCTGCTCGCACCCATGCTGCTGGGTGGCCTGACCCTGCTGGGACTGGCCCTGGCCCTGGAGCGCCGTCTCCAGGGCGGCTCCCTCTGGGCATCCATCGCCCTGCACGGCGGCCTGGTGGGCGGGTGGTTCGTGCTGCAGTCCGGCCTGATGGGGATCGCCCCAGGGGCACCAGGCTGGTGGACAGGGCCCGGTGACGGCGGAGTGAACCCGCTCGGAGGGGTGCTGGGCTGGATCGCCCTGGCCGCGCTCCTGGCGGTTCAGCGCACCGCCGTGGCCAGGGCGCGACGGCCTTCCACCGGCGCATGCAGGGCCTCCTCCAGGGGCGCCAGGCCATAGTCGCGCTCCAGCAGGTCCATCACCGTGCGCCCGAAGTCGCCGGGGTTGGTGTCGAAGGCCTCCAGGCAGATGCGGCCGAAGGTGCTGCCCATGGGCTCGGGGTTCCAGAGGGTCTTGCGGGCCGCCCAGGGCATCATGCTCATCGGGTTGTACCCGGGTTTGATCAGCCCCTGCTCGAAGCCGTACTGCTCCAGATGGGTGTGGGGCTGCAGGCCGATGAAGAAGATCGCCGGCTCCACCATGTCAGCCCCGAAGATGCGCTCCAGCTCGCGGTGGTAGGCCACCGTCTGACGGATCGTCTCAGGCCGCTCGTCGATCACGTTGAACGAGTAGTTCACCGACACGTGGTGGCGGAAGCCGGCCCGCGCCAGCAACCGGCAGTTCTCCAGCACGGTGCGCAGGTTGTAGCCCATGCGCATCTTGCGCACCAGCTCCTGGCTGCCGGAGGTGATGCCGATCTCGAAATACTCCATGCCGGTGGCCACCATCAGCTCGGCCAGCTCGGCATCGAGGTTGTCGGCGCGGATGTAGGCCGCCCAGCGGATGTCCGTCCAGCCCTGGGCCAGGATCGCCCTCAGCAGGGCCTTGGCATCCTCGATGTAGCGGCGTGCGGGGATGAACTGGGCGTCGGTGAACCAGAACCCGCGCACCCCGCGGGCGTAGAGCTGGCCCATCTCGGCGATCACCTCCTCCACGGGGTTGACGCGCACCGCCTTGCCCTCCACCACGGTGTACACGCAGTAGCAGCAGTTGTGGGGGCAGCCGCGCTTGGTCTGCACGCCCACGTAGAAGTCGCCGCCCTCCAGGTACCAGTCCAGCTGGGGCCAGATGCTGGAGATGTAGTCGTAGTCGCAGGCGGTTTTCTCCATCCCCGCCGGCTGTTCGTGGATCAGCCCCTGCCGGGGCTGTTCGCCAGCCACGAAACAGCGTTCGCCGGCGATCGACTGGCCGCAGATCAGCTTCTCCAGCAGGGGCTCCCCCTCCCCCACCGACACCACCGTGCCCCGGGGCAGCCGGCGGCCCAGCTGTTCGTAGAACACACTCACCGCCCCGCCGCCGATCACCGCCCTGGCCTGGGGATGGTGACGGCGGGCCCGGCTCACCCCCTGCTTCACCAGCCGCAGGTTGCGCCAGAGCTCGCCGTAGAACGCCGCCATCAGTCCCACCCCACCGAGGGCACCGCGCAGGCGCTTGAGCGGATTGCGGGCGTAGAACACCTCGAAGGAGTGCTGCAGCGGGTTGCCGCTGCGGCCGTCCACCGGCGCGTAGATCTGGATGTCGCGCCAGGAGAACACCAGCAGGGTGGGCCGAAAGGCATCCACGGTGCGGCGCAGCACTCGGTGCACATCAAGCACAGGCACCGCGGCCAGATCGAGGATGCGCTGGGGCAGACCCGGGAACTGCTTGTGCAGATGATCGGCCAGGTAGATGGGGCCGATCGGGAAGATCGGGTTGCAGGGCAGCCGCACCAGCAGCACCCGGTGGTCGCTCGCGGCGCTCAAGGCTCTGAAACCTGGAAGAGGTGGCCGGACGCTAACCAGCCGCCCTCAGTTGCTGGGCCATCGCCTCGGCCCGGTGGCGCAGCGGCGGCGGCAGCCGGGGAATCCAGCGCTGATGCACGCACAGACGTGGGCGCAGGCGCCAGCCATGGCGCTCGAGCCATCCCCCCAGGTGGACCACGGAGGTCTGGGGGTAGGCGGGGTTGATCACATCGCCGGTGTCGATCCCGCCCAGGTCATCGATGCCGGCCTCCAGAGCCTCCACCAGGCGATCGGCGGGCCAGAGGTTCGGCGGCAACTGCAGATGCACCTCCGGGGGGAGGATCCGCCGCGCCTCGGCGATGGTGGTCAACAGCTCATTCACCATCGCCGGGGCGAGGGGTGCGGCGGCCGGACCATCGGGCCGCCAGGGCTGCAGGATCACCTCCTGGATGTGGCCCCAGCGCTGCTGGAACACGGCGATGAGCTCCAGGGCATCGCGGCGCTGCGCAGCGCTTTCCCCCACCCCCAGCAGCAGGCCGGTGGTGAAGGGGATGCCGAGCCGGCCCGCCTGCTCCAACTGGGCCAGACGCACCGCGAGCCGCTTGCTGGGGGCCTGCCGGTGCAGGGCGTCGTATGCAGGACCCAGGCCTTCCAGCATCAGCCCCAGGGATGGATTGAGCCGCCCCAGGCAGGCCATCTCCCGCAGCGACAGCGGGCCTGCATTGGTGTGGGGCAGACGCCCGGCCGCAAGGGCCAGCTCACTGAGGCGGCGCAGACGCCCGAACCAGCGCAGCCTGCCTTTGGATCCGGGGGGCAGCTCACCGCTGAGGAGAAGCACCTCCCGAGCCTCTGGACGGGCCGCCATCAGGGCCTGGGCGTCACCATCCGCAAGGCCGTCGCCCAGCCACCCGCTGGCCAGCTCCCCCGGGGCCGGCGGGCGCCGGAAGCTGCAGTAGCCGCAGGCGTTGAAGCAGGCCCGCGTGGGCACCAGGGTGACGCTCGGACTCCAGGTGATGACAGGGGCGCAGGACATGACGACAGGAGCGGCAGGCGAGGTGTGAGCGGGGAGGGGAGGACCGCAGCCCCGCGGCCCCAGGCCAGCGCAACGCCCCTTCACAAATGCCGCAATGTTCTGTTACGTTGCTTGGTGACGGGTTCCCGTCCTGCATCCCCTCCGGACCTGGCTCTGCCCCTGCGGCAGCGCTGCGGTCAGCTCGATCTGCGAGATCACGCTGGCCGGCCGTCCGGACCGTCTTCCCCAACCCCTGTTCTCATGACCACCACTCTCCAGCAGCGCTCCGGCGCCAACAGCTGGGAGCAGTTCTGCGCATGGGTCACCTCCACCAACAAC